>CAJGDO010000001.1 GCA_904502225.1 uncultured Clostridia bacterium
GACATCGTTGAAACGCTTGCCATTGAACGTGCTAAAAAATTGTTTGGCGCAGACCATGCAAACGTTCAACCACATAGTGGAGCAAACGCAAACTTTGCAGTATATTTTGCAGTACTTCAACCAGGCGATACCATCATGGGTATGAGTCTTGCTCACGGTGGACACTTAACTCACGGAAGCCCTGTAACCGTTTCTGGTAAATATTTCAATTCAGTTGGCTACGGCGTTAAAGAAGAAAGCGGTACGATTGATTACGACGATTTAGAAGCACAAGTTTTAGAAGTTAAACCCAAGATTTTGGTTTGTGGCGCAAGCGCATATCCCAGAATTTTAGACTTTAAGAGAATTAGAGAAATTTGTGATAAAGCAGGCTGTATGATGATGGTTGACATTGCACACATTGCAGGTTTAGTTGCAACAGGTTTGCACCCAAGCCCAGTTCCATATGCAGACTTTGTCACCACCACAACTCACAAGACTTTAAGAGGTCCAAGAGGCGGTATGATTTTATGTAAAGAGCAATATGCAAAAATCATTGATAAGGCTGTTTTCCCAGGAACACAAGGTGGTCCACTTATGCACGTTATCGCAGCAAAGGCAATCGCATTTGGCGAAGCACTTAAGCCTGAATATAAAGCATATATGGAACAAGTTAAGAAAAACGCAAAAGCAATGAGCGAAAAGTTCTTATCGCTTGGCGTTAAACTCGTTTCAGGCGGAACAGATAACCACTTGATGCTTTTAGACCTTTCTGATAAAGATTGCACAGGTAAAGACCTTGAAATCATGCTTGATGAAGTTAATATCACTTTAAATAAAAACGCAATTCCATTTGATAAGCAAAAACCATTTGTGACAAGTGGCGTTAGAATTGGCACGCCAGCAATCACAAGCCGTGGATTTAAGGAAGATGATTGTGAAAAGATTGCTGAACTTATCACAAAGATTATCAATGAAAAAGAAAATGCATTTGATTACGTTAGAGCAGAAGTTAAAAAATTAATTAAAAAATATCCATTATACCAAGGTGTTTTAGCATAAAGGAGTTTATAAATGGAATACAAATCCACGCTTAATCTGTTAGAGACGGAAATAGCGATAAAATTTATAAAAGATACGTTTGAAGATGAACTTGCAAAAGCGTTGAAACTAACAAGGGTTTCAGCACCACTTTTTGTTCAGCCAGAATCGGGGTTAAACGACAACTTGAACGGTTATGAAAGGGCTGTTAGGTTTGATATTTTAACCTTAAAAAAGGACGTTGAAATTGTCCAATCACTTGCAAAGTGGAAGAGAATGGCTCTTGCAAAGTACGGGTTTAGTCAAGACACAGGACTTTACACGGATATGAATGCGATTAGGCGTGATGAAGACCTTGACTGTTTGCACTCGGTTTACGTTGACCAGTGGGATTGGGAAAAGATTATTTCCCAAAAGCAAAGAACTCTTACATATTTGAAAAAGACTGTTAAGGCTATTTATAAAGCCCTTAAAAAACTTGCAAAAGCGGTCAACAAAAAGTATCCATCAATAACACATACAATTCCAGACGAAATTACATTTATTTCAACAAAAGAATTGGAAAAAGAATTCCCAACATTATCAAGAAAGCAAAGGGAAAGTGCCGCAGCAAAAAAATACGGTGCAATATTCTTATACCAAATCGGTTGGGATTTATCCGATGGAAAACCACACGATGGCAGAGCCGCTGACTATGACGATTGGAAGTTAAACGGCGACATTATTTTGTGGTACGACGTTTTAGATTTAGCCATTGAAATTTCTTCAATGGGCGTTAGGGTTGATGAAAAAAGTTTAGTAAAGCAATTAAAAAAGAAAGGCGAATTAGAAAAACTTTCAAACCCATATTGTCAAGACGTTGTAAACGGAAAATTACCACTCACGATAGGTGGTGGAATAGGTCAATCAAGACTATGTATGTTCTTCTTAAACAAGGCACACATAGGCGAAGTTCAAGCATCTGTTTGGGCTGATGAAACTATAACTGAAAACGCTAAAAAGGGGATAATACTACTTTAATGCAAGCATTTAGTAGGGTGAAAAACTTAATAGGCGAAAAAGCGTTAAATAAACTTCAAACCTCATCGGTTGCCGTTTTTGGCGTCGGTGGGGTTGGTGGTTTTGTTGCCGAAGCTTTGGTTCGTTCAGGCATAGGCAGAATTGCCGTGTTCGATAGCGATAAGGTGGATGAAACCAACTTAAATAGACAAGTTATCGCAACAAAAAACACTGTTGGATTAGACAAGGTTGACGTTATAAAGGATAGGCTTTTAAGTATAAATGAAAACCTAAAAATTGAAACTTATAAAGTTTTTTACTTGCCTGAAAACGCCAATCAGTTTGATTTGAGTGGTTATGACTATATTGTTGACGCAGTTGACACGGTCAGTGCCAAATTAGAGATAATTTCAAGGGCAAAAGGACTAAACATACCTGTCATCAGTTCAATGGGAACGGCAGGAAAACTTGAAATAGAAAAACTTAAAGTTGGCTTTGTTTCGGACACAAAGGGTTGTCCGCTTGCAAGGGTTATGCGAAGGGAACTTAAAAAGCGTGGGATAGACAACGTAAAAGTTGTTTATTCAGAAGAGAGCGTTTGTGCAAAAGAAAACACTTTAGACAGAACGCCACCAAGCATGATATTTGTTCCTGCAACGGCAGGATTAATGATTGCAAGAGAAGTCGTTTTAGATTTAATTAAAGGATAAAATTATGAAAATAGTAATAGCATCAGATTTACACGGTTCGGCATTTTATGCCCAAAAACTTATGGATATTTGCTATAAAGAGGACGCTGATAAATTGATACTTCTTGGCGATATTTATAATCACGGTCCAAGAAACCAACTTCCAAAAGACTATAATCCTATGAAAGTTGCTGAAATTCTTAATGGGGTTAAGGAAAACTTAATTGTTATTAAAGGCAACTGTGATAGCGAAGTTGATAATATGATTTCAGAGTTTTCGTTTGTTGAAAATATGGTTTTAATGAGCGGGAATAAGACGGTATATTTAACACACGGCCACGTTAATAACAAGGATTATATGCCAAAAACCAACTTTGATGCATTAATTTACGGGCATTTTCATACCGGATTTATAGAAAAAATTGGCGAAACGGTGGTTGCGAACGCAGGCTCGCTATCTTTACCAAAAAATGACACGCCAAACAGTTATATTTTGTTAGAAGATAATACGTTGACGTTGAAAGATTTAGAAAGAAAAGAAATTAAAAAAATTAATATATAAAAATTTGGCTATTTGCCACAAAAGGAGAAATATTATGAGCAAAAGATTGAGTGTCACAGGAACAGGCGATTCACTTTTTGTTGCAGATTTTCCAAAGGAATATGATGCAGAATTAAGCGAAATTGCAAAAGTTATCGGTGAAAATGATATTAAAATTACCAACCTTGAAACAAACATTTCAGAGTTTGGCGATTTTGGTAATGCATATTCAGGTGGAACTTGGCTAAATACTGAACCAGAAGACTTTAAGTATTTGGAAAAGTACGGATTTAACTTTTATGGCACTGCAAACAACCACGTTATGGACTATTCTTATCATGGTATGTTAGATACTATTAAGGAACTTGAAAAGAGGGGATATGCACACTCTGGCACAGGTTATGACCTTGCGGATGCAAGCAAACCAGGGATTATAGAAGTTGATGGTAAGAAAGTTGCGGTTATTGCAATAACAACTCAATTTAACGATGCGTCAAAAGCAGGCATACCAACACCTAAAATGAAAGGTAGACCTGGTGTAAACTATGCAGGATATACAAAATATTTCCAAATTGATAAAGAAGATTATGAAAACTTAAAAAAGATTGCTGAAAAATGCGATATTAATGCACAACGTATTGCTAATATTAAAACCGGTTTCGTAAAACCAGACCCAGAAGGGGTTTATGTTTTTGGTGGAGTTAACTTCTGTTATGATGGAAGCAGGCCTGTAACCGTTTGCGTTCAAAAAGATAAAGAAAGGTTGGTAAACGACATTAAAGAAGCCAAAAAAGTTTGTGATTATGTTTTTGTTGTAATTCACTGCCATACTATGGAAGGAAAATCACAAGAAAACGTTCCTACGCATTTTAGAGAACTATCAATGGCATGTATTGATGCAGGTGCATCAGCAATGATTGGTGGTGGCACACATCAACTTCGTCCTATTGAAATTTATAAAGGGAAACCTATTATTTACTCACTTGGCGACTTTATTTACCAAGGTATGAGAGTAAAATATTTCCCAGCAGACTTCTTACACAAATGGGGTTGCAGTGAAAATGCGACTGCATATGAAGGACTTATGGCTCGTTCACATGGCGGAAAAATTGGTTTACAAGCACTTGAAAGCAGTTTTATTACAGTTTTACCAAATATGGTGTTTGAAGGTGAAGACCTTGTTTCTATGGAATTATATCCTGTTTCACTTGGCTTTAAAAGAGAAGGCGATATGAACGGTTTACCATATATTGCAAAAGGTGATGAAGCAAAGAAAATTTACGATATAGTTGATAGGCTTTCACGCCCTTACGGAACTGATTTTGAATTTGACGGACAAAAAATGATTTTAAAAATCAAAGATTAAGGATAAAGAAAATGAAAAATATTGAAAAAATTGTTCAAAAATACACGGATTTGGTTGTTAAGGCTGAAAAAGATTTATGGAACATGCCTGAAACAGGTTTTTTTGAATATAAGACAAACGATTATATGATAAAAGCCTTTGAAAAAATGGGCTATGAACTAACAAAGGCTGAAAACATTACTGGTTTTTACACCGTAGTTGACACAGGTAAGCCAGGCCCAACAGTGTTAGTTTTAGCAGAACTTGACGCTTTAATTTGCCCAACCCATCCAGAATGCGATAAAGAAACTGGTGCAGTTCACTGCTGTGGTCACCATGCACAATGTGCAGCAATGTTAGGTATAGCAAGTGCATTAAAAGAAAAAGAAGTTTTAGAAGGATTATGTGGTAAGATTAAACTTTGCGTAGTTCCCGCAGAAGAAGGTATTGAGCAAAGCAGGAGAAAAGAACTTGTTAAACAAGGCATTATCCAATATTTATCAGGAAAGTCTGAATTTATAAGAAGGGGCTATTTTAACGACGTTGACGTTGCGTTAATGTTCCACGCAAGCCCAAATGCACCAGCAGGCGTTAAATTCGGCACTGTTTTAGGTCACAACGGCGTTATAAGAAAAAGAACAACTTTCCACGGAAAGTCTGCACACGCTGGAAGTTCACCACATAACGGCATCAATGCATTAAACGCAGCGACTGCTGCCAATATGACAATCAATTCTTTAAGGGAAACATTTAAGGAAGAAGATAAAATCCGTATTCACTCAATAATCACTAAAGGTGGAAGTTCTGTTAACGCAGTTCCTGATGAAATAATTGTTGAAAGTTATATTCGTGGTGCAAGCGTTAAAGCGTTAAAGGAAACAAACGTAAAAGTTAACAGAGTTATCGCTTCTTGTGCGGCTGCTTTTGGTGCAAACGCAACTGTTGAAGACGTGCCAGGTTCAGAACCAATGCACGACAATCTAGATTTAATTAATTGTGTAAAGGAAGTTGTAGAAGGATTATATGGTGAAGGCTCATTAAAGCAAGGTGGCTTTTTGTCATCATCAACTGATATGGGCGACGTTAGTGTTTTATTCCCAGCAGTTCACGGCTATGCTTATGGTGCAAGCGGTGCTTCTCACGGAAAAGATTATTATATTGCTGACCCAATTAATGTTTGTGTTAACAGTGCAGTGGTTCAAGTATGTTTAATTAGGAATTTGTTATCAAATGATGCTGAAAAAGCAAAAAAAGTAATGGCAAATTATAAGCCACAATTTAATTCTATTAACGAATTTGTTGCACACAAAAATTCTGTTATTAAAGATAAAACAATGGTCACTTATAATGATAACGGAACAATTAAATTAGATTTTTAATGAGGATAACTAAAAATGAAAAATATTGCAAAAATTGTTGAAAAACATACAGATTATATTTTAAAAGCAGAAAGAGATTTATGGTTTATGCCAGAAACGGGCTTTTTTGAACACAAAACCAATGCATATTTAATCAACGAATTTGAAAAAATGGGTTATAAGTTGACAAAGGCTGAAAACATAACAGGTTTTTACACTGTTATAGATACGGGAAGACCTGGCCCAACTGTTTTAGCATTGGCTGAACTTGACTCGGTTATTTTTGAAGGTCACCCAGAGAGCGATAAGCAAACGGGTGCAGTTCACTCTTGTGCCCACCACGCTCAATGTGCCGCACTTCTTGGCGTTGCAAAAGCGTTTACCGATAAAGAACTTCTAGATGGCCTTTGTGGTAAAATTAAACTTTGCTTTGTTCCAGCAGAAGAAGGCATTGAAATTAGCAAGAGAAAGGAACTTATTAACAAAGGAATTATCAATTTTGCATCAGGTAAGGCAGAATTTATTAGTAGAGGCTTTTTTGAAGACGTTGACCTTGCGTTTATGGTGCACCAAACGATAGACCAACCAGAAGGTTATAAGTTTGGCGTTGTTGAAGGTCATAACGGCGTTATAAGAAAGAAGACAACCTTTAAGGGTAAAGCCGCACACGCAGGTGCACACCCACACGAAGGCATAAATGCGTTAAATGCACAAGCAATGGCTATTACCGCAGTTAACTCGTTAAGAGAAACTTTTAAAGAAGACGATAGAATTCGTTTCCACTCAATAACAACAAAGGGTGGCAGTTCAGTTAACACTGTTCCTGATGAAGTTATTATGGAAAGTTATGTTCGTGGTGCAAGCGTAAACGCATTGAAAGAAGCGAACAAAAAAATTAACAGAGTTATTTCATCAATCGCAGCAGCATTTGGTGCAAACGCAACCATTGAAGACATAAGTGGTTCAGAACCTATGCACGACAATAAAGATATGATTAAATGTGTCGAAGACGTTGTTGGGGAATTATTTGGTGCAGAAACTTTAAGCCATAGAGGATTTTTCGCATCTTCAACCGATATGGGTGATATAAGCACGCTAGTTCCAGCAGTTCACGCATACGTTTATGGTGTGACAGGAACTTTCCATGGTGGAGATTTTTACGTGACTAATCCAAAATTAGCATGTGTAGATTGTGCTACATTTGAAATCGGCTTAATTAGAGAATTGCTTAAAAACAATGCTGAAAAAGCACAAAACGTTATTAAAAATTACACGCCACAATTTAATTCAGTTGAAGAATACGTTAAACATAAAAAAGTTGTTAATATGGACAAGACAACAGTTGTTTATAATGAGGACGGGACTATTACGCTAGATTTTTAAGGACGTGTATTATGTGCGGAAGATTAAGTTTATCTAATTTAGAAGCCAAAAGGCAGAATATAGGTAAAGCATACATTTTAACTTGCATTTTATTTTACGTGTTAAGCGTTGCATCAAAAGGTGTTTTTGCAGCAGAAATTAGTTATATACTTAAAATTTGGTCGCTTACACAAGTGCAAGTTGAACTTGCAAATACTTTTTATTTTATTACGTATGGTGTGGTCCAAATAATATTATTTATTATTATGGATAGGATTAACATAATAAAATATGCTTTTATAACCGTGCCAATTTCAGCAATAGTTTCTATCGCTATGGGTTTAGCAACAGGTATAGAAGGAATTTGGGTGTTGTTTGCATTAGTTGGTGTGTTTCAAGCAGGAATGTATTGCACTTGCAACTATTTACTAACAAAATATTTGCCAAAAAAACTATTGCCAACCGCCAGCACTTTATTAGCGTCAGGATATGCAATAGGGACAGCCGTTTCATACGTTGTTTCAGCATTTTTTGTGGGCTTTAATTTGTGGCGTGTTCCTTACTTTGTGTTTGGTGGGTTGCTTTTAGTTTGCACTGTTTTTTTAATTTATCAAACTAAAACTATCGCAAGATTTATAAACATCAATAAAAAATTAGATAATAAACAGTTGGCAAATGATGGCGATGAAACGGTTGACAAAAAGTCTTTGCCATTGCAAACGGAAAAGCCAATTTACTTATTAAAATCTAAACAAAGAAAAGTTGCCTTTTACATAACTATATTATCAGTTTCGCTTATATTAAATGGACTTTATTATGGCGTTATGAGTTTTATTACACGTGTGTTAAACGATATTTACGCTCTTCCAGATGACGCATCGATTTATGTGACAACAATTATCCCAATCGTCATTATTTTAGGGCCGTTGATTACAATTAACGCTTGTGAAAAGCATAAAGATTTTATAAAAGAAGCAATCAAATTTTTAATTATATTGTTGCCTTTACCAATCTTATTAGCATTATTTTATAAAGCAAACATAATACTTTATCTAACTTTAATAGTGATATATTTAATTTTGGCTAACGGCATAAGGGTAATCTTAAACAACGTTGTTGCGTTTAAGTTAAAAGACTATATAAACGTTGCATCGCTTATTGCAATTACAAACGCTTTTGCATCTATTGCAGCAAGTTTATGGCCACTAATTATAGCATTTGTTAAGGATAACGGAGATTGGGGTGCAACCTATTGGATAATTACCTTAATGATAGTTATGGCGTTAGTATTATGTATCATAATTGACATTTTGGTTAGAAAGACGTATAAAAAAGATAACGACGGAGAAATCTTACATGATTAAGGAGCAAAAATGCCTAAAAATTTATTAGGAATTGATTTTGGAACAACAGCACTTAAAGCCTGCCTTTTTGATGAAAACGGCAACCGTTTGGCAAGCGAAAGTGCACAATACAAATTGATAACAAAAGGCGAATTCATAGAGTTTGATGCCGAAGAATTTTTTAATATTTTATCGGCAACTGTTAAGAAAATAACAGATAAATTCCCTGTTGATGCATTGGCAGTTGATACTCAAGGCGAAACGCTTATCGTTTTAGATAAAGGCGGAAAGCCACTTATGAACGCTATTATTTGGCTTGACAATAGGGCAGAAAAGCAAGCACAAGATATGATAAATCATTTTGGGCTTGAAAAAATGTATAATATCACAGGTCAAGCCGAAATTCCAGCCGGTTATCCTGCACCAAAGATACAGTGGTTAAGAGAAAACAAGCCGGAAATTTTTGACAAGGCAGATAAATTCTTATTGCTTGAAGATTACATACTATATAGATTAACTGGCAATTTTTATGCATCACGCTCGTTATATTCATCATCACTTTTAATGGATATAAAAACGGGTGAGTATAGTAAAGAAGTTTTAGATTATTTAGGAATAACAACGGCTAAACTTCCTGTTTTAACAGAAAGTGGAACTATTGTTGGCGAATATAACGGCATTAAGGTTGCAACAAGTGCCCTTGACCAAATTGCGGGCATTACAGGTGCAGGTGTTGTAAAAGAAGGCATTATGAGTGAAACGACGGGGACTGCACTTGCAGTATGTGCCGTTTGCTCGAAATTACCACCTTATTATGAAGGGTTAAAGGTTTCGGCTTATTACGTTAAAAAAGGGCTTTATTGCTTGCTTATGTGGGCACCAACGGCAGGTGCAGTTTTGGAATGGTTCAAAAACAATTTCTGTGAGAACCTTTCGTTAAAAGAAATTGATGAATTTGCCGAAAAGGTTGCAGAAGGCTCGGAAGGGTTGATTGCAATTCCACAACTTTGTGGAACGGTTATGCCAGAAAACAACCCAAAGGCTAAAGGTGTTTTCTTTGGCGTTGAATTAAAGCATACACGTGCACACTTTGCCCGTTCTATTATGGAATCGGTTGCATATATGATTAGAGAATACGTTGAGTTTTTAGGCGTTAACGTTGATGAAATCCGCTCAATGGGTGGCGGTGCGAGAAGTGCATTATGGTGCAATATTAAAAGCAACGTTTTGCAAAAGAAAATAATAACATTAAAAGAAAACGAAACGGCGTGCCTTGGCAGTGCTATCTTTGCAGGTGTTGGTATCGGCACTTTTGAAAGTGTGGAAAAGGCAACCGAAAAACTTGTAAACAAAAACTTAAGTTATTCGCCAAAACAAAGCGAATATGAAAAATTGTATTCTGATTACAAGAAAAAAGAAAAGAAAATAATGCAAATTTTCAGTGAAGAATAAATAAAAAGTGGCTTTAATAAAAGCCACTTTTTTAATTATATGTGAAAGGTAATTTCGCCATAAAACAAATTTTTTGTTTTCCCGTCTATCTCGCACAGCAAAGAGTTATCAGTTTCGATATCTAAAACTTTTATCTCGGTTTTTTTATTGTCAATTTCGGCAAACACAATTTTATCTTTTAAGTAGTTATGCTCTTTTGCAACACTTAAATAATCGTTTTTACCTTTTTTAAGACTTATAAAGTCTTTTTTTATTTGCTTAAAAACCAATTTTTTAATGTGTTTGATATTATAGTTTAGCCCACTTTCTAATGCGATAGAAGTAGGAGGGGCTTTATATTCGCCAACAAAATTAGTGGTGTTTACGTTTAAGCCGATGCCAACTATAACGCTTGACATTTCATTTTCATCACAAACGCTTTCAAGCAAAATTCCACAAATCTTTTTGCCGAAAGCATAAACGTCGTTTGGCCATTTGATAGAAATGTCACAAAGTCCCAACTTTTGTAGAACTTTTAGGATTGAAACGGCAGATAAAAGTGAAAGGGAAGAAAAGTTGCTGACAAGTGTTTTATCTTTAATCAAAACCGAAAACATCAGGTTTTCATTTTTTGGGCTAACCCAAGTTCTGCCCATTCTTCCGTGTCCGTCAGTTTGAAAATCGCATGAAACGAAGGTGAAATTTTTTAGAGAAAAACGTCCACGTTTTAAAAACGCAGACGTTGAGTCTAATTGTTCAAAATGAAATTTTCTCTTTAAGCACTTCATATTAAATAAGAATGCTCAACAAAATACCAGCAGCGATAGCACTTCCTATAACGCCGGCAACGTTTGGCCCCATAGCGTGCATAAGCAAGAAGTTTGATGGGTCTTCTTTTTGACCTTCTTTTTGCACAACACGTGCAGCCATAGGAACGGCAGAAACGCCCGCAGCACCAATCATAGGGTTGATTTTGCCCTTTGAAAGTTTGCACATTAACTTACCGAATAAAAGTCCGCTTATTGCAGCAAAGATAAATGCAGTTATGCCAAGACCGAAAATCATAAGTGTTTCAAGTTGCAAGAATGTTTCGCCGTTTGCAGTTGCACCAACTGATAAACCAAGTAAAATAGTACAAATATATAATAGAGCATTTGCACAAGTGTTCACAAGGTTAGGAACGACACCACATTCTTTGATTAAGTTTCCAAGCATTAAGCAACCGATTAAAGGTGTTGCAGATGGAATAATCAAGCATACAGTAATAGTGACTATAATAGGGAACAAAATCTTTTCAGTTTTAGAAACTGGGCGGAGTTGTTCCATTTTAATAAGTCTTTCTTTTTTGGTTGTGAACAATCTGATGATAGGTGGGAAGATGATAGGAACTAACGCCATATAAGAGTAAGCCGCCAAAGCGATAGCCGCCAATAAACCGCCGTTATCTCCGCCCATAGCGTTCATCATATTGTTTGAAACTAAAATTGCCGTTGGGCCGTCCGCACCGCCGATAATACCGATTGATGCTGCTTCAAAGAAGTTAAAGCCGAGAAGAAGGGCTCCAAAGAAAGCGATAAAAATACCGATTTGTGCAGCAGCACCTAAAAGCATAGTCTTTTTGTTAGCAATAAGTGGTCCAAAGTCGGTTGTTGCACCGATACCCAAGAAGATTAAGCAAGGGTAAAGTTCGCATTCAACACCTAAATGAAGATAACCTAAAAGTCCACGTTCTTCAAATTCGCCATCAGCGTTAAACGTGCCATAAATTTCAGGCAAAATGTTTACCAAAATAATACCGAAAGCGATAGGGATAAGTAGGTAAGGCTCAAAGCCTTTCTTTATCGCAAGGAAAAGGAAAAGACAGCCAATTAAAATCATAACTAGACGCATCCAACCATCGCCTTGGAAAAATTGAGAAATAACTGTTCCATCAATTATGGAACTAAATAAATCTAAAATGTTCATTATTAAATACCTTAAAAATTAGCCTAAAATAATAAGTTTATCCTTGTTGTTTACTGCAGCACCAACAGAAACGCAAATTTCCTTAACAACGCCATCAGCACTTGCAGGAATTTCGTTTTCAAGTTTCATTGCTTCGATAATTGCAACAACTTGGCCCTTTTTAACAGTGTCACCAACATTCACTTTAATGCTTAAAACTTTGCCAGCGATAGGTGCTTCAACAACGCTTGCACCAGCACTTACAGGTGCAGAAGAAGTGGTAGCAGGTGCTTTTGCAGGTGCAGAAATAGTTTCAGTGCTTTCGCTAACTGCTTCTAATTGAACTTCGTATAATTTTCCGTTTACTTTTACTTTATAAGTTTTCATAATTATTTAATCTCCTTAATACTAACAACTTTAATATCTTTTTTAATTTCGTTTCTGTAATCGATTGAAGCAACAAGTGCAGCAACAACTGCGTCTTCATCAGAAAGGTCAGCGTTTTGCTTTTGCTCGCTTTGGGCTTTAGTTGCCACAACTTCCGTTTTGATTTCAGAAGTTTTAAGTGAATATTTTTCAATGCCTTTACCCACAACAAATGTGACGGCAATAATAATAGCAAGAATAGAGAACACCAAGAGGATAGCAAGGATAGAAACTAAACCGCCATCGCCAAGGTTGTTGCCATTCCCGTCAATTAAACTTAATAATAACGTTTCCATATTAACTCCTAAATAAATAGATTAAATTCTTCGATTTCATCTTTTTCGGTAGTATATTTATTTTTCAAAAACTCTGTTGCAACGTTTTCAAAAAGTGCAAGCGATAAAACGTCTTCATCGCATTTAGCAATATCTTTATACTTTTCTTTTAAGCCTTCAAATTCTGGTTGTAATAGGTCTGCAGGGCGACAAGTGATAATTTCATCATCGCCAACAATTTGCTTTAAGATATCCTCGTCAACAGGTGCAGGTGCTTGACCATACTTACCGTGCAAGTAATCCTTAATTTCCTTTGCAACCATTTTATAGCGACCCATCAACACGTTAAGAACGGCTTGCGTTCCAACCATTTGTGAAAGTGGTGTAACGAGTGGTGGATAGCCCATTTCTTTTCTAACTCTTGGCACTTCTTTCAAAACGTCGTCATATCTATCCATAGCGTTTTGACCTTTAAGTTGGCTCATAAGGTTAGAAAGCATACCGCCAGGCACTTGGTAAGTTAAAATGTTTGGGTTAGTGGTAAGTGCTTTTGGGTTAAGCGTTCCGTTTGATAAATATTTAGAAACAACCTTGTCCATAATAGGTTCGCACTCGTGCAACACGTCTTCGTTAAGGTTAGGTGCAAGGTCGGTGCCTTTTAATGCAGAATTAAACGCTTGTGTTGAAGGTTGACCCGTTCCGCCAGAAAGAGGTGATAAAGAGGTGTCAACAATATCGCAACCAGCCTTAACTGCTGCCATATAAGTCATTTCGCAAATACCGCCCGTGCAGTGAGAGTGAAGTTCAAGTTGCAACTTGGTGTTCTTTTTTAATGCGGTGAAAAGTTTAGTTGCGTCTTCTGGTAAAAGAACGCCAGCCATATCTTTTATGCAAAGTGAGTCAGCCCCAAGTTTTTCAACTTCTTTAGCAAAATTAACGTAGTAATCAATGGTGTGAACAGGTGAAGTGGTATAACTCAACGCAATTTGACATTCGCCACCATATTTTTTGGTTGATTTAACTGCTTGACGCAAGTTTCTAATGTCGTTAAGAGCGTCGAACACACGGATAATATCAATACCGTTTTCAATCGACTTTTTGCAAAACATATCAACAACGTCATCAGAATAGTGACGGTATCCTAAAATGTTTTGTCCACGGAATAGCATTTGTAATTTGGTCTTTTTGCAAACTGCACGAATTTTTCTTAATCTTTCCCAAGGGTCTTCGTTAAGAAAACGCATACAAGCATCAAAAGTTGCACCACCCCAAACTTCCAAAGCGTAATAGCCGGCATCGTCTAAAATTTTCGCCATAGAAACGACCTCGTCAGTCGTCATACGGGTTGCAAATAAAGATTGGTGCCCGTCACGAAGTGAAGTTTCAACAATTTTTACAGCCATAAGTTTCTCCATATATAAAATAATTTTCTTTTAAAAATGTTTAACTATATAAATTATAAATTTATTGTTAAATAAAGTCAATGTTTTAACCATATTTTTTTTGCTCTACAATAAATTTTTAACCTATTGAAATTGAAAAAAATTGTGATATAATAAATTTATTAAAAATTTTTGTTAACCTTTTTCAAATTAAGGCATCGTATAAGTGAAAGGAGGCAAAGTTATGAAAACAAATGAAATTGAAGAATTGTTTGCAAAGTATTATAATGATGCAATGCTTTACACTTTGTCTCTGACAAAAAACAGTAAACTTGCCGAAGAAATCGTTTCAAATTCTTTTTTTAAGGCTATAAAGACTATCGATTATAAAATACAAAAGTTTAAGCCTTGGCTTATTAAAGTTTGCAGAAACGAATATCTAATACATTTACGTAAATACAAGCGTTTAACCGTGCTTGATGAAACTGTAAAAGATGACGGGCAGTCGGTTGTTGACAAGGTGATAAAAGATGAAGAGTATAGAGCACTGTATAATGCAATGTCTTTATTAAACCCTTCGCAAAAAGAAGTTTTAACCTTGTTTTATTTTGAAAATATACCGATTAAGGATATTGCAAGTATCACCAATAAAAACGAAAACGTTATAAAGGTGACACTTTATCGGGCAAGAGAAAGTTTGAAAAATTTGTTAAAAGAAATTATATAAAGGAGAATTTACTATGGATTTTGAAAGAGTATATCAAAAATTTTTAGACGGAACTGCAACCCAAGAAGAAATTGATTTCGTGCGTGCAGAAATGAACAAAGCAAAGGCTATTAACGATATTTTGGATAACGTTAATCCTAATGAAAAAATTGTTAAGGCAGAACAAGAAGAAGTGCAAAAAGCAGTAAAGAAATTTAAAATTAAAGACACAATTAAAGTCTTGGCAATAGTTTTGGCATCTTTAGTTGTGGTTGCCGGCATAGTTTTAGCATCAATCTTTGTCCCAGCATACGGCAATGCTAACGATAACTTGAACGTAAGTGCAAGCGAAGCAAAACAAATGGCTGCTCAATGGGTAATCGACAACGATAATAACGTAAATGCAGACAAAGTTAGAATTGTTGAGTTTGAAAGAGAGTTTGAATATAACGGCAGGGTTAAAAAAGCACATTACGTTTACGTAATAGAAGTTTACGATGGCACTGACAACGTTTATGAACTTGAAATCAATGCTAAAACAGGCGATATTTTTGTTGAACGTGATTAAAGATTAAATTAAAAAGGTTAGGCGTTTTGTCTAACTTTTTTTTACTAAAACAAGTCCGAACCAAGTTCGATTTCCAGCCGAGAATACAAAACGAAAAAAGGATAGAAAAAATCTATCCTTTTTTTTCGTTTGGCACCCCCAAGGAGAATCGAACTCCTGATTCCGCCGTGAGAGGGCGGCGTCTTAACCGCTTGACCATGAGGGCGTGCATTCTTCAATTAACGATAGTTATTTTAGCACAACAAAAAAATTATTGCAACAAAATTATATTAAAAATAAAAAAAACCTGCATTGGCCGGTGGAAAAGAAAATAATAACCCGTTTTGTCAACAGGTGAATGCCGTGCTTATTGCTTCTGCATCTCTTAATATAAGGCTGGAATAAACGACAGCCAAGAGCACCACTCATCAATATAGACATCGGCTTTCTATTAATATATCTGTGGATTTTTTTTGCTTTTCCTATCGAACCACGAAGGCTAATATTAGTATAGCACAAAAACGATATTGTTAGCAAGAAATAGATTGACTTTTTTTGCACTTTATTATAAAATTAAGAGTAAAAAAGTGGAAAAATAAACTAATGAAAAAACTATTGAATTTTAGACCAATTTTATTTATTGCATTAAGTTTATGCTGTGGCATTTGCTCTGCATATTTTTTAGTGAACAAAAGTTTAATTTGGGCAATAGTTTTAGGTGCAAGTTTTCTGCTTGCAATAATTTTATTTTTAACTGTTTTTACTAGTAAAACACTGATAAAAAGAAACGTAATATTTGCAGTAATTTTTATTGCATTTTTCCTGATTGGTGCTTTTAATATTAACTGGAATTTAGACAGATATAACAGAGCAAATTTGGGCGGAAGAAATTATGAAGTCACTGCAAAAATCACCGACATAAAAGAGAGCGAAACGGGCTATAAGTTAACCCTTTCAAACGCAGAGATAAAGGGGAACAGAACGGGCAAACTCTATTATAAAATTTCCCTTTTGGTCTATGGCAAAATTGACCTCGAATTAGGCGAAACTATTTCTTTTTCGGCTAATTTGTATGATAAAACACATATCTATGAAGATAGGTTCAACACAAACGATATAGAAAAGAAAATCAAGTATAATGCTAGCGTAAGTGCAAGCCAAATCATCATAGTAAAAAGTCAGCCCAACTTCTTTGAAAGGGCTAGAATTTTTATAAGCAACGCCCTTAAAAACGGGCTTGATAGCAACGAATACCCAGTAGGGCTTGCTTTATTGACAGGCGATTCGAGTTTTATGGATAACGATTTGTTATCGTCATACCGATATGCTGGCGTTGCCCACATATTTGCCGTTTCGGGTTTGCATATTGGCTTTTTGGCGGGCGTTTTAATCTTGCTTTTCAAAAAGATTAAAATTCCACATTTAATAAAAACTTTGATTATCGGCTTAATACTTTTATTTTACAGTGGTGTTTGTTCTTTTTCGGCATCTTCGATAAGGGCAACAATAATGACCGTGGTTTCACTTTTTGCTATTAGTAAAGGGCAAAGGTATGACGGGATAACCGCACTTTCACTTTCAGCAATCATAATTCTATTGTTGTCGCCAATGCAATTATTGTGCGTTGGTTTTCAACTTTCTTTTGCCGTTGCGTTTGGAATAATTTTGCTAACAAAACCTATTGCAAAACTATTCAAATTCTTGCCAAAAAAGGTGGCAAATTCTTTGGGCGTTGTGCTATCGGCACAAATCTTTTCAATCCCAATTTGCCTTTATGCTTTCGGGTATTTTTCAACCATATCGGTAGCAATAAATTTGCTGTTTATACCTATCGTTTCAGTCGTTTATATTTTAACGCTATTTGCAACCGTTTTAGGCGGTATATTTTCTATTGCAAGCATAACTCTTTTCCCGTCCAATTACATATTCAAACTCTTTAACTATCTTATCACACTTTTTGATTATCATACTTTTATCATTGGCGGAATAGTTTTAGGTGGCGGGGCAATTTTCTATTATTTAATTGCATTTGTTTTAAGTGGCTTTTTCAACCTAAAAATAAAAGCAAAAACTATTATTTCAACCGTTATGGCTTTGATAATGGTTTCATCTATAATAGTCGTCAACAACCTAAACTATAACAGTGCAAAAATTTACGTAAGCAGTGCTGATACCATAAGTGCAACCTATATTTCGTATAAGGACCAAAACACGCTGGTGGTCAGCGACGTCAATTACGTTTACTCTGTTTCACGCTTAAAAAGGGCTATGGAAAAGACTAACGATAAAGAAATAGATAACGTTGTGCTTTTAGGTGGATATACTGTTGACCTGCAAGTGTTTATAACAAAATTATTGTCAGTTTGCTCGGTAAAAAAGGTTTTCTATTATGGCGAAAGGCAAGAGATTATGGAACAAGTTTGCCAAAATTCTTTCCCAAAAATTCAACTTATTAACTTTTTGGATAATCAAACCTTGCCTATACAAAACTTTAACCCAAAAACAAGTTTAGACGGAAGAGTTTTGATAGGGGAGATAAGCAAAAAGAAAACGGCAATATTTTCTATGCTTGGGCAAAACCCTGTAAACTTTACGCCAATCGGCACGGGCTTTGATTTAATGATATGTCTAGATAGGGCAGAAAGCATTTTAAGCACTTATTTGCCAGACCATGCAATATCGTATAAATATAGTAATATTTATAAAAATGCCGTAAATAATGGCAATATCTTGGTTAAATTCACTTAAAAGTGTAAAAAGTAAAAGTAATATCGTTGCAAAAAAGCATAAAAAGTGTTAAAATACATAAGAGGAAGTTTGTTTTGAAATATACAGAGTTTAAAAACGGCCTTAATAACGGTCAAGAATATTCCATATATTTGTTTGAAGGTGAGGACGCTTTTTTTAGAGAAAGTGGCGTTTCCCTTTTAAAAAATAAGTTTGTTCAAGAGCCATCGTTAAACTTTGTCAATTTGCAATCAGACACGCCCGTAAACCAAATTATAACGTCGCTTGAAGGCTACCCGTTTATGAGCCAAAAGCGTATGACCTTGATTAGAGAGTTTTACCCAAAGCAAGAAGTTTTTAAGGCGGGGCTTAAAGGCTATCTAGACGACCCTTTATCGACAAGCATTTTAGTCATCTTAAACGAAAAACCTTGTGAGCCACTAAAAAAGTTTGCATCAGTTTGCGTGGTTGATTGCTCAAAGGCCGACACGAGTTTGCTAATAAAGTGGATAAAGGCTGAATGTTCGTTATCGGGTGTCAGTATTGACGGCGAAACGGCAAAAACGTTAAGCGAGTTTTGCCTTTCGGATATGACAAGAATAAAGACCGAAACGCATAAACTTATAGCATATGCTCAAAGTGGCGGAACAATAACAATTCAAGACGTCAATAATTTGGTCGCAAGAGATTTAGAATATAAAGTGTACGAACTAACCGATTATATAGGCAAGAAAAATTTTGACAAGGCGTTGCTTTTAATCAGTGATATGACGGGGAAGGGCGAGCCGGCAAGTAGGATACTTTCGTATATTTACAATTATTTTAGAAGGCTTTTGCACGTTTCAATAAGCGATATGTCAAACTCTGAAATCGCAGAGGCGTTTGCCGTTAAAGAGTTTGCAGTTTCAAAGATGAAACAACAAGCCTCAATGTTTAAGAAAAAGGCGTTAAAAAATGCGGTGGATATGCTTTGCTTGGCAGACTTTAATATAAAAAGTGGCTTGGCTGATGGGGAATGTTATTCGTATTTAACAATATTTAAGATAATGACCGAAAAGTAGGTGAAGAAATGGATTTAGCAAAAAAATTAAGTAAATTTTATCAATATATGATGACTTCAGAAGGTTTAGTTGCCATTGTTGTCAGCATATTCGTGTTTACAGTGCTTTATTATTATATGATAAAGTTTTTGTTCGACAATGAATCGGGGGCTTTGGCAATCTTATTCGTGTTCGTTATGATAATAGCGGGTGCTATCATTTCTTTTGTGGATAAAATCAACAGTGCAATCTATTTAATCGTGCCAGCAATTTTCGTTATGGGCATATTGATACTTTATTCGGTTGAAATTAAGCGTTTGATTTGGGCAAGAAGAAACACCAAACTTTTGGATGCAAAGCACGGCGAAGGAATTTCTTATGACGAAGATAAGGTGCAACACTGTATTGCAGAAATTATAAAAGCACTTCAAAATATGGCTAAAAACGACGTGGGTGCAATCCTTGTTTTAACAGCGGGCAGTTTTCCAACCCAAATACTTGACAGTGGCGTTCGCCTTGAAAGTGATATAAGCAGTGAATTGATTGAAAGCGTGTTTTTCCCAAAAACACCACTTCACGACGGGGCAATGATAATAACCGGAACAAAAATCACGGCAGCAGGTTGCTTCTTGCCACTTTCTCAAAATATAGAAAACATACCAAAAGACCTTGGAACAAGACATAGGGCAGGCATCGGTGTGACCGAGACTATTGACGTTATTTCGTTTATCGTTTCAGAAGAAACGGGTATTATTTCAATAGCAAGGGCGGGCAAGATTATCAGATATGCTGATACCGAAGCATTGAAGAAAGTTCTTTCAAAATATTATTGGCAAGAACTTGAAAGTGCACGCAAGTAGGGGGAAAATATGGATATTAAACAAAATAGAAACGAAAACGTTGAAACTAAAAGCGGTGCAAAAACATTTTGGAAAAACGTTGGCTTTATTGCCTTGGCTTTGTTGGTTGCGGTAATTACCGTTTTCGTGTTAAATATTGATTAGTAAAGGAATTACTTATGGACAAAAAAGTACTTATTGCAGATAACATTTTATTACCAAACACTTCAGATATGTCTGCTTGGGCGTGCATTGCTTGTGACCAGTTTACAAGCGAGCCTGAATATTGGAACGAACTTGCAAGCCAAGTTAAAGGCAAAAAGACCACTTTGGACTTAACTTTGCCAGAAATTTACCTTGAAGACAACGCTGACCTTCGCATTGAAAAGATAAATCAAAATATTAAAAACTACTTAAACGACGGCAGTTTTGTTAAACTTGATAAAGGCTTTATTTTAACGGTAAGGTCAACCCCTTTTGTTGAGCGTAGAATTGGGCTTATGGCAACTATTGACCTTGAAGAATATGAATATTCACAAAAGAGTGAAAGCCTTATTCGTGCAACCGAAGGCACAATTGAAGAAAGAATCCCACCAAGACTAAAAATTAGAAAAGATGCAGACGTTGAATTCCCACACATTATGGTGTTATACGATGATGAAAATAGGGAAATAACCGAAACTCTTTATAAAAATAGAGAAAAATATAAAAAAGTTTACGACTTTACCCTTAATATGAAAGGCGGAAAAATTGAAGGCTATTTCATTGATGATTATAAGGAAGTTATAGACAAGTTTTATGCTCTGCTTGACACGGACAGGCTTGTTAAAAAATACGGAAAGGACGATAAGTTCTTATTCGCAGTTGGCGATGGCAACCACTCGTTAGCAACGGCAAAAACGCACTGGAATAACCTTAAAAAGACAATTCCTTGTCAATCAAGAAAAACTCATCCAGCAAGATACGCTCTTGTTGAACTTGTCAACGTTTATGATGAAGGCATATATTTTGAACCTATCCATAGATACGTTTTCGGGGTTGATAAAGATAAGTTCTTAAAAGGCTTAAAGGCTGTAAACGGTGGCAAAATGCGTGTTTATGACGGCAAGGCTTTAACAAACCAAGATGGTGACAGCGATTTGCCAACAGGCATTCGTGCAGTTGACGCTTATATTAAGCAATTCATTGAAGAAAACGGTGGAACGGTTGATTACGTACACGGTGATGAAAACTTGCAAAAATTAGTCAATGGTAGAGAAGATGCTGTTGGAATTTTGTTTGAAAAACTCGATAAAGGCGATTTGTTTAGGTACGTGTCTAAAAACGGTGCCTTTCCAAGAAAAACCTTTTCGATGGGGGAAGGGATAGAGAAAAGATATTATTTAGAAGGAAGAAGGATTACAAAATGATAAAGGTATGTAAATTCGGCGGAACGTCAATGGCGGACGCAAAGGCAATGACTCAAGCAAAAAATATAATTGAAAGCGATGCATCAAGAAGATACGTTGTTGTTTCAGCACCTGGTAAAAGGTTTAAGGACGATATTAAGATTACCGATATGCTTTATAAGTGTAATCAAGAAGTTTTAGAAACGGGTTCTTGCGAAAAGAGTTTTAGTATAATTAGAGCAAGATTTATCGAAATTGTTAAAGATTTAGGCGTTAATCTTGATATCGAAGAAATTTTAAGCGAAACCCAAGAAGCGATTGAAGAAACAAAGAGTGCAGATTTTGCTGCATCTAGAGGCGAATATTTAAGTGCAAGAATTTTTGCCGCATTTTTGGGGGTTGAGTTTGTTGACTGTGCTGAAATGGTTAGGTTTGACAGACACGGAAAATTAAACGACGATTACACCGACGATAAGGTTGCAAGCAGGCTTGCAAACGTTGAAAGGGCAGTTATCCCAGGGTTTTATGGCAAGAATTTTCAAGGCGAAATTAAAACGTTCAGCCGTGGCGGAAGTGATATCACGGGTTCTATTATCGCACGTGGCGTTAAGGCAGACTTGTATGAAAACTGGACGGACGTTAGCGGGTTTTTAGTTTGCGACCCAAGAATTGTTCCAGAAGCAAAGGCTATTAAGCAAATCACTTATAAAGAAGTTAGGGAACTTTCGTATATGGGTGCATCAGTATTGCACGCAGAAGCAATTGCACCTGTTATGAAAAGGCGTATCCCAATCAACATTAAAAACACCTTTAAGCCAGAGGATAAGGGCACAATGATTGTTCCAAACGACCAATATAAGGCTGAAGAAGGCGACAGTGTTATCACAGGTATTGCAGGAAAGAAAAACTTTACGGTTTTATTGATTGAAAAGGCTATGATGAACGCTGAAGTTGGCTTTATTCGTAAAGTATTATCAGTTGTTGAACATTATGGTGTGTGTGTTGAACACTTGCCATCTGGTATTGACACACTTTCAGTTGTTTTAGAAAGTGAACAACTTAAAAACGGCGTATTAAACGAAATGGTGAACGAAATTAGAGAAAACGTTAACCCAGATTACGTGCACGTTATCGAAAATATGTCTTTAATTGCAACCGTTGGTCACGGAATGGCAATGCGTTCAGGCACGGCATCAACTCTGTTTAATGCACTTGCAAAAGAGAATATCAATATTCGTATGATTGACCAAGGTTCAAGCGAATTAAACATTATAATCGGTGTAAGCAACGCTGATTATGAAAAGTGCATTAACGCAATTTACCACGCATTTATTTAATAAAATATCTATTTTATTAACATATTGAAAAGCAAGCCCTAAAAAGGCTTGCTTTTTTCAATTTAAGCCATAAAAAACGGGTGTCTTTTTGTGCAAATAGTTAGAAAAAATTTATAAACTTTTTTCATTATTATTATAGTATAATGATATAGGAAATTTTTAAGCATAAGGGCTTGAAGATGATTCTTAATGGAGGGCAAAATGGATTACGCAAAAGAATCGTTAAGATTGCATGGTGAATGGAAAGGTAAAATTGGTATTGTGACAAAAATGAAACTTGAAAATAAAGATGATTTGTCTTTGGCATATACCCCAGGTGTTGCATCGCCTTGTATGGAAATTAATAAAGATTATAACAAATCTTTTGAACTTACAGGCAGAGGCAATTTAGTTGCAGTTATTACTGATGGAACGGCTGTTTTGGGGCTTGGCGATATTGGCCCAGAAGCAGGTATGCCGGTTATGGAAGGTAAATGTGCTTTATTTAAGGCTTTTGGTGACGTTGATGCTATCCCACTTTGCATTAGAAGCAAAAGCGTTGATGAAATAGTGCAAACAGTTAAACTTTTGGCAGGCAGTTTTGGTGGCGTTAATCTTGAAGATATTTCTGCACCAAGATGCTTTGAAATTGAAAAAAGGTTAAAAGAAGATAAAGAAGTTGATATTCCTATATTCCACGATGACCAACACGGCACTGCAATCGTTTGCGTTGCTGCTTGTATAAATGCACTTAAATTTGTTGGTAAAAAGTGGGAAGACGTTAGCATTGTGTTTAGTGGTGCAGGGGCAGCAGGTGAAGCAATTGCAAAACTTATGATGACAATGGGTGCAAGAGACGTTGTAATGTGTGATAGACACGGCATCATTTATAAGGGCAGAGAAATTGGTATGAACGAGGCAAAGGAAGAAATTGCCGAGTTTTCAAACAAATTAAACAAAAAAGGTAGTTTAGAACAAGCACTTGTTGGTGCAGATATTTTTGTTGGTGTAAGCTCGCCAGGTCTTTTAACTCAAGATATGGTCCGCTCTATGAATAAAGGTGCAATCGTAATGCCAATGGCAAACCCAACCCCTGAAATTATGCCAGATTTAGCAATCGAAGCGGGTGCAGCAGTTGTTGGAACGGGCAGAAGCGATTTCCCAAACCAAATTAACAACGTGTTGGCTTTCCCTGGAATATTTAGGGGTGCACTTGATTGTAGGGCAACCGATATTAACGAAGAAATGAAAGTTGCAGCAGCAAAGGCTATTGCATCTTTAGTTAGTGATGAAGAATTAAAAGCAGACTATATTATTCCATCACCATTTGATAAAAGGGTTGCACCAGCAGTTGCAAAAGCCGTTAAGGAAGCAGCAATAAAAACAGGTGTAAACAGAATTTAATTTTTTAATAAGAAAAGGCAAAAATCATTTGCCTTTTTTATTTTTTTAAAAGACATTTGCATTATTTTTTGGTATAATATGAATTAAGAAATTAAGGAGAAGGGCAAAATGTTAGATTTTACTTTTAATACGCCAACAACCGTTTATTTTGGCAGGGACAAGCATTTAGAAGTAGGCAAAATTATAAACTCTTTGGGCTATAAAAAAATAATGATACTATATGGCAAGCGAAGTATAATTAAAAGCGGCTTGCTTAACCAAGTTATAAAAGTGTTAAATGAATACAATATAGAATTTATTAAAATGGGTGGTGTTGAGCCTAACCCAAAGATAGAATTTGTTAGAGATGCTATCAAGGTTGCAAAAGACAATCAAGTTGACTTGATTTTAGCAGTTGGTGGTGGAAGCACTATCGATTCGTCAAAATACACCGCACTTGGTGCAAAATATAATGGTGACGTTATGGACTTTGCTTTGGGTAAAGCCGTGCCAACAGACGCCATCCCTGTCGGATGTATATTAACTCATTCGGCGGCGGGCAGTGAAATGAGTTGTTCTGCCGTTATAACCGATTTATCAATCAATAAGAAAAAAGGTTGCACAACCCAATTTAACAGGCCAAAATTTGCAATTATGAACCCTGAATTGACCTTTAGCGTAAGCAAATATCAAACGGCTTGTGGAATTGTTGACATAATGTCGCACACTATGGAAAGATATTTCACACTTTGTCCACCAACCCCTTTGACAGATGGGATTGCAGAAAGTTTATTAAGGTCGGTTATTGAGGCGGGTAAAAAGGTTATGGAAAACCCAACCGATTACGATGCAAGGGCAACTATAATGTGGGCATCAAGCCTATCACACAACGGCTTAACCGGTTGTGGCAGAGAAGAATTTTTGGCAGTACACCAACTTGAACACGCTTTAAGCGGTGAGTTTGACAGTGTTGCACACGGAGCGGGGCTTGCAGTGTTGTTTCCTGCGTGGGCTAAATACGTTTATAAAGCAAACCTTCCAAGGTTTGCAACTTTTGCACGAAACGTTTGGGGCGTTAACGAAATAGATGATGAAAAAGCATCGCTAAAAGGCATAGAGAAAATGAGCGAGTTTTTCATTAGTTTAGGTATGCCAAAGAGTTTAAGAGAGTTCGGCATAGAAGGTGGAAAAGAAGATAGGCTTGCCGACTTATGCACCAACTTTAAGTCACGCACAATTAAAAGCCAAAAAATGCTTGGTTTTAGCGAATGTAAAGAAATTTTTGAAAGTTGTTATTGATAGAAAGTTAAATCGTTGATTTATAACTTAAATTATGATAAAATAATGTTAATATTCGTATTAGGAGAATAAAATGGATTATAAAAAATTACAAAACGGCAGTGATATTCGTGGCGTTGCATTAGAAGGTATTGAAGGTCAAAACGTAAACTTAACTGAAAGTGCTTGTAAAGACATTGGCAGAGGCTTTGCGTTATGGCTAATTAAGAAGACGGGTAAGAAAGACTTGAGAGTGGCTGTGGGCAGAGATTCAAGACTTTCAGGCCAAACACTTTGCGATTGGATTTGTTCAGCAATGGTTGAACAAGGCATCAACATAACCAATTTTGGTATGGCGTCAACCCCGGCAATGTTTATGTCAACTGTGACCGAAGGTTATGAGTTTGACGGTTCAGTTATGATAACTGCAAGCCATTTGCCATTTAACCGCAATGGTTTTAAGTTCTTTACTGCACAAGGCGGTTTGGAAAAGAGCGATATTAAAGAAATTATTGCTTTTGCTGAAAGCGATGAAAAGACTGGTTTAGAAAAGGGCAGTTATTGCCAAGCAGAATTTATGGACACATATTCAAAAATTCTTGCTGATAAAATCAGAAAAGCAACGGGCGAAAACGAGCCATTGAAGGGTTTTAAAATCGTTGTTGATGCAGGCAACGGTGCTGGTGGATTTTACGTTGACAAGGTGTTAAAACCTTTGGGTGCGGATACTACGGGCAGTCGCTTTTTAGACCCAGACGGAAGTTTTCCTAACCATATCCCAAACCCAGAAGATAAAGATGCTATGAAGAGCATTACTGACGCTGTTAAAGAAGTTAATGCCGACTTTGGTATTATCTTCGATACCGACGTTGATAGGGCAGGTGCCGTTTTATCTGACGGAAGCGAATTAAACCGCAATAGAATTATTGCAATGCTTTCAGCAATTTTGCTTAAAGAACACCCAGGGACAACTATTGTCACCGACTCTATAACTTCAACAGGGTTAGCAAAATTTATTAAAGAAAAGGGTGGCGTTCATCACCGCTTTAAGAGGGGTTATAAGAACGTTATTAACGAATCAATCCGCTTAAACAACAATGGTCAGGATAGCCAACTTGCTATTGAAACTTCAGGTCACGGTGCATTAAAAGAAAACTATTTCTTGGATGACGGTGCATATTTAATAACAAAACTTTTGATTGAACTTGCACGTGGTAAAAAAGACGGATATTCATTGGAGTCTTTAATCCAAACGCTTGAAGAGCCAAAGGAAAGCATTGAGTTTAGAATGAACATTTTAGTTGATGACTTTAAGACTTACGGTCAAAAGGTTATTGACCAATTAACAGAATATGCAAAAACCCAAAAAAGTTGGGCGTTAGAGCAAGAAAATTACGAAGGCGTTAGAGTTAATCTAAACAGATGCAACGGCAACGGCTGGTTCTTGTTAAGGTTATCATTGCACGACCCATTGTTGCCATTAAACATTGAAAGCAACAGCAAGGGCGGTGCAAAAAAGATTGCAACACACCTTTATCAATTCATAAAAGAATTTAAAGATTTAGATGCAACTTCGCTTGCAAACTTTGTTGAATAAGATTTAAAAAACTATAAGTAAAGGACAAGTTATCTTGTCCTTTATGCATTTTAAAAACATTTACTAAATAATATAAAATTGTTGACAGTACAACAAACGTGTGATATAATAAATACATACATAAAATGTATGTAGATTTTATTTTAGGAGTAGTTATGCAAGAACAGTTTAAGATATTTACTGGGCTTATTGCCTCGATAAATAGGAACATTAGAAAAGTGAAAACTGAAATTATGGCAGAACATAATCTAAAATGCCCGCACGTATCACCAATTTATTATTTATACACAGAGCAAGCGTTGACCTTAAAACAGTTGTGCCAAAAGTGTAATGAAGATAAGGGTGTTATGTCCCGTTCGGTAAAGAGTTTGGAAAAGGAAGGGCTTGTTGACACAAACAATATCAACAAAAAATACAAGAATAAACTTTTATTAACCGAAAGTGGAAAGGCTGTTGGCAAAGAAATTGCAGAAAAAATAAATTGTGCAATTATTGATGCGACAAAAGGTTTAACCGAAGAAGATAAAGATTGCATTTATCGTTCTTTAACCTTAATAAATAACAATCTACAAGACTTTAAAATTACAAAAGATTAATTGCTTTTAGCAAAAGGGAGAACAATATGAAAGTTTTAATTTCAACCGACACGTCAGCAGTTTTAACCTATGACGTATTTAAGAAAAACGACCTCAGTGTTTTTGCATTAAACGTTATAGTTGACGGTCAAGAATATTTAGATGGTATCACCATTGACCAACCAACGTTATGTACTGCGATGCGTTCTGGAAAGAGCATAAAAACTTCCACGCCACCACTTGGCGAAGTTATTGAATATTTTGAAAATTTATTTAACCAAGGTTATGACAAAATTATTCACTTTACCATTTCAAGCAAACTTTCTTCAATGAACGATTTGTTTAAGAACGTTGCAAAAAACAATTTCCCAGGCAAACTTTTTGTTGTGGACTCTTATGCGGTTTCAACTGCAATGCTTTCACAAGTTTTATATGCAAGTGAAGAAGTTAAAAAGGGAACACCTATTGAAGACATATTAAAAGAAATTGAAAATAGAAAAATGATTAACAGGGTTGTTTTCGTTCCTGAAAACCTAACCGCGCTTAAAAATGGTGGCAGAATTTCACCAGCAATAGCACTTATCGGCAACGTTTTGGGTATTAAGCCAATTATTTCATTAACCGATGGTGAATTGCAAAAAGAAGGCACTACAAAGCAAGTTAGAAAACTTATGATTGAAAGTGCTGAAAAATTCCTTGAAAACTACCCAGCAAGCGAATATGATTATACGCTTATCAACTTTGATGGTAAGCCAGAAACACTTACTTACATATCAAATGCTGTTGAAGACTTGATAGGCAAGGGCAACTTAATCAGCGGTATTTTACCAATCAACGTTTGTGCTCACTGTGGCCCAGGAACGATAGGTCTTATCGTTTCAAAGAAAATTAACGGCAAATCGTTAAAAGAATTTTTATATTAGGTAAGAAAAAGGGTAAAAAAATGAGCGTTCAAATTAAGCAAGTTTTAACAAAAAAAGATTTGAAAAAATGGGTTGATTTCCCAAATAAAATGTACAAAAAAGTCCCAGCATATTGTCCATTTTTATTTCCTGATGAAATTGATACTTTTACAAAGGATAAAAACCCTGCATACGAATTTTGTGAAACAAAATTGTTTTTAGCGTATAAGGATAATAAAATCGTTGGCAGAATTGGCGGTTTAATTAACCACGCTGCAAACAAAAAATGGAAAACAAGTTCTATCCGTTTCACTCGTTTTGACTTTATTGATGACTATGAAGTTTCATCAGCACTTTTTAACACTGTTGTTGAGTGGGGTAAGTCAAGGGGCTATGAAACTATTTCTGGGCCAATAGGTTTTACAGATATGGACCACGAAGGTATGCTTGTTGACGGTTTTGATGAAATGAATATGTCAATCACCTTTTATAACTTCCAATACTATATCGACCACTACCAAAAACTTGGTTTAGGCAAGGAAGTTGATTGGGTTGAATATCAAGTTTTTGTTCCAGAAAAGATTGATGAAAAGTACAAAAAGATTTCTGACTATTTAATGAAGAAAAGTGGATATCAATTAGTCACTTATACGGATAGAAAAACCTTGAAAAAAGATGCTTTTGAAGCATTTAAGGTTATTGACGTTGCATTTTCAGTTTTGCACGGCACAGTTCCATTAACCGATAAAATTATCGCAAAAGCGATAGCAGACTATATCCCAATTATCAACTTGAAATATGTTTGTTCAATCAAGGATAAGGAAGGCAAAATTGCAGGCTTTGCAGTTATGTGCCCATCTATCGCAAAAGCCCTTAAGAAATCAAATGGCAGACTTTTACCATTCGGATTATTCAGAATGCTAAAAGCATTAAACGGCAAAAATGACACGCTTGAAATGTTCTTTATCGCCGTTTCGCCAGAACAACAAAGCAAAGGTTTACCAGCAATTTTAATGAATCACTTATTGCAAGTTTGCATCGATAATGGTGTTAAGGTTTGTGAAACAGGCCCAGAATTAGAACTTAACGAATCAGTTCAAAGTTTGTGGAAAGGTTTAAACGTTCGTCAACATCGTCGTCGTCGTCTTTGGACAAAGGAGCTTTACTAATGGCTAAAATTGAAAAAAAAGAATGGATAAGGTCGTTAAAATTCTTATTGTTTTCTATTAGTGCTGGTGTTATCCAGTTTGGAACGTTTGTATTATTTGCAGAAGTTTTTGGTATAGTAGAGTGGGCGTCTAATGCAATGTCAATGTTTTTGTCAGTTCTTTGGAATTTCACTATCAACAGAAAGTTGACTTTTAAGTCTATCAGCAACGTAAAAATAGCGATGCTATTAGTTGCATTGTTTTATGCAGTATTTTTACCAGTATCAAGTTTGTTTACAAAGTTTGCAAACGATGCAGGAATACACGCATTAGTTGTAGAAGTTATGGTAATGATTTCGAACTTTGTTCTAGAATTCTTATATTATAGATTTGTGGTTTATCGCAATTCTTGTGATACTGCCGTTAGCAAAAAATAAAAAAGTAAAGAACATTTATAATGAAAAAACAAAATAATTATTACAAAAAAAAGGGCATCATATATAAAATATGTGCCCCTTTCGTTAGACTTTTTTATAGAAAGGTAAAATATCTTGGTTTGGAAAATTTACCAAAAGAGCCTTGCGTTATTGCTGGCAATCACGCCCAAATGCACGGCCCAGCAAACGCTGAACTTAATTTTCCAACCAAAAAACTTATTTGGTGTGACGGGCCTATGATGGAAAGAAAAGAATTTCCAAAATACGCCTATAACAATTTCTTTGGTGGTAAGCCAAACTTCTTTCAAAAAGTTTTTGTCAGGTTATCAACGCCTATTATAACAAGCGTATTTAAAAGTGCAGATGCTTTGCCTGTCTATCGTGATATGCGAATTGTCAAAACTTATAAATTTAGCACAGAGGCCTTGGATAAAGGTGCAAACATTGTTATTTTGCCAGAATGCCCTGATGAGTTTAACGAAATTACAAATAAGTTTAATGAATATTTTGTGGACGTTGCAAGGTTTTATTATAAGCAATCGCAAAAAGAACTTTGCTTTGTTCCTATGTATTATTGTAGGGAACAAAAAACGGTGCTTTTTGGCAAGCCAACAAAGTTTAACTCGCAAGAACTTATTGAAAATGAAAGAAAAAGAATTTGCGAGTATTTAATGGCAGAAATAACAAGTTTGGCAAAAACTTTGCCACCACATAAAGTTATACCGTTTAATGCAGTAAAAAAGAAAGACTACAAAATGTCAAAATAAAAAAAGGTCAGTGAGTCACTGACCTTTTTTGGTTGTTAAAAATAAAAGTTGTTTGACTTTTGGTGGGCAAAAATGATATAATAATTAAAAATAAAAAGGGGTTTTTGTGTGGATAAGTTTAAGGTAATTACTGTCGATTTAGACGGCACGTTGCTTAATAGTCAATGTATGGTTAGCCAAAGCAATTTGTCAGCGATTAGCAAGTTGTTTAATATGGGCATACACGTTGTTCCTTGCACGGGCAGAAGTTTAGCCGAAATTCCTGAATGTCTAAAAAATAATAAAGATATAAGATATATTATTCACTCAACCGGCTCGGTTATTTTGGACACTTATACAAACCAAAGACTGCTAAAATGTATTTCAAAAACCGTTGCCAAAGAGATTTTTAAAGTGCTTGATGATTATGACGTTCACACGGCTATTCGCAACAACGGATTTTGCTACGTTCAATCAGATAAAATAGATAAAAAGACAATTTCATATTATAACATATTTTGGGGGCATGAAGACGTTATAACAAATTTTGCAAAAAAACTTGACGACTTCTCTTTGTGGAAGTATAACGTTGATGATATTGAAGCCTTTGCTTTATTTTTCCCTGATAAAAAGCAAAGAGACGAGTGCAAGGAGCGTTTGGAGAAGATAGACGGCATTTTGCTAACTTCGGTTTCGGATTATAATATCGAAATTATAAGCAAGTTTGCAGGTAAGGGCAACGCAGTTGAAAATCTTGCAAAAATGCTAAAAATAGACGTAAAAGAAATTATGGGGTTAGGCGATGGCGAAAATGATTTACCTATGATGCAAGCGGTTGGAATACCAGTTGCCGTTTCAAATGCAACAGATTTAGTAAAATCATATTGTAAAGAAATAATTTGTTCAAATGAAGAACACGCAATAGAATATATATTTAATCATTATGTAAAATAAAAAAAGGTCAGTGATTTACTGACCTTTTTTGTTGTTTATAAAATTATTTTTTCAATATTATATTTTCATAACCTAAAGTTAAAGTAATAAAGTTGCCAGTCTTAGTGCCGTGTATAGCAGAAGAACGAAAATCAGGGAAAGTAGCAATTATTTCGGTTTTTGTTTCAGTGTAAGACCCTTTATAAGTTTGATAGGTATCTTTGTATTCATCGTTTCCTTGCAAAAATCCGATGCTAATTTTAAGTTCCGCATCACCATCTTCATCTAAGGTAAGTTTTACAAAATTTTTATCTAATTTCATTCCATAAAAATCGTCTCCAATTTCATAAATATCGCCTTCGCCATCAAATTGATATAATTTGTAAATGGTTGGTTCTTCACTTGAGCACGCGCTAAATGCTAAACAAGCAGAGCAAGTAAACAAAAGTGTAAGAATGAGTAACAATGTTTTAAAAAATGTGTTTCTTTTTGTCATAAAAAGACCTCCTAAGTAATGTGTAAAAATTATAACATAGAATATTCTATATGTCAAATAAAATAATAGAAAATTCTATATAATAATTATATGGAAAATGATTTTAGTGAAATTTTAAGAGAATTTTTGCAAGAAAATAATTTAACACAAGTTGCTTTTTCTAAAATGATAGGGGTAAAACAAAGTCAAGTTAGTGAGTGGTTAAGGGGAAAAGCAAAACCAGGGTATGACATACTAAAAAGTATGTCAATGGCATTTGATATCTCTGCAGATTATTTTTTAGGAATAAAGGAAATATATTAAGTAAAAAGAACGCTAATAATAAGCGTTCTTTTTTTGGCGGAAAGGATGGGATTTGAACCCATGTGCCGGTAAACCCGACAAAACGATTTCGAGTCGTTCTCGTTATGACCACTTCGATACCTTTCCAAGGCATTTTTAATTATACACAATTAATTAAATAATTGCAAATAATTTTGACTTTTATTTTTATCATTTTGTTTAGATTAAAAAATTTAATTTATTGCATTTTTCTAAATTTTAATGTATAATAAATAAAAAGGTAGAACATTTATGAAAAAGAACTTAAAACCACACGCATATATTTATCCTTTGCCTGTTTTGATTATAGGCACTTATGATGAAAATGGCACTCCAAACGCAATGAATGCGGCTTGGGGCACAGTTTCAGATGAGACGCAAGTTTCAATCTGCATTTCTGCAACGCATAAGACAATGAAAAATATATTTAAGACCAAAAATTTTACCGTTTCAATAGCAGACGAGAAAAACGTTGTGTCGGCAGATTACGTTGGGATTGTTTCAGGTAATAAAGAAAAGGACAAAATTAAGAAAGCAGGTTGGACATACCAAAAGGGCGAGTTTACAAATGCACCAGTTTTTAACGAACTTCCGCTTTGTATGGAATGCGAGTTGGTTTCTTATGACAATGACAGTGAAATTTGCATAGGTAAAGTTGTAAACGTGTGTGCTGACGAAAGTATTTTAGACTGCAAAGGCAAAATTGATTTAACAAAATTTAAGCCTATTTGCTATGACTGTGGTGGACACGGATATTACGTTTTAGGCGAAATGATAGGAAAAGCCTTTAAGGACGGATTAAAATTAAAATAAACTAATTTTGGGAGAATATTATGTATCCTTATTCATTATTTACGATATTTGGTAATGGCGTTAAATTATACGGCGTTTGTATTGCGGTTGGTATAATTTGTTGCTTAATAGCCTTTTACATTTTATCAAAGAAATTTGATATGCCAGAAAAAGTGCAAGATTACGTATTTTTTATTTTAATCGGCGGGCTTGTTTCAGGTTTCTTTTTTGCAATGGTTTTCCAAGGCTTTTATAATTGGTTGGACGGCCAAGAATTTAAAATAATCGGTGCTGGTTTGACTGTTATGGGTGGGCTTATCGGTGGTGCAGGGTGCTTTTTGCTTTTATATTTCACTATCGGCAAATTCTATTTTAACGGCAAAGATAAAGGCTTACACGTAAAGCATTTTAACACACTTTTCAGGGTTGCACCAATTTCCATTGCAATTGCACACGCGTTTGGGCGAATCGGCTGTTTAATGAGCGGTTGTTGCCACGGAAAGTATCTTGGCGACCAATTTGTTTTTGGTGGAATTTATATGGACGGCACGACGCACGGTTGGGGTTATTACGTTCCAATTCAGTTGTATGAATCTTTATTCTTGTTTGCACTTGCAACCGTTTTAACAATTTTATATTTAAAGCGTTGCAACATTATAATGAGTTTATATTTAATCGGCTATGGCGTATGGCGTTTTATAATTGAATTTTTAAGGACTGACTATCGTGGTTTTAACCCAACGCTATATCCATCGCAATGGTTATCAATAGTGTTCGTGTTAGGTGGCATTGCATTAATGTTAATTTATCGTTATAAAAAAATGCCATTCTTTTTGCCAAAAGAAGAAAAAAAGAGTGAATAATGCAGTTAATTCTTGCAAGTAATTCGCCAAGGCGAAAGGAAATTTTAACAAATGCTGGCTTTTCTTTTAAGGTTATTTCAAGCGATTATGAAGAACAAGCCTTTTGCTCTGACCCTTATAAAACAGCAACAACTTTTGCTTTTAACAAGGCAAATTCGGTGTTTAATAGTTTAGAAGAAAAGGGCGGGGTTGCCGTTCTTGGCTCGGACACGGTAGTTTATTTTAACGGAAAAATTCTTGGCAAGCCTAAAAACGAGATAGAGGCGTTTGAAATGCTTAAAGCCTTGTCAAATAAAAAGCACGTTGTAATAACAGGTTTTGCAATTATAACAAAAGAAAAAACCATAATTGATTTTGATGAAAGCCAAGTTTATTTTTCTGACCTTACTGATGAACAAATAAAGGCTTATATTAAAAGCGGATTGTATAAGGGTAAGGCTGGCTCTTATGGAATTCAGGATAGTGAGTATAACCTAGTCAAAGAACATCGTGGCAGTTTGACCAATATTATAGGTCTGCCGATAGAAAAAGTGCAAAACCATTTAAGTCAAATTTTATCTAAATAAAATAAAAAACCCACTGTGCAAACAGTGGGTTAATTTTTTTAATTAAAATAGTGGAATTGTTGCTAAAAATTCAACGTCAGGTCTATTTTGAGCATCGCCTTCTGCAAGAACAAACAATTTTTTATTTACAATGCCACCAGCCTTTTCAATAAGGCTTTCTAAACCAGCAAGACTTGTGCCTGTTGACAAAACGTCATCAACGATACAAACTTTTTTGCCTTTAATAAGGTTAACATCCCTTGCTGAAAGGAAGAATTCTTGTGGCTTACCTGTGGTGATAGATGCACCATATTGAACGGAAATTCCATCGTTCATATACAACTTTTTAGACTTTCTTGCAACAGCGTAATCAGGGAGGTTAGCCTCTCTTGCAACAACGTGTGTTAATTGCAAACCTTTTGATTCAGCAGTGATTAAAACCTCACTATCGCCAACCAATTTTGCAAGTTCCTTACCGCAGTGTTCGGTTAAAAGTGCATCGCCGTGTAAATTGAAAAAAGCGATTGTAATTTTGTCTGAAAGTGCAATAAGTGGCAATTTTGCTTCAAAACCTTTAATATCAACTTTAAAAACCTTTTCCATACCATTTTCCTTTTGTAGTTTTATCAAACAAATATAGTTTAGCACTTTTTATTAGGTTTGTCCATTGCTTTATCATATATTTTAAAATAATCGCATAATTTTATTGTGATAGTTAGGAGATTTAGATGAATTATTTTGATAAAGACATAGACTATGCAATAAAATCGCTTTCTTCAAGCAAGCATTTCGGTTTGGATAAAAAATCGCAACAGTTAAGTGCTGAAAAGTTTGGAAGAAACCTTTTGACAAAAACAAAAAAGCAAAGTTTTTTGTCAAGGTTTTTTAACGCTTTCAAAGAGCCAATGCTTTTAATTTTAATGGTTGCTTTTATTGTGGCATTAGGCACCAATCTTGGAAAATATTTTAAGACAGGAAAGGGCGATTTTGCAGAGTGTTTAGGTATACTTTTAGCAATTTTTGTTTCGGTTTCGATAACTATAATTATGGAAGGCTCTTCAGAAAAAGCATTTGAAGCCTTAAATAAAATTTACGAAAATATTGCCGTTAGGGTAATTAGACAAGGCAAAATTATAACGATAAGTCAGCAAGACGTGTTAGTTGGTGACATATTGCTTGTTGAAAGTGGCGATAAAATTGTTGCGGACGGAAGGCTTATCGAAAGTCAAGAATTAAGCGTTGATGAATCGGCTTTAACGGGGGAAAGCACGCCTGTTAAAAAGGAGGCTAATATTACTCTAAACGCCAATTGTCCACTTGCTGAAAGGGTAAACTGTTTATATTCAGGCACTTTTGTTGTGAATGGAAGTGCAAAACTTTTAGTGACGGCAATAGGCGATAAAACCGAAATGGGCAGTATTGCAAGCGAACTTTCTGCTAAAAACCAAAAAGACTCGCCACTGCAAACAAAGTTGGCAAGGTTAGGCAAACTTATAACCATAATCGGTGCGACAAGTGCCGTTGTGGTCTTTGCTATTTCTATAATAAGGTTAAGTTTAATCAATGCTTTGACCTTTAATTCTATACAAGAACTGTTTATATCGTGCATAGTTTTAATTGTTGCCGCAGTGCCAGAAGGCTTGCCGACCATCGTTGCCATTTCTTTGGCGTTAAATATGATAAAACTTGCAAAAAGCAACGCCTTAATAAGAAAAATGACGGCAACCGAAACGGCAGGTGCTGTCAGCGTTATTTGTTCGGATAAAACGGGCACTTTAACCCAAAATAAAATGCAAGTGGTAAGCATTTGTTTTAGCGATTTTTGTGCCGAGCCGAAAGATTGCCAAAACGAGTTATTAAAGCAAAATTTTGTTATAAATTCAACGGCTGATATAATAGAAGTTTCAAACAAAAAAATCAATCGTGGAAGTGCAACCGAGTGTGCTTTATTAAACGCTTATGAAAAAATGCAAACTAATATCCCTTATCAAAAGTTTAGAGACGACTTTAATGTCATAGATAGGCAGGCGTTTTCAAGCCAGACTAAAATTATGACTACCACCGTTTATATAGAGAAAGACAAAACACGCACTTTCTTAAAAGGTGCACCCGAAAAAGTTTTATCAATGTGCGTTTTGTCTAACGCTCAACAAACAAAAATATTAAGCGATATGGCGGTGCATCAGCAACTAGCAAGGCGAATTATTTGCTTTGCTCATTACGATGGTCAAACGCCAAATAACAACTATATTTTTGATGGTTTTGTTGCCATTGCCGACCCTATTAGAAAGGACGTTTATAAAGCAGTTTCCGATTGTAAAAGGGCTGGGGTGGCAGTAAAAATTTTAACAGGCGATAATAAAATCACTGCCTTTGCAATCGCAAAACAATTAAAGATTGCAAAAGATGAAAGAGAAGTGCTTGAAGCAAGCGATATGGATAAGTTAGACGATAATGCGGTCAAAAAAATTTTACATAAAATAACCGTTATTGCACGAAGCACACCTGCAACAAAAACAAGGATAGTTAAACTGTTAAAAGAAATGGGCGAAGTTGTTGCCGTGACGGGCGACGGTATAAACGATGCCCCAGCAATAAAAAATGCTGACGTTGGCATAGCGATGGGTATAAGTGGGAGTGATATTACCAAAGAAACGGCAGACATTGTGTTGCTTGACGACAGTTTTTCAACCATTGTAAAATCTATTGCTTTTGGAAGAAACGTTTATAAAAACTTGCAAAGGTTTATTCTATTTCAACTATCTGTAAACTTGTCGGCTCTGCTATTTATAACCGTTTGTGCAATTATGAATTTAAGTCAGCCTTTTAACACCTTGCAACTTTTATGGATAAACGTTATTATGGACGGTCCGCCCGCATTGACGCTTGGGCTGGAAAGGGCAAGCGACAGCCTAATGAACGTTTCGCCTGTAAAAAGAAATGCAAGCATCGTTGGGTTTTCTATGCTTATTAGAATTGTTTTTAATGGTTTATTTATAGGTACGATAATGTTTTTACAGTATAATTACAATTTTATTGGCTTAATGGCTAGTGAAGAGCGTGCGGGGATTTTTACGTTGTTTATTATGTTTCAGTTGTTTAACGCCTTTAACTCAAGGGAACTTGGAAAGCAAAGTATATTTAAAGGTTTTACCAAAAACAAAATTATGGTTTTAACCTTTGCTTGCGTTTTGTTTTTGCACGTATTAATCGTTCAAGTGTTTTCAAAGTTGTTTGCAATTAATCCTTTATCGATTATGAGTTGGATAAAAATTTCAACTGTTGCATTCTCGATTATAATTGTTTCAGAAATATATAAGTTGTTGTATCGGCTACTTAAAAATAAAAAGGATATTTTGATTAAAAATAAATAAAATTTGTTATGGAGCGTAAACTAAAAGATATGACGACAATTACCATTTCAGATAGAGATTATAACCAAGATAGTTTAATGTACGTTCAAAATAGCATAGGCGAACTTTTATCGCACGCAGACTGTTCTATTTTGAGTAAAATAGTTGACGGCAGGGCAGTTTTAAGCGTAAATTGCCCTGAATATTATAAAGATATTATAAGAACAGAATTGGCCGATAAAGTGGCTGAAATTATCGCAATTAAATATAAATACGATTATTTTAAGAAAAACATTTTAGTCAGCGGTTTATCTAAAAATGAGCGAGAAATTTTGTTGACAAGTTTAATCGCTGCAGACCTTGAAGACGACAAAAAATATTCTTATGAAAAAATTAAAAAATACACTGATATTGCCATTGATGGAATTTTTAATTTTACCTTATCGCCATTAAAGAATAAGTGGAAAGATATTGTTGGTTGTATGCCGGAATGCTTTTTAAATTCTCAATTAAAAGATTTTGTATATTACTTACTTGAAAACAAGAAAAAAAGGGTGTTTGTTGATGATGGCAGAGTGTATGATTGCCATTACAGACGCCTTAAAAGAAGTTCGCTTTTAGACGGCGAAGATATGCAAATTATTAGAGAGATTTTGTTAAGTAATTGTGGGGAAGTGGAACTTTCCGGTCAAATCCCAAAAGACGATGAGTACTATTTAAAAGAGTTTTATAGCGATAAAATATTTTTTTCTAACGGTTTAGAGCATTAAAACGTTGACAAAGAGCAAAATTTATTGTATTATAAGTTTGTAAATATTGCATATAATTTGCAGACAAGTAGTGCAATTTGGGGTTTTTTAGAGAGCGGGCGATGGTGGAAAGCCTGTAAACTTCTGTTGAATATGAAACCACTGCAAATGCAAAGTTATCGCACTTAAAGCGACAATTAAGAGGCTGTTTTATCGGCAATTAAGGTGGAATCGCGGAATTTTTTTCGTCCTTAGACTTTTGTCTAGGGATATTTTTTTTAGGAGGAGTTATATGAAAATTACACTTAAGGACGGCTCTATTTTAGAGTTTGACAAGGCAATTTCAGTTGGCGAAGTAGCATTATCTATTTCAGAAGGCTTATTTAGAAATGCTGTTTGTGGCAAAGTGAACGGTCAATTAGTTGACCTTTCAACTGATATTAACGAAGATTGCACGCTTGAAATTATTACTTTAAAGGATAAGGAAGGCTTGCAAGTTTATCGCCATACGACTGCACACGTTTTGGCACAAGCAGTTAAAAACATTTTCCCAACCTCAAAACTTGCAATAGGCCCAACCATTGAAAATGGTTTTTATTACGATATTGAATTCAAAACACCAATCACTCAACAAGATTTGCAAAAAATTGAAAGCGAGATGAAGGAAATTATTAAGAGCGACCTTCCTATTGAACGCATAGTATATTCTAAAAAAGATGCAATCAAGGTTTTCAAAGATTTTTCTGAAAACTATAAAGTTGAACTTATCAATGAACTTCCAGCAGGAAGCGTGATTTCTTGCTACAAGCAAGGCGACTTTATGGACCTTTGCCGTGGCCCACATTTACCATCTACGGGCAAGATTAAGGCATTTAAACTTACTTCTGTCACAGGTGCTTATTGGCGTGGGGACGAAAAGAATAAGATGCTTACAAGAATTTACGGCACGGCTTTTGCAAAAAAGAGTGAACTTGATGAATACTTAACGGCGTTAGAAGAGGCTAAAAAGCGTGACCACAACAAACTTGGCAGAGAACTTGGCATATTCTTAACCGAAGACGTTATTGGTCAAGGTTTGCCTATTTTAGCCCCAAAAGGTGCAAAGATTTTGCAAATTTTAGAAAGGTTTGTTGAGGACGAAGAAGAAAGACGTGGTTTTATGATAACCAAAACGCCTTATATGGCTAAAAGCGACCTTTATAAAATTTCAGGGCATTGGGACCATTATAGAGACAAGATGTTTATTTTAGGTGATGAAAACTCACCAGAAGCAATGGCTCTTCGCCCAATGACTTGCCCTTTCCAATACCAAATTTATAGAAATGGCTTAAAGAGTTATAGAGATTTGCCTTGCAGATATAGTGAAACTGCAAAATTGTTTAGAAAAGAAGCAAGTGGCGAAATGCACGGTCTTATAAGGGTTCGCCAATTCACACTTTCTGATGGACACATTGTTTGTACGCCTGAACAAGTTGAAGAAGAATTTAAACGTTGTTTAGAATTGAGTTATTACTTCTTGGACTGTTTGGGAATGAGAGAGGATGTTTCTTTCCGTTTCAGTAAGCGTGGCAAGGCTAACAAGTCTAAATACATTGACAACGACAAGGCTTGGAACGAAACTGAAAGCCTTATGAAAAAGATTTTAGACGATATTGGCATTGAATACGTTGAGGCTGATGATGAAGCGGCTTTCTATGGACCAAAACTTGACGTTCAAGCAAGAAACGTTTATGGTAAAGAAGACACCATTATCACAATTCAATTAGACTTTGCTGCAGCACACAGTTTTGATATGACCTATATTGGCGAAAACGGTGAAAAACAATATCCATTCGTAATCCACAGAAGTTCAATTGGTTGTTATGAAAGAACGCTTGCAATGCTTATTGAAAAATACGCTGGTGCATTTCCTTTCTGGATTTGCCCTGTTCAAGTTAAGGTTATGAGTTTGACTGACAGAACGGCAGATTATGCAAAAGAAATTGTCCAAAAATTGATTGCAAGTGGAATTAGAGCAGAAGTTGATATTAGAAGCGAAAAAATCGGATATAAAATCAGGGAAGCACAACTTGATAAAATACCTTATATGTTTATCGTTGGCGATAAAGAAAAAGAAGATAACGTTGTTTCAGTAAGGTCAAGAAAGGAAGGCGACCTTGGTGTTATGCCTTTAGACGACATAATGGCTAAACTTGTTATTGAAGATAAAACAAAGAAAGTATAAAAACAAAAAAACATCAGCAAATTGCTGATGTTTTTTTATAAAATTAAACAAATAAAACAAGCAAAAACGCAAGAGCAGAACGAAGCAAATAGCGAAATTAAAATTGGCAGGGTTAGTTTTTTTGTCTTTGCCCCAGCAAAGTAAACAGCCGCAATATAAAAGACAGTTTCACTGCTGCCATAAATAACCGATGCACAGCGAGAAATATAACTATCAACGCCAAAAGTATTATAAATTTCGGTAAGCACGGCAAGAGCCCCGTTGCCTGAAAAAGGTTTTATTAAAACCAATTTTGTCAGTTCACTTGGTATTCCTAAAAGATTAAAAAAGGGACTTATAAAACTTGAAACAGCGTCTGAAATTCCGCTAACTTCAAACAGTTCGGTAATAACGAAAATGCTGACTAAATAGGGGAAAAGGCTTACGGCAAAAGGTATGGCAGACTTTGCACCCAAAGTGAATGCATCATAGGGCTTGACCTTTTTTACAAGTGCAAAAATAAAGATGACTAAAAATAAAATGGGTATAAAATATTTGGACATTTTATCTCCTTTTCTTTATAAATACTTTGGTTAAGAGAACGCCTATAATAGTGGACAATAAAGTCGCTAAAATAGTGGGCAAAACTATGCTTGACGGGTTCAACGAATTAAGTGATGCCCGAAGTGCCAAAACTGATGACGGGATAATTTGAACGCTTGTTGCGTTAATTACAAAAAACATAGCGATTGCATATTCGGTGTTGGGGTGTTTTTCAAGTTCTTGAATTGCTTTTATGCCCATAGGCGTTGTGGCACCGCTCATACCCAAAACGTTTGCTGAAATGTTAAGGGAGATAAAGTCGTTTGCCTTATCGGGCAGAGTGCCAAAAAGTTTGGTGTTAAGGGGCTTAATAGATGATGCAAACTTTTTAGCAAGTCCGCTTTGTTCTAAAAGTTCAAAAACGCCAAGCCAAACGGCGTAAACAACAGCCATTCTCGTGGTTAGAGAAAGTGCCTTATTTCCGCCACTTAACATTGCACTTAATAGTGTGTTTGGGTCAATAAAAATTAAAATTATAGTAGATAAAATTAAAACAAAACCAAAAATTAAGTTCATATAAGAACTTTATGCTAAATAATGGTTGAATATGTGTTAAAAATGTGATAAAATAGTTAGGTAATATTTTACGAAAAAACCTATCATTTGGGTTAAAGGAGTTATAAAATGAAAGAAAAATATTATATTACAACTGCGATAGCATACACTTCGGGCAAGCCTCATATAGGCAACACTTACGAAGCAATTTTAACCGACTGTTTGGCACGTTTTAAGCGTTATGAAGGATATGACGTGTTTTTTCAAACGGGTACGGACGAGCACGGGCAAAAGATAGAAGAAAAGGCAAAGAATGTAAACCTTTCGCCAAAAGCATTTGTTGATGGCGTGGCTGAACAAATTAAAGATATTTGGAAAATGGTTGGCGTTTCTTACGATAAATTTATAAGAACTACTGACGAGTACCACGAAAAGCAAGTTCAAAAAATATTCAAAAAATTATACGAAAAAGGCGATATTTATAAAGGTGCATACGAAGGTTGGTATTGCACACCTTGTGAATCGTTCTGGACAGAAAGTCAACTTGTTGACGGCAAATGCCCAGACTGTGGTAGGCCTGTTAATAAATCAAAAGAAGAAGCATATTTCTTCAAGATGAGCAAGTATGCTGATAGGCTTTTAGAATATTATAATGAGCATCCTGAATTTATTACGCCAACTTCAAGAAAGAATGAAATGGTAAACAATTTCTTAAAACCTGGTTTACAAGACTTATGCGTTTCAAGAAGCACGTTTAAGTGGGGTATTCCTGTTGATTTTGACGCTAAACACGTTGTTTACGTTTGGCTTGATGCTCTTACCAACTATATCACGGGGTTAGGGTATGACGTTGATGGAAACCACGACCAAAAGTATAAAGATTTTTGGCCTGCTGACGTTCACGTTATTGGTAAGGATATTATTAGGTTTCATACAATTTATTGGCCAATTTTCTTAATGGCGTTAGACGTTCCACTTCCAAAAAAAGTTTATGGCCACGGCTGGCTTTTACAAGACGGTGGAAAGATGAGCAAGTCAAAAGGCAACGTTATGTATGCTGATGATTTGGTTAAGTTCTTTGGCAAAGATGCTGTCAGGTATTACGTTTTAACGGCTATGCCACAAGATAACGACGGCTTGATTTCGTGGGAATCTATAATTGAAACTATAAACAGCGATTTGGCAAACGTTTACGGCAACTTGGTTAGCAGAACTATTGCAATGACAAACAAATATTTTGGTGGAATTGTTAAGGATGCTAACGTTAGCGAAGTTGTTGACGATGAATTAAAGGCTGTTGTGACTTCTGCTTATGACAAAGTTGTTAGCAAAATGAACGAATTTAAAGTTGCTGATGCTCTCTTTGAAATTTTTGCTATATTTAGAAGGGCGAACAAGTATATTGATGAAACAATGCCTTGGGCACTTGCAAAGGACGAAAGCAAAAAAGATAGGCTTGCAACCGTTTTATATAACTTGACCGAAAGCATAATTATCGGAACTTCACTTTTAGCATCTTTCTTGCCAGATTCTTGCCAAAAGGTTGCAAATATGCTTAACCTTTCATTGAGAAGTGTTGATGAAATTAACAAGTTTGGCTTGATTGAGCAAGTTAAGGTTTGCGAAAACCCAGAAATTTTATTTGCAAGGTTGGATGCGAAAGTTATTATGGAGCAAGTGAATAAAATGATTGAAGAAAGAAATAAAGAGTTAGAAGCAAAACAAGAAGTTGTTGAAAATAAAAAGCCGTTAATTGACATTGAAGACTTTGCAAAAATCGAACTAAAAATTGCAAAAGTTATTGCGTGTGAAAAGGTTGAAAAGAGCAAAAAACTCTTAAAATTAACAGTTAAACTTGGCGATGAAACAAGAACTGTTGTGAGCGGAATTGCACTTAATTACACACCTGAACAAATGATTGGCAAAAAACTTACTATGATAACAAACTTAAAGCCTGCAAAACTATGCGGAATTGTTAGCGAAGGTATGATACTTTGTGCTGAAAATGAACAAGGCAAACTTGCATTCCTAATGCCAGAAAACGATATTGAGGACGGGAGCCAAATTTTCTAATGTTCGTTGATACGCATTGTCATCTTCACGATGAAAAACTAAACGATACTGATACCGTTGTTAAAGAATATTTAGATAACGGCGTCAGTATTGCAATCAATATGGCGTGTTGTGCTTTAACGAGTGAAAAGGGCAAAGAACTTGCTGAAAAATATTCTTCTGTATATTTTGGTGCAGGCTGTCACCCTTGTGATACGGCTGGGTTTGATGAAAACGAGTTTGATAGGATAAAGAAATTGACTTCGCACCCAAAATGTGTTGCTGTCGGCGAAATAGGTTTGGATTATTATTGGGAACCTTATGATAAAGACAAGCAAATCAAAGCATTTATTTCCCAAATGGAATTTGCAAAAGAAGTGGGCTTGCCTATCTCAATCCATTGCAGAAACTCTACCCAAGATATGCTTAATATCTTAAAAGATAATAAGGCAAAATTGACAAGTGGCGGGGTTATGCACTGTTTTAGCGGAAGTGTTGAAACGGCAAGGGAACTTCTTAATTTAGGGCTTTACATCTCGTTTGCAGGGCCGTTGACTTTTAAGAACGCAAACGCTATTTTAGATGTGGCGTCATACGTTCCAAACGATATGTGCTTAACAGAAACGGACAGCCCTTATTTAACACCGCACCCATTTAGGGGGAAGGTGAACGGGCCAAAGTACGTGCCATTAATTTTACAAAAACTTGCTCAAATCAAAAATATCGACGTTGATAAAATGGCAAAGCAAGTTTTACAAAATGCAAAAACTTTATTTAAGAAATTAAAATAAAAATATAGCCGACAAAAAGTCGGCCATATTTTAATTATCTCACTTCATTAGTATAAATGATTGATAGTAAAGATTTCTCTTTACGATAATATTGTGTGTGCAATATAAAAAAATATTCAGCAATTTAAGGGAAAGATATGGAAAACTTAAAGGCGACTTTATTAAAACACAATTTAACCTTGAAAAAAGCCTTCGGTCAAAATTTTTTAACCGATTTATCTTTGCTTGACCAAATTGTTGAAAAGGCAGAAGTTGGCGAAAACGACGTTGTTTTAGAGATAGGCTGTGGTGCTGGTGCGTTGACAAAATCGCTTTCTAAAAAGGTTAAAAAAGTCGTTGGTTATGAGATTGACACAAGGCTTAAGCCTGTGTTAAAAGACGTTTTAGAACAAAATAAAAACGTTGAAATTGTCTTTAACGATATAATGAAAGTCAGCGTTCAAGAAGTTGAGAAAAAACTTGGCGATGAATACGTGTTGGTTGCCAATTTGCCTTATTATATTACAACGCCAATTATCATGCGTTTTTTGGAAAATGCAAAAAACTTAAAGCGAATGGTAATTATGGTGCAAGAAGAAGTTGCATACCGTTTAGCATCAAAACATAGTTGTGCAGATTATGGTGCTATCACAGTTGGCATAAACCTTAAAGGCAGTGCCGAAGTTGTGTTAAAAGTGGGAAGAGAAAAGTTTACGCCACCACCAAACGTCGATTCGGCAGTTGTTAGAATTGATATTGAAAAAGACAAGTTTGTTGGCGTTGATTATGATAACGTTAGGCAGGTTGTAAAATGTGCCTTTTCAAACAGAAGAAAAATGCTTGTCAACAACCTGATGAACGTTTATAAACTTTCAAGGGCTGATGCAGAAAATATATTAATTTCGGCAAATTTACCGCTTACTATTCGTGGCGAAAACTTAACCGCCCAAGACTACGTAAATTTGGCTGATATTATTTACAAAAAGGATACAAATGATTAAACAAAGAATAGTTTTGGCGAGTGGAAACGCTCATAAAATTAAAGAAATAGGACAAATGCTCCCTGATTACGAAGTGGTTGGATATAAAGAGTTGGGCTTTGATTTTGAGATTGAAGAAGACGGAAAAACTTTTTATGAAAACGCTTTAATTAAGGCAAAAGCCGTTGCAACTGCATTAAATTTGCCAGCCCTTGCAGATGACAGTGGGATTTGTGTTGATGCTCTTGATGGCCAGCCGGGGATATATAGTGCAAGATATGCTGGCGACGGGGTTGATGAGCATAACAATGAACTTTTATTAAAAAACATGCAAGGCAAACAAAACCGAAATGCAAAATTCGTTTGCTGTATGGTTTTTTACAAACCAGATGGAAGGATTATAACGGCAACGGGCGAAACACATGGCGAAATTTTGGATAAATGTTATGGCGAAAATGGTTTTGGCTATGACCCTTTGTTTTTCAGCACCGATTTGAATAAGTGTTTGGGGCTTGCAACCGATAAGGAAAAAAATAGCATTAGTCATAGGTTCAGAGCGATTGAAGGAATAAAGAAAAAAATAAAAGAAATTGAAGGATAAATTTATGAAAATTTATACTAAAATTGATGATTTAATAGGTTCAACACCAATTTTTGAGCCAATTAATATAGAAAAAGAATTTGGGTTAAAAGCCAAATTATTGTTAAAATTAGAAAGTTTTAACCCTGCAGGAAGCGTTAAGGATAGAACGGCATTGTTTATGCTTAACGATGCAGAGCAAAAAGGCTTAATCAAAAAAGGTGCAACAATTATTGAGCCAACAAGTGGAAACACTGGCATTGGGCTAGCCTCAATTTGTGCATCAAGGGGCTATAAAACCATATTGACAATGCCAGACACGATGAGCATTGAACGCATTAAATTATTAAAAGGATATGGTGCAGAAGTCGTTTTAACAGACGGAAAATTGGGTATGAAAGGTGCTATTGAAAAGGCAAAAGAAATCAATGAAAAAACACCTAACAGTTTTATCCCATCACAGTTTGATAATACTGCAAATATAACCGCTCACTATCAAACGACAGGTCCTGAAATATTCAAAGATACCGATGGAAAAGTTGATATTTTTGTTGCTGGTGTTGGCACGGGTGGAACTCTTACGGGAACGGCAAAATTCCTTAAAGAACAAAACCAAAATATTAAGGTTGTTGCAGTTGAACCACAATCATCGCCACTATTAAGCAAGGGCGAGTTTGGGGCACACAAAATTCAAGGTATCGGTGCAAACTTTGTCCCTAAAAACTTTGAAAGAAAGTATTGTGATGAAGTTAAATTAATCAGTGATGAAGACGCTGTTTTTTATGCAAAAATGCTTGCTAAAAAAGAGGGCGTTTTGGCTGGGATTTCCTCGGGTGCAACGCTTGGCGTTGCAATAGAATTAGCAAAACTAAAAGAAAATCAAGGCAAAACGATAGTTGCAATTTTGCCTGATACGGGCGAAAGGTATTTATCAACCGAATTATTTGAATAAAAAAAAGGGTATGTTCAGTGAACATACCCTTAAATTTTTTGCTTAAAAATTACGCTCTTTCTACTTTACCGCTTTTTAAACATCTTGTGCAAACGTATTGTTTAGATACAGTGCCGTTTTCACTTTTAACGCTAACTTTTTGAAGGTTTGCTTCATAAAGTTTAGGGGTTTTACGGTTTGAGTGGCTTACTAAATTGCCAGAAAGTTTGCCTTTTCCACATACGCTACAAATTTTACTCATTATAATATCCTCCAACTTGGAATTGTTTATTCATTAACAACGAATACTTTATCATATTATTAGATAAAAAGCAACAAAAAAGAGGCTGTTTAGCAAAAAAATCTAGTATATTTTTTTAGATGAATAAAATTTTTTAATAAATGGCACTAAAATGTTGCAAAATTATTTGAAATATTGTAAAATGTATATAAGTTTATGATGAGGTTAATATGGCTGTAAAGACTAACAATATTTATGGAAAAATTACCATATCAGAAAAAACGATAGAAAAGTTTGTTTCGCATATTGCGACAGATTGTTATGGCATTGTAGCGTTTTCACGTTATAACGCCTTTTCGTCGTTCATTAGTTTTCTTAAGTCGGGTTCTAAATTCAGAAGCGTTAAAGTTCGTGCTAATGGAGATAGGATTTATATTGACCTTGCGGTTATCGTTAAATACGGTGTATCAATAAAGGCAGTTATCGAAGCACTCAAAGAATCTGTTAAGTATAAGGTTGAGCGTTTTACTGGTATGATTGTCGATACGATAAACGTTAACGTGACCGGAGTTATGAACTAAATAAAATTAAAAATTTCTCTTATTTGGGGTATAATATGCAAAAAACAATAAATGGTGCGATGTTAAAATCAATGATTTTAACCTCTGCTAAATTGCTTGAAATAAATAGGGCAAACATTGATGCTCTCAACGTTTTTCCTGTTCCTGATGGTGATACTGGAACAAATATGTCTTTAACTTTCCAATCTGCTATAAAGGAATTGGTAAATTGCAAAAGTAATAAAATTGAAGATATTGCCGAGGCTGTTTCAAAAGGTGCACTTCGTGGTGCCCGTGGGAATTCAGGCGTTATCTTATCACAAGTTTTAAGAGGATTTTGTAATACTCTTAAAAAAGCAGAAGAAATTGATACAAAACTCTTTACACAAGCGTTAGTATCAGGTGCGGAAATAGCATATGGTGCAGTTAGCAAACCAAAAGAAGGAACGATGTTGACCGTTGCTCGTATGGTTGCTGAACACGCACAAACAGTTCGTTCAAAATGCAAAGATTTTGAAACTTTCTTACCAGAATTGATTTCAGCCGGAAATGAAGCGGTTGAATTGACACCATCACTTTTACCTGTTCTTAAAAAAGCAGGCGTTGTTGATGCTGGTGGTAAAGGTTTAATGTGCTTTTACGAAGGTATGTATAAAGCACTTATGGGCGAAAGCGTAAGTGAAGAAATGGTTGTTTCACAAGAAGCGTCAACCGAAACGTTGATGGAACACGCTGATATAACCAATCTTGGCAATATTGAATTCGCATATTGCACAGAATTCTTTATTATCAACCTTAATAAGAAAACAACAGTTGCTGATATCGAAAGATTGCGTGAAACCTTGATGGGTATAGGTGATAGCGTTATCGTAATTGGTGACCTTGAATTTGTTAAAGTTCACGTTCACACAAATAAACCGGGTGTTGCACTTACAAAAGCACTTGAACTTGGTGAACTTGATAGACTTAAAATTGAAAACATGTTAGAGCAAAACCGTGCTTTAATGAAAAAATACGAAGCAGAGAAAAAGGAAATGGGTATGCTTGCCGTTTCTGCGGGCGACGGGCTTTCAAGTATATTTAAAGATTTGACTGTTGATGCCGTTATCGAAGGCGGACAATCGATGAACCCATCTGCTGATGATATTGCAAGTGCGGCACAAAGAATTAACGCTGATAACGTTTTTGTTTTCCCTAACAATAAGAACATTATTCTTGCTGCTGAACAAGCAAAATCGCTAGTTCAAAACAAGCGAATTCACGTTATCCCAACAAAGAATATTCCAGAAGGTTTTTCGGCAGCGTTGGCGTTTAACCCAGAACTTTCTGTTGATGAAAATAAAGCAAACATGATTCACGCTCTTGACACAGTTTCTGTTGGTCAAGTGACATACTCAGTAAGAAACACTAAACTTTACGGTTTTGAACTTAAAGTTGGCGACATTATGGGTCTTGACAACAAAAAGATTTTGTCACAAGGTAAAGACGTTAGCGAAGTGACTTTGGACTTGATTGAAAAATTAAGGGACGGTGAAGAAATTATCACCTTATATTACGGTCAAGACGTTAAGGAAGAAGACGCTGAAGCCTTGAGAGAAAAAATTGAAGAAAAATACCCTGACTGTGATGTCGATATTCATTATGGTGGTCAACCAATTTATTATTATTACATTGCGTTAGAATAAAACCAAAGGGAAAGAGCAGTCTTTCCCTTTTTTTGTATTAAAAATTATGGAATTAACAAAAATTCGCTACGTTAACGATAAGCGAGAACAAGAATTTAATAAACTTGGCATTTTTGACACTGCACAATTGGTGCGGTTTTTTCCACGTTCTTATTTGGACCTTCGTGAAAGCCAACTTCTTAAATACGCTTACCACAACGACGTGGTTTTGACTGCTGGAAAGGTGCTAAATCTCCCAACAACAAGGTATTATAAAAGAGGCGGGCTGGTTAAAATTGTTTGCGAACAAGAAGGGTTTATTTTTTCGGTAATTTGGTTTAATCAGCCATACGTTGCAAGTAAACTTGAAGTTGGCGAAGAATACTTGTTTTACGGAAGGGTTAGAAACGATGGAATGGAAACGAGTTTGGTTAATCCATCTTTTGAGCCTTGCGAAAAGAATTTTAGGCTAAAAGGCATTGTTCCGCAATATTCAATTAAGAATTATTTAACGCAAAAACTCTTTAGAGATGCTGTTAAAATTGCGATTGACGTTGAAAGACCAAAGAGCATAATTCCTAGTGATTTACAAGCGAAATACGGGCTCATTGACTTGCAAAAAGCATATAGAGAAGTGCATAATCCAACCAATTTTGATATGGTTAAACTTGCATCTAACAGGATTGCTGTTGAAGAGTATTTTGCATTGATTTCTGCGTTCAAATTTATAAAAGGCGATAAATCGCAAGTAAGAATAAACAGGTATTCAACCACTTCAAAAGACTTGTTAGAGTTTATAGTCAACAGATTTCCTTTTGAGTTTACACAAGGTCAAAAAACGGCTGTCAACGCAATTTTTAGCGATATGAAAGGCGAAGGCGTTATGAACAGGCTAATGCAAGGCGACGTGGGAAGTGGTAAAACGGCAGTAAGCCAGTGTGCCATTTTTGTTGCCGTTCAAAGTGGTTATCAAGCAGTTATGCTTGCACCAACCGAAGTTCTTGCAATTCAAAATTATGAAGCCATAAAAAAGGTTTTTCCAGACTATAACGTTGCCTTAATAACGGGGTCAATGACCGCAAAAGAGAAAAAAGAAACCAAAGCACTTATTCAAAACGGTTTTATCAATATCGTGGTGGGAACGCACGCCGTTTTATCAGAAGACGTTGTGTTTAAGAAACTTTCTTTATGTGTGTGTGATGAACAACAAAGATTTGGCGTGGCTCAAAGAAGTGCTTTATTAAGCAAAGGTATAACGCCAGACGTTTTGGTTATGAGTGCAACGCCTATTCCAAGGACGTTATCCTTGATTTTTTATGGCGACCTTGATATCACGACCATAGCAGATAAACCAAAAATGCGTGTGGAAATTCAAACTAATATCGTGCCACAACACAAGTATTTGGATATGCTTGAATTTATTAAAAAGGAAGTGCTAAACGGAAGACAAGCATACTTTGTTTGCCCAAAGATTGAGGGAGATGAAGAAGGTGCTGTTATGAGTGCAACCGAACTTTTTGAAGACGTTAAAAGTAAACTCCCTGACCTTCAAATCGGGCTTTTACACGGCAAAATGAAAGACAAAGAAAAAACTGCCGTTATGCAAGATTTTAAGGATAAAAAACTTGATATTCTTGTTTCAACCACTGTTATTGAAGTTGGCGTGGACGTTAAAGATGCATCGGTTATGGTTATTTATGATGCCGAAAGGTTTGGCCTTTCACAATTACACCAATTGCGTGGAAGAGTTGGTAGGTCGGATATTAAAAGTTATTGCTTTTTAATGACCAAAACGACCAATCCTTTGGGGTTAAAAAGGCTTAAAATCCTTAAAGATAATAGTGATGGGTTTAAGATTTCCGAGTTCGACTATAAAATGCGTGGCTCTGGCGACTTTATGGGTGATAAGCAAAGCGGAAAGTTTATGAGTGACCTAGGTTCGCTTAACTATTCTACCGAAAGTATTTTCCTTGCAAAGAAATTGAGTGATGAGTTTTTTGAAAAGGGGATTAACATTGATATTGTTAGAAAGGTTGCTATTGAAAAATACCAAAAACTTAAAGATATTACCTTGAATTAAGGTAAAAAAATAAAAAATATTTAAAAGACAAAATGCCTATTGATAATTCAATAGGCATTTACATTTTTAAATTGGTTTTAATAATTATTCAGCGTCAGCAGTTTCAACCTTTTTAGCCCTTGGCTTTCTGGTTGTCTTCTTAACTGGTGCTTCTTCAACAGGTGCAACTTCAACAACTGGTTCAGCAACAACTTCTTGAACGGGAGCGTTTGCTTTAATAGCACTGTCAACTCTTTTAGCAAGTTTTGCTTTCTTGTTTGAAGCGTTGTTTGCGTGGTAGATGTTTTTGCTGCAAGCAGAATCAATTGCCTTGAATGCAACAGCAAGGCTTTGTTTTGCTTCTTCTAACTTATTTTCTTTAATAAGCAAATCAATTTTCTTCATTTCAGTTTTAACTGCTGAACGGATTGCTTTGTTTTGTTCTGTTTTTTTAGCGTTTACTAAAACTCTCTTTTTTGCAGATTTAATATTTGGCATATCTAATGCACTCCTTAATGTACTTTTTAATTTCTAAAATATTTTAGCACAAAATAAAAGTAAAAGCAAGCACATTTATGCATATAATTTTGCTTTTATTTTAAATTTAACTATTTTTTTTTGTCAAAAGCATAATATTTATTATGAATAAACAATATATTGCGGTAATAGATAGTGGTGTTGGCGGAATTTCTGTGCTTAATAAATTAGTAAAAAATTTCCCAAACCAAAGATTTTTGTATTATGGCGACAATGATAATGCCCCTTATGGCAATCGCTCAAGACAAGATTTATTAAGCCTTGCTATACATAATATAGATATAATAAAGCAGTTTCCAGTTAAAGCCATAGTTTTGGCGTGCAACACTTTAAGTGTAAATCTAATAAATGAAATTAGCGAATATTCAAACCTAAAAACTTTTGGTGTTTTTCCGCCCGTCGAACACTGCCAAGCAAATGGCGAAAAAACGATTTTATTAGCAACGCAAAGAACGTGCGATAACTATAAAGACAATGAATTAGTCACAACTGTTGGGTTTTATGACCTTGCAAAACAAATTGATAAAAAAATCTTCAACGTAAACACCGTTAACTTTTTATCTTGCGAATATATAAGTTCGCTTGACTTAAAAAATGTCAAAAAAGGGGAGTTTTTTAACCTTATTATAGGCTGTACACACTACAATTTTATCAAAAATCAAATTATTAACCACTTTCGACCACAAAAAGTTTTTGACGGAACAGAATGTTTGCTCTTGAATTTAAGCAAATATATTAAAAGTGGGAAAAGGTTAGATAATTACTTGCAAAATCAAGTATTGTTTATAGGAAAAAATGCAAAATTTAATGAAAAAGTTTTTAAAATTTGTGGTCAAATAGTGCAAAAAAACGATATTTTTATGCAAAAAATTTGAAAAAAATGGTTAAAAAGGGTTGACAGTGGTTAAAATGTGTGCTAAAATATCAGTATCAAAACGGGAGGAGTGGGCTAATTATGTCTGGAAAGAACTACGTTCATCAGTTAGATGCTAAAAACAGAATGCGTATTCCAGCAAAATTGCGTGAAGAATTGGGTTCGAATTATTCGATAACAGTTGGCACGGGCAATTGTCTTTACGTTTATACTGAAGAACAAATGCAAAAAGTAAAAGCCACTCTTTCAAACATTAACCCTTATAGAGAAAAGCAATTAAAAGCGGCAAGATTTATTCTTTATAACACTTGGCAAGCAGAAGAGGATAACCAAGGCAGAATTCGTTTGCCAGACAATCTTATAAAGTGGGCAAGGATAGAAAAAAACCTTATTGTTTTTAAGGGTCCTGAATGCATTGAAATTTGGAGCGAAGAGGTTTGGGACGAATATTTTAACAACGTCAACTTTGATGACCTTGCCGACGCTTTAGATGAATTAAACAACAATGACAGAGTTTAAGCATTATTCGGTAATGCTAAACGAGTGCATAGACGGTCTTAACGTTAAAGATAACGGAATATATTTTGACGGAACGTTAGGCGGTGGTGGACATTCTTACGAGATTTTAAGAAAAAGTTTGCCAAACGGACAACTTGTTGCAACCGATTTAGATGATTATGCGATAGGACGTGCAAGTGAAAGATTAAGTGAGTTTAATGGTAGATTTACCTTAATCAAAGATAACTTTAAGTCCTTTCTAAACATAAAAGAACAATTAAATATAGACGGGTTTGACGGAATTTTACTCGATCTTGGGGTCTCAAGTTTCCAACTTGACGATAGAGAAAGGGGTTTTTCGTATATGGCACCAGACGTTGAACTTGATATGCGAATGGATAAAACAAATCCACTTACCGCAAAAAAGGTTATCAACGAATATTCACAAGAAGACTTAAAGAGAATTTTAACCGAGTATGGCGAAGAAAGGTTTGCATCGTTAATTGCATCTAACATAGTAAAAGTTAGAAAACTTAAACCTATTGAAAAGGTTAAAGATTTAATAGAAATAATAGAAAACAGCATCCCTAAAAAGTTCCAAAAAGATGGTCACCCAGCAAAAAGGACTTTTCAGGCGATAAGAATAGAAGTAAACGGCGAACTTGACGGGCTTTATGAAGTAATTATAAACATGGCTCGTTCTCTAAAAAAGGGCGGAAGAATTGTTATATTAACATTCCATTCGCTTGAAGATAGGATAGTGAAAAAGGCTTTTAAAGAATTAGAGTGCGATTGCATATGTGATAAGAGTTTGCCCGTTTGTGTGTGTGGTAAGAAAAAAGAAATAGAAATTTTAACCAAACACCCTATAACGGCAACAGAAAAAGAACTGCTTGAAAACAGCAGGTCAAAAAGTGCAAAATTAAGAATTGCAGAAAAATTGTAAATTAAAGCCGATTGGCTTAAAAATAAAGGAGAAAAACATGGTTACTACAAGGCGTTCAACAGTGGTTATGAATAATTCGTTTGAAAATGCTACCAATAAGGGTGGAGTAAGTTTGCTTGAAAGACCTGAAATTTGTGAAGAAAAGGCTATCCAATTAGATGGCGACCTTGCACAAACAGAAAGAATGCAACAAAACTTGCAAAAACTCTTAAATTACGATAGATTTAACGAAGAAAATATGCAACAAGCCGTCGTTGAAGAAACCGTTAAAGATTTTGCTGATGAAGATATTAGGCCAACTTCAACTACAATGCAGTTCGGTGACGATAATTTAGAGCAAATCCGTGAAGAAATGAGAGCAAGCGTGATTGTTGAAGATACAAATTATCGCCTTAACACAAAAGGTAAACTTGCAGTTATGCTTTATTCATTAGTAGTGACCGTAATTTTAGCGTTAATCGTGCTTAATACGGGCGTTTTATCAAGGCTTTCTAAAACCGAAACGGCTATGGTAAACAACGTAAACACAAAAGTTGCAGAATATAACACACTTATGAATGAAATTGACAGTATTTCTTCTCCAGAATATGTGATTGATGCAGCACAAAATTTAGGCATGCATAACGGTAATTAAAATAAAACTCCCTGAATAAACTTATATTAAAACGGGGAGGATAACAAAAATAAAACAAGACTTTTCAATAACGATTTTACGAAAGAGGTTATTAGCAATCATAATTGCAATAACCTTTTTATTTTTTATCGTTTTAGGCAGATTATTATACGTTCAAGTGTTTTGGGGTGAAGACTTGCAAACCAAAGCAATCGACCAGTGGACAAGAGAAATTCCAATAATATCTTCTCGTGGCAAAATTGTTGACACAAACGGCGTTGTGCTTGCCGATAATGATGACACTTACACGGTTTTTGTTAGAAAAAATGCAGTAAAAGATATGGATAATTTAGCAAGTGTTTTGGCAGAGAGTTTACAAATGGATAAAGAATATCTTTTATCAAGGCTAAAAAACACTGTTTCAAGTGAAATTACCATAAAAAAGCAAGTGGGAAAAGATAAAATTTCCAAATTGTTAGAAAACGAGTTGCAAGGCGTTTATTATTCTCGGGATAATTCACGGGTGTATCCATATAACGAGTTTTTAACTTCAGTTTTGGGCTTTACTTCAACCGACGGCAAAGGTCAATCGGGTTTAGAGTTATATTACGATAAGTATTTGTCAGGAATTGACGGGGAAATTTTATATGAAACGGATATTGTGGGGGTGGAAATAAACAACGGAAAAGCAAGTTATCGCCCTGCAACCAATGGTCTTAACCTAAAATTAACCATAGATTATAACGTTCAACAATTATGCGAAACGGCTATGCAAGAAGCGATGGAAGTGCATAAAGCAAAGTCGGCACAAATTATAGTTATCGATCCAAATAGCGGTGCGATAAGGGGGCTTTGCACCAAACCGTCCTTTAATCTGAACGAAATTCCAAGAGACGATTTAACTTCGCTTTATAAACTTGGCAGAAACGGCATTGTTTGTGACGTTTACGAGCCTGGCTCAACCTTTAAGGTGTTGACTGCCGCCGCAAACATTGAAGAATACTTAAAGGGCAATAAAAACGCTTTTTCGATAGACCACGTATATAATTCTTCAAGGTATAGATACATTGACGGGCAAAAGGTAAAATGCTGGAGCGAACATAAAAATGGCAAGCATATTGGGTTAACTTTGCAAGGTGCGTTAAACAACAGTTGCAACCCAATTTTTGTGGATATTGCAATGTCTTTGGGCAAGCAAACTATGTATAAATACATAAATGCGTTCAATTATGGCAGTGCAACAGGTGTTGACTTTACGGGCGAAACGCAAGGTATGGTTTTACCCGTTTCAGCAGTGCAAAACGTGGATTTGGCAAGAATTGCTTTTGGTCAAACCATTGCTGTTAGCGGACTTCAATTGGCAAGTGCAACTTGTGCTGCGATTAATGGCGGGAATTATTACACGCCATATTTAGTAAGTGAAATTTATGCAGATAACGGGATTATTGCCGAAAAAATCCAACCACAATTAAAAAACAAGGTAATAAGTAGCAAGGCATCAAAAATTCTAAACGAAATGTTAGAAAAGGTTGTGTCAGAAGGCTCTGGCAAGCAAGCGTATATAGAAGGTTATTCTGTTGCGGGCAAAACAGGAACGGCACAAAAATATGAAAACGGGGTAATTGCAAGCGGAAAATACGTTTCTTCATTTGTGGGATATTTTCCATCAACTAACCCAAAATATTTAGCACTTGTTATTATTGATGAACCAGTTGGGCAATATTATGGTAGCACTGTTGCAGCACCTTATGCTAAACAGGTTTTTGAGGGAATTATAGATATTTATAACATTCCACCGGTAAAATAATGGTTAAAAAGGGGAAAAATAAATGAAATTATTAGATTTGTTGAAAGAGGTTGAAGTTGATAACATTGTTGGAAAAACTGATTTAAACATTAAAGAAGTGGTGTTTGATAGTAATAAGGTTGTTTTAGACAGCCTTTTTATTTGCATTGTTGGCAAAGATTTTGACGGGCACGAATATGTTAAGCAAGCCCAAAATTACGGGGCAACAGCCATAGTGTGTGAAAAGCAGGTGGAAACGCCTTTAACCCAAATTATAGTTAAGAATTCAAGGCTTGCAATGAGCAAGATTGCATCAAATTTTTATGAAAAAGTTGATAAAAAGATGAAGATTGTTGCAGTTATTGGCACAAACGGAAAGACCACAACTTCACATTTAATCTATAACGTCTTAAGGCAATCTAATGCAAAATGTGGGCTAATAGGTACGCTTGGCACTTATTTTGGGGATAAATATATCGAGCCGTCTTTAACAACGCCCGACCCTTTGGAATTGCACAAAACTTTTTATGAAATGTATAATCACGGCGTTAGGACTGTCATAATGGAAGTTTCAGCCCACGCCATTTACTTGGATAAGGTAAAAAATATAGAATTCTTTTGTGCGGTGTTTACTAATTTTAGCCAAGACCATTTGGACTTTTTTTTCGATATGGAAAATTATAAAAATGCTAAACTTAAGTTTTTTAAGGAAAATAAATGCAAGCACGTTATCGTGAATAGTGACGATAAGGTCGGGTGTGAAATTCTTAATATAAGGGAAGATGCTTTTAGTTATGGTATGGATAACCCGTCAGACGTGTTTGCAATAAACGTTAATTGCAAGCAAAAGAAAAGCACGTTTTTTATAAACTTGTTTGACCACGTTGGGCAGGTTGAACTCAATATGCTTGGCTTTTTTAACGTTTATAATGCACTTGCGTGTGCATCGGTTTGTTATGTGCTTGGTGAAAAGCCTGAAAAAGTGATTAAATCGTTAAGCAAGGTTGATGGTGTTGCTGGGCGACTTGAAAGGGTTTATAGCAAAGAATTTGACGTTATTGTTGATTACGCACATACGCCAGATGGATTAAATAAAACGCTTTTAGCCATTAGGCCACTTGTTAATAATAGGCTTATTTGTGTGTTTGGGTGTGGTGGAAATCGTGACCAAAGCAAAAGAGAACTGATGGGAAAAATAAGTGGTTCGCTTGCCGATTTTAGCATTATAACTTCTGATAACCCAAGATATGAAGAGCCTATGGAGATTATAAATCAAGTAGAAAAGGGCGTAAGGCAAAAAACAAAAAGATACATTTTGATTGAAGACAGGGAAGATGCCATTAAGTATGCCATTGATATTGCTGTTAAAGGCGATTTAATTTTGATTGCTGGAAAGGGTAGTGAAAGATACCAAGAAGTGCTTGGTATAAAAAAACTTTATAATGATAAAGATACTGTAATCGAATATTTACGGGGTTTAAAAGGTTGAAAGGGATATTTTTAGCACTAATTTTAAGTATTTTTGCAAGCGTTATATGTGGGTTAATATTAATTCCATATTTAAGAAAAATTAAGGCGGGGCAAACTATACTTCATTATGTAAAAACACACGAAAACAAAAACGGAACACCTACGATGGGTGGACTGTTTTTTATATTGCCATCAGTTATAATTTTCATTATTTTCGGCGGGCTTAAAACTAATCTTTTAGCCGTTGTTTTAAGTATTGGGCTTGCCTATTTAGTCGTGGGATTTTTAGACGATTTTATAAAAGTTAGATATAAGAAAAATGAGGGGCTTAAGGGATACCAAAAAATAATATTTCAGTTATCTATTGCTGTTTTGGCAGGGCTTTACGCTAATCAAAACGGGTTTACCACCTTTTATTTGCCATTTATAAATACCCAAATAAAAATTGAGGGGTTTTGGCTTGTTTTAGTTGTAAGCGTTATATTTTTAGCGATAACAAACAGTGTAAATTTGACCGATGGGCTAGATGGGCTTGCAGGACAAGTCAGTTGGGTTTACCTAGCGTCTTTGGTTGTTTTGATTATGGTTCAACGAGAAAAAATGTCCATTTTATATTTAGATAGTGAAGAGTATGATAAACTTGCGTTATTATCCGTCTGTCTAATAGGTGGCATACTTGCCTTTTTAATATTTAACGTTAGCAAAGCAAAAGTTTTTATGGGTGACACAGGCTCGCTTTCGCTTGGTGGATTTATCGGTTCGATAAGCATTTTCTCGCTTAACAGTTTTTTTATTCCGTTAATTGGAATAATGTTCGTTATTTCAAGCATATCGGTAATTATACAGGTCGCTTATTATAAACGCACAAAAAAGCGAGTTTTTTTAATGGCACCTATTCATCATCATTTTCAATTAAAGGGTTGTTCAGAAACGCAAATAGGTTATGTTTATGCCTTAATTACGGCAGTGTGTGGTATACTTGCGATTTTGCAATATTTATGAGGTAAAAATGGATATAAAAAGACAAACGTTTTTGGTTGTGGGCGTTTCAAAAAGTGGTTTTGCGGTTGCAAATTACATATTGTCAAACGGTGGAAAGTGCTTGTTATATGAAGAACTTTCAAGCCCAAAGATTGACGATGCGATTGCTAAATTGATTGAACGTGGCGGGGTTAAAGTTGAAAAAGAAAACATTGACGCTGTGCTTGTACATATTGATAATCTTATTATAAGTCCAGGCGTTCCTATAAACCACCCCGTTGCCGTAAAAGCAAAGAGTTTAGGTAAGCGTATTATAGGCGAATTGGAGTTTGGTTTTTTACAGTTTACGCCAACAACAGTGGCGATAACAGGCACAAATGGAAAGACCACAACGGCAACCTTAATTGATGAAATTTTCAAGTCGGTAGGCACAAACAGTTTGCTTGTTGGAAACGTTGGCGTTCCAATAACAAGCAAGGTGTGCGATGCAAATAAAGACACAGTTTGCGTAGCAGAAGTTTCAAGTTTTCAGTTAGAAAGCACGGCGTTATTTTGCCCGCACGTTTCTTGCATTTTAAACATTAAGCCCGACCATTTGGAAAGGCATTATACAATGGAAAATTATATTTTCTTAAAGAAAAGAATTTTTCTAAACCAAAGAGAAAGTGAGTATTGCGTGCTAAATTACGATGACGAGATTGTTAAGAGTTTTTCTGGCGAAACAAGGGCAAAGGTTTTATTTGTTTCGTTAAAAGAAAAGATAGACGGTGCTTATAGAGTTGACCAAAAACTTTATTATAAAAACGAGTTTATAATTAATCAAAACGAACTTGCATTAAAGGGTGAGCACAACGTTTATAACTCTCTTTTTGCAATAGCCGTTGCTAAACTTTTTAACCTTTCAAATAGCGATATTGTAAATGTGCTTAAAAATTTTAAGGGCGTTAAACACCGAATGGAAAAAATTGCATTAAAAGAAGGCATTGAGTTTTATAACGACTCGAAAGCAACCAACACCGCATCGACAATCAGTGCAATCGAAGGCATAAATAAACCTATAGTTTTGATTTTGGGCGGAAGTGAAAAGGGTGAAACCTATATTGACTTGTTTGAAAAAATTAAAAAAAGTTTGGTTAAGCACGTTGTGCTAACGGGTGCGTCAAGAAATAAAATGTTAGAGTGTGCTGGTGCGGTTGGGTTTAATAGGTTGACCTTGACACACGATTTTACAACAGCCGTTAAAATTGCTAAACTTGTTGCAGAAGAGGGGGATTGTGTTTTGTTAAGTCCAGCGTGTGCGAGTTTTGATAATTTTTCAAACTATGAAGAGCGTGGCGAAAAATTTAGACAAATTGTGGATGAATTGTAAATGCAAAAATTAAGGAATAAGAAAAATTGCACAGGCGACTATTTGTTGCTTATAAGTGTTGTGTTGCTTGCCGTTATTGGAACAATTTTTATATATTCGGCAAGCAATTATTCTGCAAAAAAGACTTATAACGACGCTTTTTATTTTGTAAAAAAGCAAGTTGTGGGAATTTTGCTTGGCATAGTCGCAATGATTTTAACTGCTAACTTTGACTATAACAAATTAAAAAAATTCACCTTTTTAATCAGTGCATTATCATTTATAACGCTAATTTTAGTTTTTGTTCCGGGGATAGGGGTTGAAAATTACGGTGCAAAAAGGTGGATAGGTGTTGGAAGCATTACTTTGCAACCATCTGAAATATCCAAGTTTGCACTTATTTTATTTTGTGCCACTTTTGTTAGTAAAAATCCCGAAAAAACAAAAACCTTTCTTGGAATTTTGCCCGTTTTAGTATTTGGTGGGGCAACCTGTCTTTTGATAATTCTAGAGCCTAATATGTCAATTACCGTGTGCGTTGCTCTTCTTATGATGACAATGCTTTTTTGTGCAGGAATGAAAATTAAGCACTTTATTTATTTGATTATTCCAGCAATTTTTGCGGGTGTTTTACTTATTCTTGCAGAGCCTTATAGGTTGGATAGGTTGATGGCTTTTTTAAATCCTTGGTCAAACCCAAAGGGTGAGGGCTACCAACTTTTGCAATCGTTATATGCATTGGGTTCTGGTGGATGGTTTGGCGTTGGGCTGTTTAATTCCCGCCAAAAATATGCCTTTTTGCCTTTTGCCGAGTCAGATTTTATACTTTCGGTTATTGGCGAAGAAATTGGGTTTATTGGGCTTATATTCTTTTTTTCACTTTTGTTTTTTATCATATATCGTGGCTTAAAAATTGCATCAAAATCAAAAAACGTTTTTGGCTTTATTTTATCGGTTGGGATAACTATGATTTTTGGCATACAAACCATAGTAAACGCTCTTGTTGTGACGGGAAGTATCCCACCGACAGGCTTGCCTTTGCCGTTAGTTTCAAGTGGCAATACTTCAATTATAATTTTTATGGCTGAAATGGGCATTTTGTTTAACGTTTCAAAGCAAGGCTCTTTAACTTTTTAACAGTTTTTTCCATAAAATAAACTATCACTGCTTTTTGGAGAATTTTATGGATAAATACGTGATAAACGGAGGAAACAAGTTAAGCGGTAAAATCCGCATTGAAAGTGCAAAAAATTCGGTTTTACCTATTATTGCTGGCTCAATTTTAACCAATCAACAAGTGGTTATAAAAAACTGTCCTAAAATAAAAGACGTTTACGCAATGCTTGAAATCTTATCCTATTTGGGCGGGAAATGGACTTTTGAACAAGGTGATTTGATACTAAATAATGCAAGTCTAAACAGGTATGATATACCCAAAGAACTTGCGTCGCCAGTGCGTTCCTCGGTATTTATGCTTGGGGCACTTCTTTGCCGTTTTAAAAAGGCAAAAATTCACCAACCGGGCGGGTGTAATATTGGTAAACGGCCGATTGATTTACATATTTTAGCCCTTGAAGATTTGGGCGTTAAAACAGAATGTTTGGGTGAGCAGATTATATGTTCTGCAAAAGAAATAAAAACTAATAATATCTATCTAAACTATCCGTCTGTTGGCACAACTGAAAACATCATTTTATGTTCGGTTTTAAGTAAGGGAAAAACGCAAATTTTTAACGCTGCAAAAGAACCGGAAATTGTTGACCTTATGAAATTTTTAAATTCAATGGGTGCAAAAATTTATGGTGCAGGCACTTCAACCATACTAATCGACGGAGTGGAAAATCTTTCAGGAACGGAATTTACGCCTATGTTTGATAGAATAGAGTGTGGGACTTTTATGCTTGCAACGGCTATAACGGGTGGCGAGATAGAATTATCAAACTGTAATGCCAAAAATATTTCGCTTTTAACAAATAAACTTTGTAATAATACTTGTAAAATTACTATAAATAATGATATAATATATATAAAAAGTGGGGGAAAGCCAAAAGGCTTTTCATTTGCCACAAATCCATATCCACAATTCCCAACCGATTTGCAGGCACAAACAATGTCTCTTTTGTGTGTGAGCGAGGGGGTTTCAACCATAACCGAAAACGTTTTTGAAAACAGATTTAACCACGTTAATGAACTTGTTAAAATGGGTGCGGATATTTCGGTCAAGGGGAAGACGGCAATAGTTAAAGGCGTTAAACGGCTTAACGGGAAAACCGTTACGGCAACAGACCTTCGTGGTGGGGCATCGCTCGTTCTTGCTGGCCTTAATGCAGAAGGGCAAACCACTGTTGAAAACGTTTACTATATTGAGCGTGGATATTCCGATTTTGATAAGAAGTTGCGTTCGCTTGGTGCGGATATAATAAAACAAGGATAAACTTATGATAAAGAAAAAACTTTTGGTCATTTTAATATCAATCACGTTTGCACTCGTTGTTCTTTTTTCGTGTGCATCGCTTTTGGCTATCAAAAAAGTTGAAGTTAAATATGCCCTTGCCAATACCGACGTGAACGCCGTTCAAAAAATCTTGGATAAGAATTTGAACAAGAACTTGTTGTTCTTAAGTGAAGGTGACGTTAAAGACTTACTAAAACGTCAGCCTTATTTGGACGTGGTGACCGTTGATAAAAAATTCCCAAACGTTTTAAGCGTTAGCGTTAAAGAGAGAAGGGAAGTTTATAGAATTCAAACCGATTCAGCGTCTTATATTTTAGATGAAAACGGTTTTGTTCTAAACGATACGGGCGTGGCAATGCAAAATAATGAAATTATTGATTTATCGTTCATTTCGTTTGTAAACAACCCTTCATTTCCCACCAAGATTGAAGTTGTTAGTGCCAAGTTGGGTGAAAAGTTGCAAACTACTCACGACCAAGCCTTTTATCAAACCTTGAAAATCGCAAAAAACGTTGGGCTTTTCGATTGTATAAAGAGTATCAGTATTGAGTGTATTGACCCAATTGGTTGGCAAGAGTTTGACGTTGAGTTTTTAACTAAAACGGGCGTAAGCCTTAAAGTTATGGACCTTTTGGTCGATGGTGAAAGAAAAGGACAAGTTTGTTTTGATGCTTATAATAATGAGGCATCTGATTATCAAAAACGTTTTGGTAATATTTTAGGCTATTATAGTCAAGGAAAGTTGACTGTGATTCACACTTTTGAAGGGCAACCTGACACTTTATTTGAAGATATTTAATTTATAGGTGAAAAATGCAAAAGAAACACGTGGCTGTTATAGACGTTGGCTCGTCTAAAATTACGGCAGTAGTAGGTGAAAGAGGGGTTAATAAAACCTTTATTATTAAGGGCAGATATGCTTTTGATTACGATGGCTTTGAAGGGGGCTTGTTTTTTGACGAATTAAAGTTAAAGCAAGTTTTGTTTTCACTTTCAGACTGTTTGCTAAAAGGCTCGTTTGGTAAAATTGACACCGTTTACGTTGGCGTTCCTGGTGACTTTACAAAGGTGTTTATTAGGGACAGCCAGTTGTCTTTTAGTAAAAAGAAAAAAATAACTGAAGATGACGTTAATAACCTTTTCGATTCAGCATTTGTTATGCATTCGGCAAAATATACTTTGATAAACCGTTCTGCTATTGTCTATGAATTAGATGATTTCAGAAGGCTTGCAAACCCTGTTGGAGCAAACAGTGAAATTTTAAGTGGCAAATTGTCGTTTATAGTTTGTAGCAATTATTTTATTGAACTTGTTAAAGGCATACTCTTAACGGCTGGATTTTCTAAAGTGGAATGTGTGTCAAGTGCACTTGCACAAGCGTTATACTTGGTTGAGCCAGAAAATAGAGATAGGATAGCGATTATTGCAGACGTTGGATATATCACGACAACCGTGTTTATAATTCAAGGCGATGGAATTTTATATCAAAATGCATTTAGTTTTGGTGGTGGATATATTACGGCTGGGCTAACAGAGCGTTTTTCAATCCCGTTTGACGTTGCCGAAAAATTAAAGAGGAAAACTAATTTAAGTTGCATTTCTTCAGGTTCTACGTTTGACGTTTTAGATGGCGAAAACGGTGAATATTACCCTATAAACGAGGTTAAAGATTGCGTTAAATATTCCCTTGACCAATTGTGCGAAAATATCGCAAACTCGCTTGAACAATCTGGATACGTTATTCCTGAATATGTACCGTTATACATAACGGGTGGCGGTATCCCTTACATAAGGGGTGCAAAAGAACATTTGGCAAACAGACTTGGTATGGCTGTTGAAGTGGTTGCACCAAAAGTTCCACTAATGGATAAGCCTATCGAGTCAACAGTGTTATCTCTTTTAGATTTAGCACTTGAACAACAATAAAAAGTAAAAACACTAACTTACAATAAGGAGAAAAATATATGTTTGGACAAGATTCTTTAAATTTAGCAGTAATAAAAGTTTTAGGTATAGGTGGCGGTGGCTGTAATGCCGTGAACAGTATGATTTCATCAAACGTTTCTAGTGCAGAGTTTATCGCTGTTAACACTGACCATCAAGCACTTATGCTTTCAAAGGCAGATAGGACTTTACAAATTGGCGAAAGATTAACAAAAGGCTTGGGTGCAGGAAGTGACCCTAACGTTGGTGAGGCTGCAGCAGAAGAATCAAAAGAACTTATAGTTGAGGCGTTAAAAGGAACAGACCTTTTATTTATAGCAGCAGGTATGGGCGGTGGCACTGGCACGGGTGCAGCGTCAGTTGTTGCAAGAATTGCACGTGAATTGGGCATTTTAACAGTTGCAGTTGTCACAAAACCTTTCTCTTTTGAAGGTAAGGTTAGAAACGAAAATGCAAACAAAGGTATTGCAAATCTTAAAAAATACGTTGACACGTTGGTTGTTATTCCAAACGATAAACTTTTACAATTTTTGCCACCACAAACAGGCATGCTTGATGCATTTAAGGTTGCAGACGATATGTTAAAACAAGGTGTGGTTGGTATTGTTGATTTGATTGCAACACCATCGCTTATTAACCTTGACTTTGCTGACGTTAATACGGTTATGAGAAATCAAGGCTTGGCACATATGGGTATCGGTAGAGCAAAGGGCGAAAATAGAATTATTGAAGCGGTTAGACAAGCAGTTTCAAGCCCATTACTTGAAACTACTATTGAAGGTGCAAAATCAGTTATCTTAAATATCACAGGTGGCAAGGATATTATGCTTTCAGAAATCAACGAAGCGTCTGTTTTAGTTCAAGGCATTATCGATGATTCTGCTAACATTATATTCGGTGCAACCATTGATGAAACAATGAACGACGAAATTAAAATTACCATTATTGCTACGGGTTTTTCGGCAAATAGGTCAATCGCAGACTTTGACACTGACCTTGCAGTTAAACCAGCAATAAGTTTTGCAACAATGAACAAGGTTGATAGTGATGTTCCACCACTACTTAAAGATTTTGAAGAGCCAAAACAAGAAGAAGTTAAAGTGGAAGAAGAAAAACCTATTGAGCCAGAACAAATGACTATTGTTGAAACTATTGAAGAGCAAGAAAAACCGGTTGAAGTTAAAAAGGAAAGAGAACTTCCTGCGTTTATGAGAAAACTTTTCAAAAAATAAAAACAAAAATTAAAGATGGATGAAAATCCATCTTTTTTGTAAGAAGATATAATTGACCATTAAGAAAATATGCGAATTAGAAGAAAAAAACATCTTGAAGATAGGCTAGAAAATGTAAAAGACGTTTTAATTGTGCCAGAAAGGGACATTGTTAACGTTAAACTCGCCGTTCAAGATAAAAAGTTTTATGATTTTAATAAAATTTTTGATAACGATAACCCTGTCGAGTTGGAAATTGGGTGTGGCAAGGGCGGTTTTATAACACAAAAAGCACTTTTAAACCCAAACGTCAATTTTGTTGCCGTTGAAATGCTTGAAAATATTATCGTTATGGCGTGCGAATTGGCACAAAAGAACGGACTAACAAATATTAGATTTTTAAACAGTGGTGCGGAATATTTGCCAAGATATATAAAGGAAAAATCCATTTCAAATATATATTTAAATTTTTCTCCACCATTTCCTAAAATTGGTAGCGAAAGTCACAGGCTTACAAGCGATAATTTTGTTAAAGCGTATAAATCGTATTTAGTTGCAGGTGGCAAAATTTACCAAAAAACTGATGATAGGGAATTTTTTGAATATTCTTTTTCTAAATTTGTTGAACACGGTTTTGATGTGGTTGAAATAAGCGATAAAATCGTAAATAACCAAATTGAAAACGTTGAAACAGAATATGAGAAAATGTTTAAGAACAAAGGCTTAAAAATTAACGGCTTAATTGCCACGTTAAAGTGAATTTAGTTAATAAATTTAAGGTGAAATATGAAATTTATTCACACGGCGGACTTGCACCTTGATTCTAAAATCGAGGGTATCCCAACCGAGAAATCAAAATTAAGAAGGGAAGAGATTTTAAGAACGTTTGAACGCTTGGTCAACTTTGCTACTGACAACCAAGTTAAAGCAATTATTATTGCCGGCGATATGTTTGATGGTGCAAAAATTACCATTAAAGCAAAAGAAAGGGTTGTTCAATGTATTAAAAATCACCCGAATATAGATTTTTTATACGTTAGTGGTAATCACGATAAAACTAACGTTTTTTGTGACGAAAATAATACCTTAAAAAACTTTATAACCTTTAACGACGAGTGGAAAAGTGTTAGGTATCAAGACGTTTGTATAACGGGTGTGGCACTTAACGGATTAAACCAAAATACCATTTATGACACCTTAAAACTTGATGAAAATGACATAAATATCGTTGTTATGCACGGCCAAATTATTGGCTATAAAAGTCAAGAAAAGGCTGAAACTATAAGTATCCCAAATTTAAAAGACAAAAATATCGATTATTTGGCGTTAGGGCATATTCACTCTTATGCTGATGGAGCAATTGATAACCGTGGCAAATATGCTTATTCAGGCTGTCTTGACGGGCGTGGCTTTGATGAACTTGGCGAAAAAGGGTTTGTTTTAATAGATACAGAAAATAACGCTTTGCAAACAACTTTTGTTCCATTTTCTTCAAGAATTTTATATGAGTTTGATTTTAACGTTGAAGACTTTTCTTCCAACTATGATTTAAGTGAAAAAATTGTGAACGATTTGCAAGCCAATGCTAAAGAAAACAGTTTAATCAAGGTCGTGCTTAAAGGCGGGCGTAAATTGGACTTTTTCTTGGATGTTTTCTCGCTTGAAAAACGCCTTAACGAAAAATTCTTTTTTGTAAAAGTCGTTGACAAAACCGAGTTAAAAGTTTGTGCAGACGATTATGCTTTTGACAAATCTGTTAAAGGCGAGTTTGTGCGTGCCGTTTGGGAAAGCGACTTGTCGGACGAAGAAAAAAATAAGATAATTACTTGTGGGCTTTCAGCACTAAAAGGGGAGGAAATTTAATATGAAACTTATTAATTGCTATGTTTCCTCTTTTGGTAAACTAAAAGATTTTAGTTATGATTTTTCGCAAGGCTTAAATACCATTATGCAAGATAATGGTTGGGGCAAAAGCACGCTTGCAACCTTTATTAAGGCAATGTTTTATGGGCTAAACAGTTCAAAAAAGAGTGTTGCTGAAAACGAAAGGATTAAGTATAGGCCTTGGAATTCAACCCAAAAATTTGGTGGATACGTAGAGTTTGAATGGGGTGAAAACCAATATAAAATTGAAAGATTTTTTGGCTTGAAAGAATCCGAAGATACCGTTAGGCTTTTTGACTTAAAAACGGGTAAAGAGCATAGCAATACCGATAATTTGGGTAAACGAATTTTTGAGATTGATGAAGAAGGCTTTTTTTCAACCACTTATTTTTCACAAAAGGACTTTGAAATAAAAAGCAATTCAAGTTTAACTGCAAAGTTCAATTCTGTTTGTGACGTTCAGGATACCGAAGTTTTTGATAAAGCAGTTGAAAGGCTTGAAAACAAGGCAAAAACTTATAAATATCGTGGGGATAAGGGGTTAATTCCTGACCTAAAGAGAGAAATTGCCGATATTGATTATGAACTTGAAAGGGCAAACAAATCTACGCAAGCCTTGGCTAATCTTAAAGACGAAATTGCCCAATTAGAAAGTTTAGAAAAAGATTTAAGTTCAAAAATAAACCAAAAAACAAAAGAAATTTCTGTTGCTGGCGAGGCACAAGCAAACGCCATTAAACACCAGCAATATAAAGACCTTTTGGCACAAAAAAATCAAATTCAAGCCGATATTGATGAAGTTGAGTTTGTGTTGAACGGCAACAAAACAAGCAAGCAGGAAATAGATAATTATATTACTTGCCATAACGATTTGTTAATTGCAAAAAACAACCAACAAATTTTAAAAGGCGATATTGAAAAGTTAAACCAAAATAAAGAGGCTTCAAAGACGGAAGAAAAGCCAAAAAATAATAAAGCCCTTATGTATATTTCGGTTTTGCTATCAGTGTTTACCCTTGTTGGCTATATAATAAATGTTTTTGCGGGAATTGTGCTAACAGTTATAACGATTGCCTTTGATACAATTTTATACCTTCAAAAGAATAAAAAACCAACAAAAAGCGACTTTATTATACAGTTAGAAACTCTTATCGAAGAAAAGAAAAAAGAGTTAGTAAAGTATGAAAACTTGGAAAAAGAAATAACTTGTTTAATCGACGGGTTTTTATCTAAATTTAACCTTAAAAATAGTTCGGATAAAGTGAGTGCGTTAAACCAAATTGCTGACCTTTTAACCGAATATGACAGGCTTAAAAAACAATTATCGACCGTTAATGATGGTTTAAAACCGCTTGAAACCTTAAACTTAACTATTTCTTCTTCGTCAAGCAAAAATAGTGCTGTTTTAAGGCAAGAATTGCAAGTTTTGCAAGAAGAATATTCAAAAACAGCCAATTTGTTGGCGGGTAAAAAAGCAAATTTAACTTATCACGAAAACGTTGCAAACGCTATTGTCGATTTGGAAAGTAAAAAGGAAGAATTGACCCAAAAACTTAACGATTTTATCTATAAGCACAAGATATTAACCTTAACTAACGAGTATCTTAAAAAGGCTGATGAAAATTTAAAGGTTAAGTATAGAGCACCGTTGCAAGAAAGTTTAAATAAATATTTATCTAAACTTGACGGTCAGTTTAATGCCAAAATTGATATTGACTTAAACGTTTCCGTTCAAGAAAAAGACGGGGATAAGCACACCGATTATTATAGTAAGGGCTATCAAAACCTTGTTGAAATTTGCAAGAGATTTGCTTTAACCGACGTGCTTTTTAAGAAAGAAAAACCGTTTATTATTTTGGACGACCCATTCTATAATCTTGATGATAAGAAAATTAAAAATGCATTAGAACTTATAAACGAGTTAAGCAAGGATTATCAAATAATTTACTTTATTTGCCACCAAAGTAGAAGAGGCGAATATGGCTTATAAATTAAACTTTGAACTTGTGCCAGACGGGTGCTGGAAAAGTAATTTAAGGTACATATTGTCTAAAGAACAATGGGACTTTCTTAAAAAAGATGCAAAAGAGCGTGCGAACGGACAATGCGTTATTTGTGGAAAGAAAACCAAGTTTTTAGATGCTCACGAAAGGTGGTCCTTTGACCAAGAAAAATGCGTTCAAAAATTAGAAGATATTATTGCCGTTTGCAAAGATTGTCACAGCGTTATTCACATAGGTTTTACTTCAATTAAAGGCGATATTGAGCGGGCGGAAAATCATTTTATGAAAGTAAACAACTGTTCTTACGTTGAGTATAGAAAGGCACTTGGCGAGGCGGTTGAACGCCATAAGCAATTAAATCAAGTTAGCGAGTGGGGAATAAATTTAGAGTTTTTGAATAGATACATAAAATAATGGCAAATTTTTGCCATTATTTGCTTTAATAAACTTGCAAAATGGCATTTACTATGTTAAAATATTTTGCATTACGGATAGGAAAAAAATTATGGAAATCATTGACGCACACGCACATATTTATCCAAACAAAATTGCCGAAAAAGCAACTAATGCTATCGGTAAATTTTACGATATAAAAATGGAAATGCCAGCAGGTACGCCCGAACAATTATTAGAAGACGGGTTAAAGGCGGGTATTTCAAAGTTTATCGTTCACTCTTGTGCAACCAAGCCTGAACAAGTCCGTTCTATAAACGAGTTTGTTAAAAGTGAGATTGATAGGCACGATAATTTTATTGGGTTTATGACGCTTCACCAAGATTTAACGGAAGAGCAAATTGAAAACGAAGTTGATTGGTGCATTAAAAACGGTTTTAAGGGTATAAAAATGCACCCGGATTTTCAACAGTTTTATATCGACGGGGAAAATGCTAAAAAAATTTATAAAATTGTTGGGGACAGGTTGCCAATTCTTTTTCACACGGGCGATGATAGGTATGAGTTTTCTAAACCACATAGGCTTATAAAAATGGCGAAAGAGTTTAGGCAAGTCAATTTTATAGGTGCACATTTTGGCGGTTATAGGTGCTGGGATGAGGCAATCAATTACAAGGGGATTAAAAACGTTTATTTTGATACTTGTTCTTCGCTTATGTTTTTAGATAAAAATAAGGCGAAAAATTTGATAGATACGCTCGGCTATGAAAGGTTTTTCTTTGGCACAGATTTTCCTATGTGGGATGCTGTTGGTGAAATTGAAAGGTTTGAAAAATTAGGCTTGACCGAAATGCAAAAAGAGCATATATATTCAAAGAATATTAAAAATTTGCTAAAAATTTAAAATAGACTATAAAACGCTTGACAAAGGCTTTTTTGTAGTGTTAGAATTAGTGAAAATTTAACAAAACACAATGATGGAAACAGGCAAAACAATTGTGATGAGAGAATTGACGGTTGGTGCAAGTCAAGGAGCGGTTTTTTGCTACTCATTCCGGAGTGGAAACGGTGAACCAATTAGTAATCGTTTACGCTAGCTGCGTTAAAGCAAAAGAGTGGTTGCGTTGCAACAATTCTGGGTGGTACCACGGTAAATATCGTCCCTGACTATTTAGTCGGGGATTTTTATTTTTTATGGGGGTTAATTCATAAAAAATATAATCATTATCACCTTTTGCTTGACAAAATTTGTGTTTATATATATAATTATATATATAAAATTACTAAACGCAGTGGCGAAATGAAAATTAGTTAAAAGTAATCGTTTACGGCTAGCCCCGTTAAAGCAAAAGAGTGGTTGCGTTGCAACAATTCTGGGTGGTACCACGGTGAAATCGTCCCTGACTGTTTAGTCGGGGATTTTTTGTTTTAGTAGTTTTAATTTAGGAGAGATAGATATGAGAAAAATTTACGTTTCTGAAATTACGTTAAATGCATTGAAAGAACAAGACCTTACTTTTAGAGAAAAACTTGCTATCAGTGAAAAACTAGATAGCATAAAAGTTGATTTTGTTGAACTTCCATCACTTAACGATAATAAGGAAAACGAAATTATTTATCGCACAATTTCTGAAAATTTAAATAATGCAACAATTAGCATAAACGTTGGAGCTGATGACGAAAGTTTTGAACTTGCAGTAAAATGCATTAAAAATGCAAAAAAAGCCTGCTTGCAAGTTGCTTTGCCTATTTCTACAGCACAAATGGAATATTTTTATCACGTTAAAGCACCAGCAATGAAAGAAAAGATTGCTAACCTTGTTAAAAAAGCAAGTGGTGTTTGTGGAACGGTTGAATTTGTTGCTTTGGACGTTTTTAGGGCAGAAGCATCATTTTTAACCGACTGTGTTAAGACTGCTACTGAAAACGGTGCATCGATTATTACTCTTTGCGATAGTGAAGGGGTTGCTTTGCCACAAGATTTTGCAAACCTTGTTAAGCAAGTTAAAAGTACTTGTGATGCAAAAGTTTTTGTTGAACCATCAAACGCTTTGTCACTTGCAAGTGCTTGTGTTATTGAGTCAATTAATGCAGGTGCTGATGGCGTTAAGACTTCAACTTGTGGAAACTATATGGACACTTCTATTTTTGCTGAAATTATCCGTGCAAAAAAATTCGTGTTGGACGTTGAAAGTGCCATTGACGTTTCTAATGCAAACACCGTTTCAAAATCAATTAACAATATTACCGTTAAGCAAGATGAAAGTGTTGAAGAAAGCATCAATGTTGACGATACAATTAAAACAGATGCAAGCATTAAAGACGTTTCTATGTTGATTAAAAAACTCGGCTATGAATTGACCGATAGTGACGTTGGTAAGGTTTACGAAGAATTTAAGAGAATTACCCTTAAAAAAGAAACTGTTAAGGTTAAGGAATTAGAGGCACTTGTTGCAAGCACTGCTATGCAAGTTCCATCAACTTATCACTTGGTCAACTTTGTTGTAAATAGTGGTAATATTATTCAATCAACCGCTAACGTGACCTTGGAAAAGGACGGCCAAAAATTCACAGGCGTTTCTACCGGTGACGGTCCAATTGATGCGGCTTTCCATGCTATCGAACAAATTATTGGGCATCATTATGAACTTGATGATTTCCAAGTTAATGCTGTCACAAAAGGCAGAGGTGCAGTTGGCTCTTCAATAATTCGTTTGCGTGCAGGCGGAAAGTTGTATTCAGGCAACGGTGTTTCAACCGACATTATCGGTGCTTGTATCCGTGCATACATAAATGCATTGAATAAGATAGTTTATGAGGAAAAATAGTATGAGAATAGTTTTTCCTGATAAATTTGTTGAAAGCAAAAGTTTTTTAGACTTATGCAATATTACCCAAGATTATGGTTATGACGGGGTGGAAATTACAGACGTTGAATTGGAAAAATCAGCCCACGCTGACAGTATTTTCCGTTCATCTTTAACTAACGATGCAAAACGCAAGTTGTTTAATAGACACATTGATATTTCAGCAATACGTTGCCCTGAAATAATTTGTTTAGGCTATGAAAATTCACTTGTTAAATGCATTGAATATGCAAGTTTAGTTTCAGTTTCAAACGTTGTTATTGAACTTGACAATTCTTTAAACGTTGTGGCTATAAAAGAAATTTTGTCGCCTGCTATTGAACTTGCACAAGCAAATAACGTTAATATTTTAATTGAAACAAAAGGCGTGTTTTCTAACACCCAAAAGGTTTTAGATATTATAAGTACTCTTGGTTCGGCAAACATAAGAGTTTGTTGGGATATAAGGCATACTTATTTTGTTGGCAATGAATCTGCAGATAAAACTATTCAAACTCTCGGGGCTTACGTCGCTTACGTTAGAATAGGCGATATGAAGAACGGAAAAAGTGTGTTGATAGGCGAAGGCGAGCTCCCTGTTAAAGACTTTATAAGTGCTTTGCGTTCACTTAATTACGACGGCTTTATTTCGGTCATGGATTGTGATGACGTTTCGTCTGCCGATATTGTTTTAACGCATTTTAAGAGTTATTTTAAGGCGGAAACCAATACTAAATGCGAAAAAGAAATTTATTATAACCGTTCAAAAACGGGAACTTTCCCTTGGAAAAGATATCAAGTTGTTGAAAACACTTTTTCAGACGTGCTTGATAAAATGGTTGAATATTACCCAGACCAATATGCGTTCAAATACACGACGTTAGATTACACAAGGACGTATTCAGAATTTAGAGATGACGTTGATAAGGTTGCAGCAGCATTGATTGCCTCTGGCGTTAAAGCGGGGCATCACGTTGCTATTTGGGCAACCAATATTCCACAATGGTTTTTAACCTTTTGGGCAACGGTAAAAATCGGTGCAGTTTTAGTCACTGTAAACACTGCATATAAAATTCACGAAGCAGAATATCTTTTAAGACAATCTGACACTCATACTTTGGTTATGATTGACAGTTGTAAAGATTCAGATTATAAGGCAATTATCGAAGAACTTTGCCCTGAATTAAAAAACACCCAAAAAGGTGCACCATTATATTCAAACAAACTTCCTTTCTTAAGAAACGTTATTACTGTTGGCTTTGAAATGGACGGTTGCTTGGAATGGAAAGAGTTTGTAAAACGTTCAGAACTTGTCCCACAAGAAGAGGTTAGAAGGAGAGCATCACACGTTAAGATTGACGACGTTTGTAATATGCAATATACTTCTGGAACGACAGGTTTTCCAAAAGGCGTTATGTTGACGCATAGAAATATTGTCAACAACGGCAAAATTATCGGCGACAGAATGGATTTGTCAACTGCTGATAGAATGATGATTCAAGTGCCAATGTTCCACTGTTTTGGTATGGTGCTTTCAATGACAAGTATGATGACGCACGGTGGAACGCTTTGTCCTATGCCATATTTTTCACCAAAATCATCGCTTGCTTGTATCACTGATGAAAAGATAACTTGCTTTAACGGCGTTCCAACAATGTTTATTGCAATGTTTGCTCATTCAGATTTTGCAAAAACCGATTTCTCGTATATTAGAACGGGTATTATGGCTGGTGCAAACTGCCCACCTGACTTAATGAGAAGGGCTGCAAAAGAAATGAATATGACCGAAATTATAAGTGTTTACGGTCAAACCGAAGCGTCACCTGGTTGCACAATGGGTGAGGTTAACGAAGATATCGACCACAGGGTTGAAACTGTTGGAAGTGCTTTCCCTGGTGTTGAGTGTAAAATAATCAATCCGGAAACAGGCGAAGAATTGCCAGATGGAGAAAATGGCGAATTTGTTGCTCGTGGATATAACATTATGAAAGGCTATTACAAAATGCCGAAAGCAACCGAACAAGCAATAGACAAGGAAGGCTGGCTACACAGTGGAGATATTTGCCAACGAACAGTTGACGGATATTATAAAGTGACGGGTAGATTAAAAGATATGATTATCCGTGGTGGCGAAAACTTATACCCAAGAGAAATTGAAGAATTTTACCTAACAAACGATAAGGTAAAAGACGTTCAAGTGGTGGGTGTTTCTGATGCTAGATACGGTGAAGAAGCGTGTGCTTATATTATTTTGAAAAAAGGCGAAGTTTCAAGCGAAGAAGAAATGCGTGAATATGGAAATTCAAATATGGCAAAGCACAAAGTTCCAAGATATTTTATGTTTGTTAACGAATTCCCTATGAACGCAGCGGGAAAAGTGCTAAAATATAAAATGCGTGAACAAGCTGAAGAAATTATAAAAAGTTTAAAATAAGTGTATTGAGGTGAACTTATGCAAGAAATAAAAATTACAAAAGCAACAACTTTAAAACAAAAACCAGACCAAACAACACTTGGTTTTGGTAAGTATTTTACAGACCATATGTTCGTTATGGAATATACCGAAGGTAAGGGTTGGGAAAATGCAAGGATAGTTCCTTTTGATTATATCCCTATCCACCCAGCATCAACCGTTTTACACTACGGTGCTGAAATTTTTGAAGGTATGAAGGCTTATAAGACGGCTGATGGCTACCAAATGTTTAGACCACTTGAAAACATCAGAAGAATGAATGATTCTGCTGAAAGATTGTGCTTACCAGCACTTCCAGAAGAATTTACCTTAAAGGCGTTGACAGAACTTATTAACTTGGATTATGAATGGATACCTGAACAACCTGGCACTTCACTTTATATCCGTCCATTTATGTTCGGTAATGACGAATCACTTGGGGTTCACGCTGTTCATAGGGCAACCTTTGTTGTAATTTTATCACCTGTTGGTAATTACTATGCAGAAGGTCTTAACCCTGTTAAGATTTCTATTGAAAGTGAAGACGTTAGAGCCGTTCGTGGTGGCACAGGCTATGCTAAATGTGGTGGCAACTATGCTGCAAGTATGAGAGCGGGCAAAAGGGCTGCTGAAAAAGGTTTTTCACAAGTTTTATGGCTTGATGGCGTTGAAAGAAAATATATTGAAGAAGTTGGTGCAATGAACGTTATGTTCAAAATCAACGGCGAAATTATTACGCCAATGCTCACCGGTTCAGTTTTACCTGGTATCACAAGAAAATCTTGTATAGAAATTTTAAGAGAATGGGGATATAAGGTTAGCGAAAGGTTGATTTCAGTTGACGAACTTATCGGTGCTGCTGAAAACGGAACTTTAGAAGAAGCGTGGGGAACAGGTACTGCTGCCGTTATTTCACCTATCGGACACCTTGTTTATAAAGACGTTGACCACGTTGTTGCAGATAACAAAATTGGCGAACTTGCACAAAAACTTTACAATGAATTGACAGGAATTCAATGGGGTAAGGTTGAAGACAAGCGTGCTTGGTGCTATAAGGTTAAAATCTAATGTTTGATAAAAGAATAACCGTATTTATGGGGCATTATGGCAGTGGAAAGACCTTTGTTTCGGTCAACTATGCCATAACGCTTGCCAAAATGGGTAAACCTGTGAGTATTTACGATTTAGATATAGTAAATCCATACTTTAGAACGGTTGATGCTTTAGAAACGCTTAATAAAGCAGGGGTTGAACTTGTTGTTTCGCCTTTTGCCGAAACCAACGTTGATATTCCGGCAATGAATTCAAAAGCATATAAGATGCTTGACGATAAAAGCAGGTATGCCGTTGCCGATATCGGTGGGGACGACAGGGGTGCACTTGCATTAGGTAGATTTTACGAGCGAATTATGGAAGAAAATAATTATGACGCATTGTTCGTTGTTAATAATTTTCGACCAGAGACCAGAGATATTGACGGGGCACTTGAAATAATGCAAGAAATTGAGTTTTCAAGTAAGTTAAAGTTCACGGGTTTAGTAAATAACGCAAATTTAGGCAAGGAAACAACCATAAAAACTATATTAAGTGGCGTAGATTTTACAAATAAATTATCGGAAAAAACGGGGTTGCCCGTTAAGTTTACATCTGTTAGCAAAGAGTTTGCTGACCTTGATGAAATTAAAAAAATTAAAAACGTATTGCCAATAGAGCCTATAAAATACGGCGATTGGCTATAAAGGAGAAATTATGGCAAAAGTAAGTTTTGATGAAGAACGTTGCAAAGGCTGTGGACTATGCGAAACTGTATGTCCAAAGCAAATAATCGCTCTTTCAAATGAGAAAATTAATGCAAAGGGTTATCACCCAGCACAGATTACAGACCAAGAAAAGTGCATTGCTTGTGCGTTTTGTGCAACAATGTGCCCTGATACCGTTATAACGGTTGAGAAATAGAGGTGTATTATGGCAGAAAAAGTTTTAATGAAAGGTAATGAAGCATTAGCAGAAGCAGCGATAATGGCTGGTTGTAAATATTACTTTGGATATCCTATAACCCCACAAACAGAAGTTGCTGCATATATGAGTAAACGTATGCCAAAAGTCGGTGGCACTTTCTTGCAAGCAGAATCAGAAATTGCTGCTATCAATATGGTAATTGGCGTTGCTGCTTGTGGTAAGAGAGTTATGACAAGTAGTAGTAGCCCAGGAATTTCGCTTAAAAGTGAAGGTATATCTTACCTTGCCGGTTGTGAACTTCCTGCACTTATCGTAAACGTTCAAAGGGGTGGTCCAGGTTTAGGGGGTATTCAACCATCACAATCTGACTATTTCCAAGCGTTGAAAGGTGGTGGACACGGCGACTATAAACTTATCGTTTTAGCACCTGCATCTATTCAAGAAATGGTTGACTTAACCTTTAAGGGTTTTGACCTTGCTGATAAATACAGAATGCAAGCAATGATTTTGGCTGACGGTACTATGGGTCAAATGATGGAACCTGTAAGTTTAGAACTTGGCGAAGTTAAAGAATATGCTAAACCTTGGGCAACAACGGGTACAGGTACTCACGAAGGCAGAAACGTTGTAAACTCTTTATCGTTAAGTCCTGCTCAACTTGAAGAATGGAACCTTTCAAGATACGAAAGATACAAAATCGTTGAACGTGACGAAGTTATGTATGAAGAATTTATGATGGATGATGCTGATATTTGCGTGGTTGCGTTTGGTATTGCTGCACGTGTTTCTAAAAACGCAATCTTAAAGGCAAGGGAAAAGGGCATTAAAGTTGGTATGATTAGACCTATCACACTTTGGCCATTCCCTAAAGATGCTCTTAAAAAGGCTGCTGGAAAGGTTAAATCTTTCTTATCAGTTGAATTGAATATGGGACAAATGGTTGATGACGTTAAACTTGCAATCGATTGTTCTAAACCTGTATATTTCTATGGAAGAACAGGTGGTGTTATTATGACGCCAGACGAAGTTTTAAATAAACTTGAAGAAATTGAAAAAGGAGAGGCAAAACAATGGTAGTATTTGAAAAAACCAAAGGTTTAACTAATAATGAACTTCACTATTGCCCAGGCTGTACTCACGGTATAATTCACCGTTTGGTTGCAGAGGCGTTAGAAGAACTTGGCGTGACCAATAAAACGGTTGGCGTTGCATCAGTTGGTTGTTCTGTTTTCTCTTACAATTACTTTAATTGTGATATGATACAAGCCGCACACGGCAGAGCCCCAGCGGTTGCAACAGGTGCTAAAAGGGCAAACCCAGACAACATCGTATTTACATATCAAGGTGATGGCGACCTTGCTGCTATCGGTACGGCTGAAACTGTGCATTCTGCTGCAAGAAACGAAAATATCACAATTATCTTTGTAAACAACGCTATTTATGGTATGACAGGTGGTCAAATGGCTCCAACAACCTTGCCAAACCAAATTACACAAACTTCACCTTATGGTAGAGACGTTACTGTGGTTGGATACCCGGTTAAAGTTTGCGAAATGCTTTCACAAGTTGAAGGTGCTTCATATTTAGAAAGGGTTGCAGTAAACAACGTTAAAAACATTAAAAATGCTAAAAAAGCAATTTTACACGCATTTAAAAACCAAATGGAAGGAAAAGGCTTTTCATTAATCGAAGTTTTGTCAACCTGCCCAACAAACTGGGGTCTTTCTCCAAAAGATTCACTTAAATGGTTAGAAGAAAATATGCAAACACATTATCCACTCGGCGTATTTAAGGACAAGTATAAGGAGGAAAAATAAATGGCTACTACTAAAATTTTGATTGCAGGCTTTGGCGGACAAGGAATTCTATTTTCAGGTAAAGCATTGGCATATACCGGCTTAAAGGCTGGCAAAGAAGTAAGTTGGCTCCCTTCATACGGCCCAGAAATGCGTGGTGGCACGGCAAACTGTAGCGTGACTATAAGTGACACGCCAATCGGCTCTCCAATCGTTGATAAGCCTGATATTTTGATTGCAATGAACCTTCCTTCATTAGAAAAATATTTTAATGAAACTGAAAAGGGTGGTTATATCGTTTATGATAGTTCTTTAATTTCAAAAGAACTTACAAGAGGCGACGCAACAGTTGTTGGTATCCCAGCAACTAAACTTGCAAACGACAACAACCTTAATGGCTTGGCAAACATGATTATTATGGGAAAAACCCTTAAAGTTTCTAACGTTTTGACCTTGGACCAAATTAAAAACAGTTTGGCTCAAATGGTTCCTGCTAAAAAGGTTGAACTTTTAGAAAAGAATATTAAGGCAATCGAATTAGGATATAATTTCTAATTTTGATTAGACCATACAAATTTTTATCAAAACTCAAAAAAACTCCTGCAAATGGGCGTTTCCCATAGGGGTTTTTTATCCATAACAAAAGTATAGCACACTACATTTCACTTTTAGTGAAGTATAGTGTGCTTTTCTTATCCACAAAACTAATATTAAATTAGTGATATTTTTAGCCTTGTGGCTAAAAGTGATATGCAAGGTGTTGCGTTATATTTTGACTTGCTGTCAAAGTTATATTATATTTGCCATAACTTACCCAAAGGGTAAATATCACTTTGCGACAGCAAAA
>CAJGDO010000002.1 GCA_904502225.1 uncultured Clostridia bacterium
ATAAAACACCGTCTATTAAGAGTTTTAGTTCGCTATCTTCAAACGTGCGTTCGGCTAGATAAGAGCCTTTTTTGGTAGTTTCAATATCATATCCCGCTTCGTTAAGTAGTGATATATTTCTTCCGATTGCCTTTCTTTCAATTGTGAGCCCGTATTCGCTCTCTAAAAGGTCAACTATTTTATCGTGTTTTATTGGATGTTCACAGTCGCTATGCTTTTCTAAAATTTGCAAAACTCTAATTAACGCCAATTTTTTAGGCTCAAAACTTTCCATTTCCATATTGTCCTTATTTTAGTATATTTATTATACCAAAATTGTCGCAACAAATCAAGGCGTTCCAGAAATTTCGTTAAATGTAAAAGTGTTATTATCAAATTTTAAATTTATCCAAGGACTAAAATATTCTTCCATATCTTTATCAATTCTAATTTCAGCCACACCTTTTTCAACCAAACCATCTCTAATTTCTTTTTCTGTTGCAGTTCTATCAGGGCGATTGATTGTTATTATTTTATCTGCATATTTTATTAACGACTTGTGTCTTAAATCTATATAACACGAATATTTCTTACCTGAAACTCTATGACTATCGGCTATTACAATTGCAACGTTTAGTTTGTTTGCTAATTCTTTTAGTTTTATAGTCATTTCGTTTTCCATATGATAAGTATATTCATATAAATCTAATGCACTTGCTATGAATACAACGTCAATATCATATTTTATTTTGTGTTCAGCGACTATTAATAGCAATTCTTCATAATCAACAAAGTTATCATGCAAATAAAAATTATCATTTTCTTTAACATTTAACAGTTGTAGCCTTTCTATTGCCTTGTGCTTATTCGTTTGCATAGTAAAAAATAAAGTCTTTTGTTTATCTATGGTTTTTTCTATCATAGTACACATTAAACACGTTTTACCTATTGCAGGTCTTGCTCCTATAACCACTAAGTCTCCTTTATAAATTTTTAAGTGCCTGTCTAAACATTCAAAACCCGTATAAATTCTATCCATAAATTGCTCCTTTTTGTTTTATAATACCAAAAACTTTATCCCAAAAATGGTATATATAAGCAAAAGTGTAGCACACTATACTTTGGCAAGCAAAGTCGTGTATTTTACAAGACGAAAAAGAAAGGCTAACGAAAAAATTTTCGTTAGCCTTTTATAATGCCCTAAAAAATCCCTATGGGAAACGCCCTTATTGCAAGGGCTTTTTTAATTATTCGCCGTCCATCTTAAAGTTTATTTGGTTTGGAATATCAACTTTTTTCGGGTCAAACTCTTCGCCCGATTTTTTGGCTTTTTTCTCCGCTATTGCTTCCCACAAATTAGAAAGGCTTAATTCCCCTTCTTTCATATCGGGTATTTCCAACGCCACGCCGTTTTTATAAATCAAGTTTTGTGCCTTTTCAAGTTGGTCAAGGTTGATAAGTGCCTTGCAATATTGCAAAACCACCCTTGGCACTTTTTGCGTTTTTTTATCAAGGCATTCGATAAAGGTTTTAAGTTCAGCCCACTTGCCCGCCAAGTCAAAAGCAACCGTTGCTTTTTTAACAAGTTCAATTTCTTTTGGGTTAAACTTTACCGACTCTAACGCAAACTTTAAACAGTTTTCATAATCTTTTTTTATCATATAATATTGCGATAAAGCAAAACAGTTCCAAGCGTTCTTTTCTAAAGCAATCGACCTTTCTAACTGTTCCTTGCCCTCGCCAAACTTTCTTTCAGCAATCAACGCACAGCCAAGCATATAATATGTAAGCCAAAAATCTTTATCCTTATTTTTTATAGCCAAGCGTAAAAGGTCTTGCCACTCTTGACTTCTTTGATAAGAAAGTGGTGCAACCGAACTATCCACCGTGTTTTTGCTTTTAAGCGTGCCATCTTTAACCAAACTTATCCACATTTCTTGTTCGGCGTTCGTTGTCCCAAAATCTAAATGCTCTGATAAAACTTTCTCGCCCGCCTCTCTTCTTCTAATATTTTCAAGTTGAGCAAACCCTTCACCACGCATATAAACTTCGCCAAGCCTTGTGGTTGCCATTTTTTGTGTGTCAACAAGTTCTTTTTCTGCACTTTGTTCGGTTATTTGACTTTCAATCTCTCTTTCAACCGCTTGTTGTGCAACTTTCCAATCCCCAAAAGCCTGCTTTGGCTCAATTTGTATAGCACCGTAATATTCAACCCATTCCCAACACTCGTTTTTTGGCATAGGTATAACTTCATATTGAGTTTTCCCAACGCCACATTGAATTTCACAGTATTTTCCGTCTTGATATTTGCCAAACCCGTCATCGCCAGAAAGATATTCTTGCCAATTTTCTCCGCCTTTGCCAACACCCCAAACAAAGAGTTTTCGCCCTTGCAATTTTTGGGTTGAAAACTGACATAAGCCATAGCCGTTTTCATCAACTTGGGCAATATATTTTCGCCTATCTTTTTTAATATTGAAAAAATAGTCTTTGGCTTTTTTATTGTTTAACGCATAGGTTATGTCCGTATGATTATAAACTGGAACAGGCACTTCCACAACCGAAATTTCATCTCTTGAAATAGCCGAAATCGAGCCTTCCGTGGTAAACGCCGTGTCGGCAGGGAAAATGCACCTTGCCCCCTTTGAAGTTGGCACGGCTATGTTCGACCACCAATATGCGTAAGTTTGATAAGGCAATTCATTGACAATTCTTGTTCTACAATGCAAAAATTTTGAGCCGTCTGGCAAATAAAAATCCATTTGATAAGTCACTTGCCTTATCCTTTCATAGTTATAAATTCTTAAAACAGGACACCCTAACCCCGACTGCTCTTTTGAAATAAGGTTTGTAAACATCTTATCGCAAGTGTAAGCGTTGTGGCCTGCCGTTTGGGCAAAATTCCACTCCACCCCGCCCGATGACCAAGCGTTTCTTAACGCAAGATAGGCTGGCCTAAAAACGTGGTTGTTAAAAAGCAACTCTTTGCCCGCCTTTTTGTCAAAAAGCGACCAGAGTTTTCCGCCCCACTGTGGCGTAAAGGTTGCAATCAAATATTCGTTTTCTAAAGCGATGGCATCAATATCGCTATAAACCAACTTTCTATCATATCCGTTCTGCTCGCTATACGGAAAAGTTGAACAGTTGGTCTTATCGCTTAAACATAAATCGCTTTCATCATTTACCTTTTGTGCAACAAAAAGCGATTCTCTTTCCTTTATATCATAAAGAAAGGGAAGATTGCTGTTTTTGCCCATATCAACGGCTCTGATTGGTAGTTTAACCTTTTTTAACTCGCTCATAAAACACCTTTTTAACAACTTGGTTTTATCATACATTATCCTTAAGCATTTTTCAAGTGTTTTTGTAAATTATTTACATAAAAACAAAAGGCAAAGTCAAACTTTGCCTTTTATTTTTAACTTAATTGAGTTTTGACCTTTGAAAACTTGTTTTTATGCTCTGATAAAACTGTTTCAGGTGCCGATTCCACTTGGTAATAACCGTGTTCGGTCATTTGGCAAAAAACCTTCATTTGGTCATCAGCCTGTTCTTGCCAATGCTCTTGAATAAGCGTTCTAAAACCCTTTGAGCAACCTTCGGTCATTGCCGTTGAATAAATTTTAACTAAACTTTTTTCAATGTTTAGCATATCTTGTAAACTGTCTTTTTCATTTAGCGTTATATCTGCTTTATAATTACTCATATTCCCCCCTATTATAACAAATCAAAAAGTGCGTTAAATCTTTTTTCGTGATTATCTGCAATTTTTGAAAAAGTGTTTGCCAACTTTTCATCAGTTAGCGTTCTTGAATAAAGCCTTGCCTTTTTGCAAGCACTTTCTTCCATTGTCAAAAGGTCTGAAATAAGCGTTGCTTCTTTAGTTGTCAACATGTTTTTGTTCATAATTTTTTCTCCTTTATTTTATTATTGTCAAACAATGCTATTTTATACTTTTACATTAAAAGCGTGCCTTCAGTGGACTCTATAACCTTAAACATTTCAATTTGGTGCAAAGTGTTTGCATCTATATAAACGTAATAGGTTTGCCCTTCAAACTCGCCCGAAAACTCATAGCAAAGTTTTTCGCCACTTTGCCCAAAAGGTACGACAACAAGCCTTGAACTTTCAATGTTTATGCCGTCATACACTTGGCTTTTTGCGTCCTGAACGCTTGCCGTTGCCCTGCCAACATTTCTATCGGTGTGGTTGGTATAATAAGTTTTTGCTTCAATGCCGATTACCGTGCCCGTTTCAGCACAAACTCTTACCTTAACTAAATCAGGGTATAAAATAACGCCGTTTTGCTCGCTTGCAAAGTTAATGGTGTAAACGTTGTTTGCAAGGTTAAACCACACTTCTTTCATATTGGTTAAGCCCATATTCTTCAAAAATGCTTGTGCTTTTTCTATTGCCGTTTGCCTTTCGACACCAACTTGCTCGCAACTGCCCGCATATGAAAACATTATAAGTTTCCCGTCACGCTCTGACATTTGTGCATAAAGTCTTTCGCCCTCGTAAACGGCTTCAATATTATAGCAAACAATATCGCCATCGGTTTTACCTGCACTTTCTATTTTAGAAAACGAATAATCGTTAAAAATCTTAACAAAGTTTTCTTTTGCCTTGTCAAAACTTACCGTATTTGTTGAAAGCCCTTTAATTTCCCTTTGGTCTAACCCGTCTGAAAACGGCCCGTCGTAAATTAGTTCAGGATACTGAACGGATAAGTTTTGAAGTTGGTTTAAACTTTCAAGCAAAACGTCCTTATTTTTGGCGTTTTCCAGATTGGAAAAAGAATAGCCGTTTCCCATATTTTTCATAACTTCTTGCAAAGCGTTTTTAAAGTCAAGGTTAGCATAATATAAATTTTGCAAGTTTTCCCTATCCTTTGCCGTCAAAGCCTGCCCGTCAAGTAATTTGTTGTTCAAATATTTTGCATAATCGCCAATTTGGTTAATCATTTTTGCAATATATTCTTTGCTTTGGTCGTGAAGTGGAAGTTGTTGAATTTCATTTTCGGCAAGTTCGCTGTTGATTGCCGTGTCCACCAAATATTTTTGCACTGCCGACTTGTCCTTGCTTGCAAGAATTTTCGATAAGTTTAAGTCAATGTTATCAACTTGCTCAACCGTGCTATAAAAAGACTTTTGGTAAGAACTTTCTAACATTGTGTCAGTGGTTGATGGCATCAAAAGCGTATAGGTTAAAACTGATGCAAGCACCAAAGACACCACGCCAAGTGAAATAACTGCAGCAAGCCACCCACCAAAACCTTTATTTTTTTGTCTTTTTTTCTTCTTTTCTTGTTTTTTTGCTCGTTTTTGGGCTAAAATTTGCTCTCTTTTTTGTTGTTTTTCTCTTTTAGCCGTAATTTTTTGTTCTTTTTTTGCGTTCTTCTCTAAAAGTTTTCTGTTTTTTCGCTCTTGTTTAGTTTCCTTTTTTAAGGCTTCTTTTTTCTCTCTTTTTTGTTCTAAAATCCTTTGTTTTTGCTCTAATTTTTCTTGCTTTCTTTTCTTCTTTTCTCTTAAACGCGTGGCTTTAGCCTTTTGTTTTTCGGCTTTTTTGTGGGCACGAAGTTTTGCATTTTCAATGCGTTTTTGTGCTTTAATTTTTTGCCTTTCTTCTTTTAATTTTTGTTTTTTTGCCCTTTTTTCTGCCTTTAATTGTTGTTTTAACTGTCTTTTTTCTTGCTTTTTAGAAAGTTTTTCTTGGCTTTGTGAATTTTTTGTATTTGAGCCACTTGAAGATTGTTTTTTCTTTGGTTTTTGCATTTTTTCAGCCTTTTCAACGGCGTTATTTTTCTTTTTTTCCATAATTCCCCCTTAAATTGCAAAAACGTGGTTGCCTATTGTGACCGTGGTTTTTCTTGAAAAAATCCATTGGCTTGTTGCCGTTGCAGGATTATAATAGTAAAGTGCCCCGTAAGAAGGGTCCCAACCGTTCATAGCGTCTTGTGCCGCCTTTTTTGCGGTGGCGTTTGGCGTTAAGTTAATCTGCCCGTCATCAACGGCAGTGAACGCATATTTTTGGTAAATTACGCCCGCCATAGTGTTTGGGAAAGACGCACTTTTAATTCTGTTTAGAACAACTGCCCCAACGGCCACTTGCCCAACGTAACTTTCCCCCCTTGCTTCGCCGTAAATAAGTCTTGCCAAAAGCATAACGTCTGCATCGGTATAACTTGACGAGCCTTGTGAAGAACTTGTCGTGCTTATGCCAAGTGCTTTTAGCGTTTGATTGCCAACGACACCATCGACTTTAAGCCCGTTCTTTCTTTGGAAATATTTAACGGCTTCCTTGGTTTTTGCCCCGTAAATTCCGTCAATAGCCCCCTTATAATATCCCCAATTTTTAAGTTTGGTTTGAATAGTTTTTACAGTTTGACCACGGCTACCTTGTGAAATAACGGCGGCGTAAGCCGTCAGCGGTTGGCTGTTATCGGTTGGCGTATAAGCCCCCGCAAAAATGCCGATGCTCAAAAACATTAAAACTATTGCAGTTAGTTTAAAAATTTTTTTCATTTATCTTTTCTCCTTATCAAAAAAGTCAAAAATAATGTCCAAAATCTTGCTTTTATACTTATAGTTTTGCCCTTCGCCAGTAAAGCACAACGGCGGATAAACCACGCACCACCAGTTGTCGCCTTTTGCTTCACCAAGTTCTAAAATTAAAGCGTCGTAAAACCCGCTTTCCAAACACAAATCTTCGTAATATCGTGTTGGGAACTTTTCGTTTTTCACGCTCGCTTTTACCGAATAGTTAAAGCCGTTTGCCTTTAAAACGGTCAAAGCAACACCCTCTATATTTTCCAAGTTGTCAGAAAGCATTTTTTGGGCTTTTTCTTTGGTGTTGCACTCGGCTATATAAGGCGTTAAAAAGTCAACGACCTTATCTTTAACTAGGTATTTAACTTGTTGGTCAACTGAAAGGTTTGAGTTGGCACGAATATGTATCCGAAGATACTGTGTGTTTTGCCCACCCTGATAAGACGATAGACCTATTCCCGACAAAACTATTATGGCTATAAACAAAAAACTTATGCACGCTTTTTTCATCTTGATTTTCCACCTTTATCTTAAACTTTGTTTGCTTGCCCTTTGTTTATTGACATATCCTTTAATTTTTATACAATGATTTTAAACTTAAAACGCCGTCGGGTTTCCCCAACGGCGTTCTCTTTTTTTGGTTTATTAAATTGTTTTAAACTGTTTGTGCTTTTATAAGTTTTTTCTTATAAAGCGGATAAAGTTTTTTATAAGCCTTTTGTCTTTGACCTTTTGAAGGGAAAATTCCATAAACGGCAGTTCCGCTTCCCGTCATAATTTGTGCTGATGCCCCCGCTTTTTTAAGTGCGATTAAGTTTGCCTTAATTTCTTCAACTTTGCTTGCAGATGCACTTGTAAGGTCGTTTTTCAAAATCAAGCAAAACCTATAAAAGTCATTTTCTTTAAGTGCTTTTTCAGCACTTGCCGTGCAAGGCTTATAAGTTTTTTCTTGCTTGTCAAAAAGTTTATAACTTTCTTTTGCGGTAATCGACTTGTCATCAGTTATTATAAGAAGATACAACTTTTCTTTTATATCCTTTTTATCAACCTTGTCGCCCCTTCCCGTCAAAACGGCATAACCGCCGTCTAAAAGGTATCCCGAATCGCTACCCAACTCGTTTGCAAGTGATAAAACTTCTTCTTTTTCATAAAGCCTTTTCATTCCGTTAAGCACGCCTGCTATATCTACACTTGAACCGCCAAGCCCAGCCCCAACGGGAATTTTTTTGTTCACGATAATGTCCACACCCAACGTCTTATATTTATCCGCAAAGGCCTTGCCCGCCCTATAAGCGTTGTTTTCGGTTGTTTCGCAATTAACAGGAACGCCTTTCATAATCAAATTTATTCGGCTGTCCTTTCTCTTTTTTATTGTGATTGTATCATAAAGGTCAATGGTGCTGACAAGCGTTTTTATTTTATGATACCCGTTTTCCACCCCCAAAACGTCAAGGGTAAGATTGACCTTTGCTGGAGCTTTGATAACCACTTTTTTCATAAGTATTTCCTTTTTTATGCTACATTATATTACTTTTGTCTATAAATTACAATCCTTTCATTTCCGCTCAACGGGAATTGCAAGTCTTTATTGGTTTGCCTAATCTTATCTGGGCATTGATTAAGCCTTTTTGCAAGTGCAAAAACGTCCTCACCACACCTTGCGATATACACGCTTATTGGGAAAGGGTTTTCTTCCTTATCCTCTAAAAACTTAATGTCGCTGACAACTTTATATTGAACCTTTTGGGTTGGATAAAGGGTTAAAAACACTTCACCAAAAATTTCCAACTCGGTTGAAGACACGATTTTTGCCGTTGTCTTAAATGCTTTTGCATTAAAGCAGAACTCGGTGTTTTCACCAAACTCGCCCTCGATAAAGTTTTCAAACGCAAACTCTATTTTTCTTGTAAAAACTTTGTTGTCGGTGTCCTTAAAATACACTGTGGTAAAATATTCGCCCACAACGTTTAAGCCGTCCGCCGTTCTATTATGCCCAACGATATTAACGTTTTCTAAACAACAGCAAACAACGCTAGCCCCAAGCGGAATTTCCATTGTAGAGCCTTTGCCACTTACCGAAAAGTTATAACTTCTTATTTCTTGGCATTGGCAAGAATAACAGTTTTCACTGACAAGTTCTAAATTCTTTTCCGTGCAGAACGCATCTTTGGCGTGACAATATGCATTTTGCGAAAAAGCCTCGCCCTCGAACTGCAAAGATACGTATGCATTAACCACGCTAACGCCACGCTCTTCATCAACGCCAACGTCCGTTCTAAACGACTTTTCTTTAACGGTTGCAACCGATAACATATTTGGCATTGCGTCCTCGCACTCGATTTCCATTCTGAACGGCAACACCCTATTTTCTCTTATTATATCCCTTTTTTCATTTTTTTGCAAGCATACTATTGATAAAAGCACTTCTCCATCAACGATAATGCTTCCAACACCGCATTGGGTTGCCGTAATAACGCCTTTTGCCGTGTGGCACAACACTTGTTCAACGGGATATGAAAGTTCAAACTCTTCTTCAATAGGGTAAACGCTTTTAACCTTGCCAAGCGAAACAAGGCAGTTGTTTTCCACTTTATCAACAAACAAGTTATCCCCACCCACCAACGCACTGACACTGTGCGATTTTTGACAAGCAAGATAAACTGTTATAATTGCACTTACCGATAGGTAAGCCCCCGTTTGCGAATATTCAACCTTTTCAATCTTTGCAGATACGCTCGACTTAATATCTTCCGCCACGCCCAACGCACTCAAGTCAAACGCCCCGTCAAAATCGACGGCACACTCGCTCTTTTTTAGGTTGTTTTCGTTGTCAACGTAAGTTATGTAAAAGTTTGTTTTTCCGTTATATTTTATCTTCCCGTCTAAACTTTCGCCGTTTTCCACAAAACAAAATGGCGATATTGAAAGCACGCTAACGCACTCTTCATTTAACAAGGTTGATTTTGTTTCAACCTTAATTTGTTCTTTTTTTTCAGATAACGCTTGTTCAAACGTAATTTTTTCAAAAACAGGCTCTACCATTTTCCCCTCCAAAACATAAAATTATATTACATTATATTATTTCTCTTTTAACATTATGCTATTTAGGAAAATGAAAAAAGCGTTGGGTTTTGCCAACGCTTTTTATAGACTATTCCACGCCTTCTAAATTTATTTCTTTCAGTTTAACTCTGCCACACATATATTCTGAATAAGAATAGGTGGTTTTGCCCTTAAACGTTTGGTCAACAGGGCAAACGGTAAATAGTGCGGGATAAACGCTTTTAACCTTGCCAACAAAACTTATCACTTTGTTCCTGCCAAGGTTTAATGTGACCGCAACCGATTTTTCTTGCATTTTTTTGATGCTTGATTTTACTTCGGATAAAGATAAAGAACTTTTAATCATATATTAAATATTGACTAAAAATTCTTTTCTATACCTTTTATTTAAAAATCTTCAACTTCTTCGCCGTCTTCGTCTTCATCATCTTCGTCGTCTTCATCATCTTCAAAGTCGGCTTCGTCAATGTCTGGAATATCAAAATCGTCCTCTTCTTCTTCAACGATTTCTTCTTCCTCTTCTTCTTCAAGGTCACCTTCTTCTTCGGCTAACTTGTTAAGAGAAAGCATTTCTTCATCTTCCTCTTCTTCCTCTTCTTCAGCGTCTAGATATTCCTTCCAAGAATCGTCATCTAACTCATCAGAGCGTTCCTTATATTCTTTTTCTTCCAAACACTTATAGCACATCTTTTCACCCGGTCTAATAGGGTTTTGGTGGCAAACTGGGCAAAGGTCCATCATTTCGCCATCATCTTCATCATCAACAGCAAAAACGAGTTGAGGGCCCTTCTTCAATTCTGCTTTACAAACTGCACAAAACTCTTCGCCCCTTTTAATGTAATTAAGTTCACATCTTGGGCACTTGATATAATCTCCTGGCATAGTAAATTCTCCGTATATATCATATATATTATTCTTTTGCTCAAAGCGTTAATATCTTTGCTTGCTATATTATATATACCTATAAAGAATTTGTAAACTGTTTTAATAAAAATTTTTAATTTTTTTAATATTTTTTTATTTTTTCTTTATTTATTGTCTTTTCTATGCTTTTTCAAGTAGCATTTTATCGGCAATAAGTGCTATAAATTCGCCATTTGTCGGCTTTTCCGCACCAATATATGCACGAACGCCCAAAATTGAGTTAATGCTTTCAATCCTTCCCCTATTCCAAGCAACTTCTATTGCGTGGCGAATTGCACGCTCAACCTTGCTTGCAGTCGTTTGGTATTTTTCGCCAATCGATGGATAAAGTTTTTTGGTTATGTTGTTGATAATTTCAGGTTCTTTAATTGCCATAAGCACGCCTTCCCTTAAAAACGAATAGCCTTTTATATGTGGCGGGATTCCAACGTTAATAAAAATTCTGCTAACCTTTTCTTCAACGCTCATTTCGTGGAAACTTTCTTTTGCCTCTCTTGGCCTTGTTTCCACTTTATCATCCATCTCGTTCAACCTTTCAATCAAAGCCGAAAAGTTAATAGGCTTTGCCATAAAATAATCTGCCCCAGCACTCATAACCTTTGCAACGACTTCTTCGCTCATAAGAGCACTAACGACAACAATTTTAACGCTTAACTTCATTTGTTTGATTTTGTAAATAACGCTTATGCCATCATACCCCACAAGCACCAAATCCATAACTAAAATTTTAGGTTTCTTTTCTTCTATCATAGGTAAAGCCGAAATTCCATCGGTGGCACAGCCAATAACGGAATAATCTTCGGTGGTAGAAAACAAGTTTGCTAGTTCTTCGTTTTGCTCTTTGGTACCCTGCAATAAAAACACCGTTCTTTTCTGCATAAAACGCTCCTTTTCTCTTTATATTTGCATTTTACTATAATATTTTTATTATTGCAAGCGTTTTTTATCATATTTGTAAAATAAATGTCGAATATTTTACAAAATTACATTATTAGTGTTTTTCTAATGTTTTTCACTGTTTTTCGACATTGTTTTTGGGCATAATAAATTTTGTACAAAATTCGTGCGTTTGTTTACAAAGTTCGGGGAAAGGGCAAAAAAATAAAATTGCAAAAAGAAAACGCCTTGCGTTTAGGGCGTTCCTATAAGGGAATTTTAATTTAATACAAAAGTGTAGCCCACTATACTTCGCTTTAAGGCGAAATATGGTGGGCTTTTCTTTATCCACAAAATCTTAAAATAAAAAAGTTGTATTTTTAGCCGTGTGTCTAAAAGTGATATTGTTTACGCAGTAAACAGTTTAGCCGAGCGAAGCGAACGCCAACTGCGTAAGCAGTTATATTTTGGCTATCGCCAAAGTTATATTAAATAAATCCTTAACTCGCCGTAAGGCGAATATAACTGCCGTAAGGCAATCTCACTCGTCATTAGACGAATATCACAAATCCGTAAGGATTTATTTAATTGCCGAATCCCTTGTAGGGACTCGGCTTAGCAAGGCGTTTGTTGTTTAGTTTTTTTAGTCGTTAAACAATTCTTCTGCTTTTGTTAAGTATGCTTTCAAGTTGTCAGCGATAAGGTCATCGACAACTTCTCTATTAGAACTGTTTTTGAACTTTTTGAAGTAATCTTTAACTGCTTGGTATTTCACGTCAAAGCCGAGAGCCTTTGCTTCTTCAGTGTCAACGCAAACCATAATGCCGTCTAACTCTTTGTATTTTTCAATAACTTCAAGGGCTTTTTTGATATATGCAAGTTTATCTTCTTGAATATTTTTAACCTTGCCTTTTATTGAGCCAAGAGCGTTATATTCGTCTAATACTTTGTTATATTCTTCCATAAATTCAGCGTCTTTTTCAGCATCGTCGCCAAGTCCGCCTTCTGGAAGATAAAGTTTGTCAATCTTTTCAGAAACAATGTCTGCCCTGTCGCTGTCAGCCATTTTGCCGATTTTTTTAGCGTTTTCTTCTTTTAAGAAATACAAATCGGTTTTGCCGTCTTCATCGGTGTCTTTTTCTTCAACTTCGCTTGCAAGGTCAATATATTCAATATAAGACTTTCCTAAAAGCGAACTATCGCAATAGAAGATATAATCTTTTGCATCATCACCTTGACCGACTGTTATAATTTTTGGCATATACCAACTTGTTTCAACGCTTGCGTCAGAAACACGAATTTCTTTTTCCAAGGTTTCCAAATTGATTTTAGCAATTTCGCTTGATTCGTTGTAATAATATAAATATTCAACCCCGCCTTCGGTTCTAACAAAAAGCAATTTCAAAACGTCATCTTTTGTTAGAATAGGTTTTTTGGTCATTGCATCTTTTGTCAAAGCCGTTGTTTCATAAACGTTGGTTTCACCCACAACGTAAACTTTATCGAGTGAACCGTTGAAAAGGTTGGTTGACTTGATATAATCTTTGTTTATAATTTCAGTATTTTTTGTTTTCTCTGACCAATTTGCAGGTTCGCTTGCATCAGCAAGGCTGATTGCATAATACTTGGTCGTTCCATTTGTGGTTTTGCTATAGAAAAGATATCCGTTATGGATTAAAGAAATTTGGAATTTTTCGTTATACTTTTCTTGGTTGATTTGACCGGTTGCAACCCTCTTTGGCGTGTTGTTGCCAGCAATAACTGCATAAACTTCGTTATAAGTTGCAACGGTTCTTTCATAACCAGCCTTGTCTGCGTTATCTTTGTCGTATTTATCTGTATAAACCGTTGCGGTAAAGTATGCAACCACACCGTTATAATCACTGCTACTAACAAAAGTCAAAGCATCCAAAGTGTATCCGTTTGCCGTTTTGTCCATTTTGATAACGGTTGACTTGGTGTCTTTTGCCGTGTTGTAGCAATAGAGTGCATTGTTTTCAAAATAATAAATGTAAACGGTGTTGTCAGCCTTAACGATTCTATATTCGGTTGAAAGAGCGTTTATGGTAAAGAATTCATCAGTTTTGCCACTGCCATCAAGTTTGGTTCTCATAAACATCATTTTGCTTTTTGAAACTGTGCCGTAAGAGTTCTTTTCCACGCTTGGTGTGCCGTAATAAGCATAACCGCCATCGATAAACACGCCCATATTATAGTCTGAAGCAACCATAAGTTTTGGAACAACGATTTCAGAGTTAGACAAGTCGTTTTTATCAGCAACCATCAAAGCACCTTTCAAAGGTTCGCCCATCTTGTTGTTAGAAGTTGAAACGCCAAGACCGTTTATAAAATAGATATAGTTTTCGGTTTCAGCAATAAACCCGCCGTTGCTCCAAACCTCGCCACTGTTTTTCAAGGTCACCTTGCCAGACCAACTACCCTCCGAACAGCCCGAAAGGGTTGCTATACCTAGCACTAAAACTAGCATTGCACAAACTATTTTGGCTAATAATTTTTTCATAAATTCTCCACCTAGTTCGGTAAACTTTTGTCGTTTTACCGAATATACTGTTTATAACTAACTTAATTTTAAAATATATCGCTATATATTATACCTTATATAAAAAAGTTTTGCAATTATTTTTACCTTTTTTTTCTTTCAAGGAGCAAATTATATGGATAAATTCGGCATTTTTAACCTTTTAAATTCCTTTTTTTCTTTAACCAATCAAAAAAATCAAGCCACTGAAAACCAACCTGCCCCTTCGGGCGACCTTTTGAGTGGGCTTTTATCATCTTTTACTAAAAATTTAAGCACCACGCAAAGCCAAAACGTTAAAGCCGAAAAACCCGCCACTCTTTCCCCTCACCCGCTCCAAGAACAAATGCTTTCAACCGTTGTCAACCACGATGCTTTGGTAAAAAGGGTTAAGGAAAAACAAAAAACCTTTTAAGGTTTGGGTATTAAGGTTTTTGTCTATTATGCATTTTAACCACTTAAAACCAAAAAAAAGCAAGGGAAAAAACCCTTGCTTTTTGTGTTTTTTGATAATATCGATTTCCAATTATCTCTTTGAGAATTGTGGAGCACGACGAGCCTTTTTCAAGCCGTATTTCTTTCTTTCCTTCATTCTTGAATCTCTGGTTAAGAAACCTGCTTTCTTAAGAGCTGCTCTCGTTTCTGGTTCTGCTTGCAATAAAGCACGAGCGATACCATGACGGATAGCACCTGCTTGGCCAGTGAAACCACCACCGCAAACGTTTACGATAACGTCGTATTTAGCGTCTGCTTCAACCAAAACTAATGGTTGGCGAACGATAAGTTTAAGAGTGTCAAGACACAAATATTCATCAACAGACTTGCCGTTAATGGTTATTGCACCGTCACCTGCTGGGATAAGACGAACACGAGCAATTGCTTTCTTTCTTCTGCCTGTTCCCCAATATTGAACTTTTTTCTTTGATGTTGCTTTTGCCATATCTCCACCTCAATTAAACTAATTTAAGCGTTTCAGGTTTTTGAGCCTGATGGTTGTGTTCTGCACCACGATAAACTTTAAGTTTGGTGAGCATAGAACGACCTAAACTGTTCTTTGGAAGCATGCCTTTAACTGCTTCGTAAACAACAAAGTCTGCTTTGTTTTCCATTAAAGACTTATATTGAATTGATTTAAGTCCACCGATGTGACCGGTATGGTAAGTGTAATATTTCTTTTCTAATTTTTTGCCGGTTAATAAAACCTTATCGCAATTAACAACGATAACGAAATCGCCCGTATCAACGTTTGGAGTGAAAGTTGGCTTATTTTTGCCACGAAGAATTGCAGCGACTTTAGATGCGAGCCTACCTAAAACAAGACCTTCAGCATCAACAACATACCACTTTCTTTCCACGGTTTCTTTGTGAGCCATGTAAGTTTTCATTGATTTTCTCCTTATAAATTGTATTTAATGTTAAGTGTTTTATATAAAAATCGTTCGATTGCCGTACACGAAACAGGCAATGTTGAGAGGGCTAATCTCAAAAATATCCGAACTTTTCCTTATAAACGCCTAAATATATTAACTTTTTTTGCAATTTAAGTCAAGCATTTTTAAGGCTTTTTTATGCTTTTTCTTTTATTTTTTGTATATTTTTTATACACGGTCTATATATTGTGGTGCTTTTGACTTTTTACCACAAAAATTCACTAATATTCAACTTTCATTAAGGTTAAGCCTTTGGCAGATAAAGTTTTTCCACCCAAACTTCTCTTTCCCGTTGACAACATTTTTATAACGTCTTCTTTTTTGATTTTTCCACTGCCAACTTTTAAGAGTGTGCCAACCATAATTCTGACCATATTATATAAAAAGCCGTTTCCACAAATGTAAAAATCAATTTGCCCGTCTTTTTCAATAATGTCAATGCTATAAATAGTTCTCACTGTGGTTTTTGCCCCGCCACCGCTTGCACTCATGCACTTAAAATCGTGTTCGCCAAGCAAAATTAAAGCCGTTTCTTTCATCTTTTTAATATCGGGCATCTTTTCCACTTGAACGGCGTATCTATCCCTTAACGGAAGTATACTTTGGCTGACGTAAGTTGAATATCTGTAAGTCTTTTTTACAGCGTCTCTGGTTGCGTGAAAGTCCGGCTCGGCAAGTTCGCTTTTGATAACCTTTATATCGTCTGGAAGATGGATATTGAGTGCCAAAAAGAACTTTTCTGGTGGGATAGAAGAGTTTGTGTCAAAGTGTGCAACCTGCCCCAAAGCGTGAACGCCAGCGTCCGTTCTGCCACTTCCCGTCACCCTAACTTTTTCACCCGTCACTTGAAAAATGGCTTGTTCTATTTTTTCTTGAACGGTGACTGCGTTTGGTTGAACTTGCCAACCACAGTAAGAAGTGCCGTCATAACTAACTAAAAGTTTAATTCTCATAACACCACCGCCAAAAATCCAGAAATATTTAAAAACACAATGCCCGTGATAAGCCCAGCCACTGCCAAAAAGCCTATCAAATCTCTAAAGGTAAAGGTCAATTTTTTATATCTCGTTCTGTTTTTACTGCCCGAATAGCACCTTGCATCCATAGCGTCCGCAAGTTCGTCTGCACGGCGGAAAGAACTGATTAAAAGCGGAATTAAAATAGGGATAAGCGACTTAATTTTCTTAAAAATATTGCCACTTTCAAAGTCTGCACCCCTTGCTTTTTGAGCCTTAATAATCCTGTCCGTTTCTTCTAAAAGGGTTGGGATAAACCTTAAAGCAATGCTCATAATTAAAGCAAATTCGTGCACGGGAAATTTGATAAATTTTAATGGATATAATAAACTTTCAATACCGTCTGCAAGTTCAACGGGCGAAGTGGTTAAGGTCAAAAGACTTGCCCCCAAAACCACAAGCGAAATCCTTGCGATTATAAACCCTGCGTTAAGCAAGCCCACGTCGGTAATTTTAATAAATTGCCACTCAAAAATCACCTTGCCACTCGTGTTAAAAAACAACTGCAAAATGCCCGACAAAATGATTAAAAAGAGTATGGCTTTTATGCTTTTAAGCACCCTTAAAAAAGGCACTTTTGCAAACGCCGTTGCGACCAAAACGAACAGCAAGCAAAGGGCAAAGCCCATAAATTGAAACTGTTTAACTATAAAGACGGCAACAATGTATGCTATAACGGCTAAAATTTTCATTCTTGCGTCCATTTTGTGAACGAAAGAAGTTGCTGGATAATATTGACCAAAGGCTACGTCTTTCATAACTTTGCCCCCCTTTCTTTAACCGCCCTAACAAAGTCCTTAACGGTTAAATCACAGTCGATATTTATACCTTTTTTGCTTAACTCTCTAACAACTTTTGCCGTTGTTGGAAGGTCAAGCGACAAACTTTCAATAAGGTTATAATCAGAAAAAATTTCTTTTGGGCTTCCGACTGCACAAATTTTTCCGTGTGAAAAAACAGCCGTTTTCGTACAGTGTTCGGCAACCAAATTCATATCGTGCGAAACGATAATAATAGTCTTTACAAAATTTTTGTGTAGCGAGTGTAAAAGACTTAAAAAATCCCTTTTTCCAACAGGGTCTAACCCCGCAGCCGGCTCGTCAAGCACCAAAATTTCCGGTCTTGAAACGATAACGCCCGCAATCGCCACCCTTCTTTTTTGCCCGCCAGAAAGTTCAAAAGGGGACTTGTCTTTGACTTGTTCATAGTTTAGCCCAACAAGTTCAATTGCCCGCCTTACCCTTTCTTCCATTTGGCTTTCGCTTAACTCTTTTTCAAAGTTTTTAAGGGCAAAAGCAACGTCCTCAAACACGGTTTCGGCAAAAAGTTGATGCTCTGGATATTGGAAAACCATACCAATTTTCGACCTTAAACCCTTAAAGTCGCACTTCTTGTCTTGCAAACAAAATTCACCTATTTGAATTTCGCCCTTGTCTTTTGCTATCTTAATAAGCCCGTTTAAGTGTTGAACGAAAGTGGTTTTTCCGCTGCCCGTTTGCCCGATTATGCCAAAAAATTCGCCTTCGTTTATGGTTAAAGACACGTTGTCGAGAGCCTTAACCGAAAGGTCACGGGAACTTTCGCTATACACGTATGTTAGATTTTTAACGTCTATTTGCATAAGCCCTCCGACCAACCGATAAGAGAAGACACAAGGTCATTTTCGGTCAACACTTCGCTATTTAAGTCTATTCCGTTTTGCTTTAACTCGTCTGCAATCACTGTTGAAACAGGAAGTTCAAGTCCGAGCGAGCGGATTTTATCTTTTTTAGCAAAAATTTCTTTTGGCGTGCCAGAAAGCACGACTTCGCCCTTGTTTAAAACCAAAACTCTATCCGCATTAACTACTTCGTCCATATAATGCGTGATGTTTATAATTGTTGTTTTTTGTTCCTTGTTAAGTTTTTTTGCCACTTCCAACACTTCGTTTCTGCCTTGTGGGTCAAGCATAGCCGTCGATTCATCAAGCACCAAAACTTTTGGGTTAAGTGCCAAAACGCCAGCGATAGCAATTCTTTGTTTTTGCCCGCCAGAAAGCCTTGATGGGCTTGATTTTCTAAACTTTTGCATGCCGACAGCCGAAAGTGCAAAGTCTATCCTTTTGCCGATTTCTTGTCTTTTTACCCCCAAATTTTCTGGGCCGAACGCAATATCATCTTCAACGATTGAAGCGATAAGTTGGTTGTCAGGGTTTTGGAAAACAACGCCCACCCTTTTTCTAACTTCAAACACCTGCTTTTTATCAGCACAGTCAAAGCCATCGACAACAACTTTGCCTTTTTGAGCCTTTATAAGACCGTTGAAAAGTTTTGCAAGCGTGCTTTTGCCACTTCCGTTATGTCCGATAACGGCAATATATTCCCCTTCAAAAATTGAAAGGGAAACGTTTTTGATAACGTCTATATTGTTGTCGTAAGAAAAACTGACGTTTTCCAAGTTAATAAGTGGCATTTTTTCATCCTTAACAAAAATTTAATATTGATATTATACCAAAGGTCAAAATTTTTTACAAGCGAAAACAAAAGTTAATCGCCATAAATTTAATATTCGCCCAAAAACTTAATAAAAATTTTCTTTTTTCGTTGACTATTTTTTATTAAGAGTTTATAATGATACTGTTAATTTAATATAACAAATTATTTTACTATAATCTTATGGAGGATTTTTTATGAAAAAATTGACTATCGACGGTAATACCGCCGCCAGCCACGTTGCCTATGCCTTTTCAGAAGTTGCTGCTATTTACCCAATAACACCATCTTCACCAATGGCAGAAGTTGCAGATGAATGGTCAGCAACAGGCAGAGAAAACATGTTTGGTCAAAAACTCCGCCTTGCAGAAATGCAATCGGAAGCAGGTGCTGCTGGTGCAGTTCACGGCTCACTCGTTGCAGGTGCTTTGACCACAACTTACACCGCAAGCCAAGGCTTGTTGCTCATGATTCCTAACATGTACAAAATCGCAGGTGAATTATTGCCAACCGTTTTCCACGTTAGTGCTCGTGCTCTTGCTGCACACTCACTTAACATTTTCGGTGACCATGCTGACGTTATGGCTTGCCGTCAAACCGGTTTTGCTATGATTGCTTCTAACTCGGTTCAAGAAGTTATGGACTTGGCGTTAGTTTCACACCTTTCAACCTTAAAAGCAAAAGTGCCTTTCTTGCACTTCTTTGATGGTTTCAGAACCAGCCACGAAGTTTCTAAAATCGACGTAATTGATTACGAAGATATGAAAGCACTTGTTGATATGAAAGATATTGAAGATTTTAGAGCACGTGCTCTTAACCCAGAACACCCTGTTCAAAGAGGTACTGCTCAAAACTCTGACATTTACTTCCAAAACAGAGAAACTGCTAACAAATACTATTTAGCAACACCTGCTATCGTTCAAGAAATGATGGATAAGGTTAATAAGTTGACAGGTAGAAATTACCACTTATTCGATTACGTTGGTGCACCAGATGCTGAAAACGTTGTTGTTTTAATGGGTAGCGGTGCTGACGCTGTTGAAGAAACAATCAACAAGATGAACGCAGAAGGTCATAAAGTTGGTATGCTTAAAGTTAGACTTTATCGTCCATTTGCTATTGATAGTTTCGTTGACGCTTTACCAAAGACTGTTAAGAAGATTGCTGTTTTAGACAGAACTAAAGAAGCAGGCTCTCTTGGTGAACCATTATACCTTGACGTATGCTCTGCATTATTAGAAAAAGGCATGACCGACATTAAGGTTGTTGGTGGTAGATATGGTTTAGGTAGCAAGGAATTCAACCCTTCAATGATTTATTCAGTTTATAAGAACTTGGAACTTGCTGAACCAAAGAACCACTTTACAGTTGGTATCTATGATGACTTAACCAACACTTCACTTAACTTTGAAGAAAAATACGATGCTGCACCAAAAGGCACAATTTCTTGTAAGTTCTGGGGTTTAGGCTCTGACGGTACTGTTGGTGCTAACAAAAACTCTATTAAGATTATCGGTGACCACACAGACAAATACGTTCAAGGTTATTTCTTCTATGACAGTAAGAAATCAGGCGGTATCACCGTTTCACACTTACGTTTTGGTGACACACCTATCCAATCAGCATATTTAATCGACGCTGCTGACTTCGTACAATGCTCTAATCCATCATATATCACACGTTATAATATGACGGGCGACATTAAGAATAACGGTACTTTCTTATTCAACACTTCTGCATTGACAGTTGAAGAATTAGAAAACGTGCTTCCAGCATCTGTTAAGAGAGATATTGCTAACAAGAACATTAACCTTTACGTTATCGACGCAATTAAGATTGCTGCTGAATTAGGTTTAAGAGGCAGAACAAACACAATTTTACAATCTGCATTCTTTAAGGTTGCAAACATTATCCCTTACGACCAAGCAGTTGATTATATGAAGAAGATGGCTTATAAGTCATTTGCTAAAAAAGGCGATGCTATCGTTCAAATGAACTACAACGCTATTGAAAGTGCTGAAGCAAACCTTGTTAAGATTGAAGTTCCTGCAAGTTGGAAAGATGCAACTGACGGTGCACCTATGGCTGAAGTTGCTGACAACAAATATTTTAAGGATATCGTACATCCTATCCTTACTCTTGAAGGCGACAAACTCCCTTCATCAGCATTTAACGCAGACGGTACTGTTCCAACAGGTACAACACAATACGAAAAACGTGGTGTTGCCGTTCTCGTTCCAAAGTGGGATGAAACAAAATGTATCCAATGTAATCAATGTGCTTTCGTTTGCCCACACGCTTGTATCAGACCTGCTGTTATTAAGGAAGGCGAACAAAAACCTATTTCTTTCGTGACCAAACCTATGATTGGTAATAAGGGTTATGAATATAGAATGCAAGTTTCTGCTCTTGACTGTATGGGTTGTGGCGTTTGTGCTGACATCTGCCCTGCAAAAGAAAAGGCACTTACAATGGTTCCATTCAATTCTATCGTTGAAACTGAAAAAGTTAACTATGAATTTAGCGAAACTCTTGAAGAAGTTAACGTTTCTGCTTGCCCAGGTTGCAAACCTTCAACCGTTAAGGGTAGCCAATTCAACAAACCACTCTTCGAGTTCTCTGGTGCTTGTGCTGGCTGTGGTGAAACACCTTACGTTAAACTTGTCACACAATTATTCGGTGACAGAATGATAGTTGCAAACGCAACAGGTTGTTCTTCAATCTACGGCGGTTCTGCTCCTACCTGCCCTTACACAAAGAATAAAGAAGGCAAAGGTCCTGCTTGGGCTAACTCACTCTTTGAAGATAACGCAGAATTCGGTTATGGTATGAACCTTGCTATGTCAACTCGTCGTGCTAAAATCGAAGAAGATATGAGAAAGGCGTTTGATAGCGTAAACGAAAAGACCAACGCTGCTTTTGCTGCTTGGCTTAACGATAAAGACGATGCTGAAAAATCTAAAGTTGCTGCAGAAATGGTTAAAGAAGCAATCGCAACTGAAACTGCTGACGGTTTAGATTACATTAAGGCTAACCTTGACTGCTTGGTTAAACCATCAATCTGGATTTTCGGTGGTGACGGTTGGGCTTACGATATCGGTTATGGCGGTCTTGACCACGTGCTTGCAAGTGGCGAAAACGTTAACGTTTTAGTTCTTGACACCGAAGTTTACTCTAACACTGGTGGACAAGCAAGTAAGTCAACCCCAACAGGTTCTGTTGCTAAATTCGCTGCTGCAGGTAAGAGAGTTAAGAAGAAAGACTTGGGTATGATGGCTATGAGTTATGGCTACGTTTACGTTGCTCAATGCTCAATGGGTTCAAACAAGCAACAACTCTTAAACGCTCTTATTGAAGCTGAAAAATATGACGGACCATCACTTATCATTTGTTATGCACCATGTATCAACCACGGTATCAACATGACCAAATCTCAAGAAGAAGAAAAGAAAGCAGTTGATTGTGGCTACTGGCAATTATACAGATATAATCCAACCAGCATCGATGAAGGCAAAAATCCATTTACTTTGGATAGCAAAGAACCAACTGGCGATTATAAAGCATTCTTGCTCGGCGAAACAAGGTACGCTTCACTTATGAAGGCTCGTCCAGAACTTGCTGAACAACTCTTTGAAAAGACTGAAAAAGATAGTAAAGTTCGTTTAGAAACCTATAAAAACTTGGCTAAAAACGACTAATTAAACAGTCTAAATCAGTTTAGTTAAACTCAAAGCCCTTGATTTTTCAAGGGCTTTGTTTTTTTGGGTTTTTGTGTCTTTTTTTGCCTTTATATTATATAATGTATATTATAAGGCGATTTTTTTAAGAATTTTGGGTTGTTTTTTAAAAATTTTCTTATTTTCCCTTTACTTTTTTTAAATTATAAAGTAAATTAGAAATAGGAGAAAAATATGAAAAAAGTTTTAACCTTTCTTTTAACGCTTATTTTAAGTGTGTGTTGCCTTTTTTCGTTTGCTGGTTGTGAACAAAAAAAGATTGATAACAACGCTATTGTTGACCCAAGGGTTGACACAATTAAAGTTGGCGTAATTGAATATGCACCACTAAATTATATGTATAGAAATACGTTCAAGGGTTTTAACACCGAACTTGCTGTTATGACCTTTAACGCTCTTGGCTATAACGTGGAATTTGTGTTGGTTGAGCCACAGGATAAGGACCAATTTATCCCTGATGCAAATGACGTTTACTCTGCCCTTAATAATAATGAAATAGATTGTTTCTGGGGCGGAATTTCTGATGCTATCCTTTTTGATGAAGAGTTGTTCGACTTTTCTTACCCTTATTTAGAAAACTCTGTTTGCCTTGTTAAAGGCAGCACAGCATCGACCGTTTCTTCTTTGGAAGATTTAGAGGGCGAAAAGATTGCTTTTGGCGAAAATTCAGCCGGCGAAAAGTATTTTAATGAATATGTTTTAGGCACGATTGATGACGTTTCTGCTTCAAGTTGCGAAAGGGGGCAAAAATCTGCATTACATAAAACAAAGTCTATTACAGAACCTGAAAAATACGCTATTGTTGACACCTTGATGGCTCTTTACCAAAAATATAACGGTGAATATGGCGACGTTGGTTTGACAGAAGTTGATTTAGAGCAAAAGAATTATTTAAGAGTTGTTTTCAAAGATGAAGATGAAAACCAACTTCGTGATAACGTGAACGCTATGCTTGAAACTTTTGCAAAGGTTAAAAAGGACGACCAGTGCATAATCGAACAAATTGCTAACAAATACAAGTTTGGCAACTATGAAAAAAGCGTTTCTGATTTTATTATAACCGATTTTTCTGCTGATGGCGGAGAAAGTGGTGGCAACGGCAGTGAAAGTGCTGGCACAAACGAGGGCGACGGGTTATCAACCCCACCAGAAAATTCACCTTCTAACCCACCTGAAAACCAACCAGCGGGCGAAACCCCACCTACAACCGAACCAGAAGAACCAACTGAAAACCCACCACAAGCAGGTAATAACGGAAATACCGAGGATTTTAACCCAAGTTGGGCAAAACCATCTGTAATTTAATAATTTATAAGCAAATAAAAACCCACAGAGCAAAACTCTTTGTGGGTTTTTTAATTTTTTTTATTTTTTTACCTTATTTTACTTTACTTCTTTAGCGTAATAAAGTATAATGGTATTACTTTATTAGAGTAAAGTGAAAAAACATTTTTAGGAGAAACTATCATGAAAAAAGTTTTAACACTAATTTTAACAGTGCTTATGTCATGCGTTGCAATTTTTGCAGTTGGCTGTGCAGAAGAAAAATCTTCTGTTGTTGACCCAAGAAAAGGCAACACAATTGTTGTTGGTTATACCGTTTATGAACCAATGAACTATACAAAAGACAAAGTTTTGGTTGGTTTTGACACCGAACTTGCAATTATGACTTTTGAAGCACTTGGCTACAACGTTCAATTCAAGTGTATCACTTGGGAAAACAAGTATATCGACCTTCATGAAGAAACCATCGATTGTATTTGGAACGGCTTTACGTCAAACGGTCAAGACACGGTTGACGGGGTTAAAAAATCAAGAGACCAAATCGTTGACTTCTCTTACAACTATATGCAAAACGCACAATGCATTTTAAGAAAGTCTTCTACCCCTGCAATCACAGACCCTGCACAATTTAACGGCAAAACAATTGCAGTTGAAAGGGGCTCTTCTGGTGACGCACTTGCATCTTCTTACAAAACTGGCGACGTAAATATCGATATCAGTGCACTTGCATCACAAATGGATGCTGTGACAAAGGTAAACGAAGGTCTTGTTGACTACGCTATCGTTGACGTTTTACTTGCAGATGCTATTTTAGCAGGCAGTGGATATTCTGGTTTAGTTAAAAACACAGGTCTTAACATTGCTGTTGAATATTATGCTGTTGGCTTTGCAAAAGGCAGTGAATTAACAGATAAAGTAAACGCAACGTTAGAATATTTTGCTAAAACCGGTTATTTACAAAAACTTGCTGATAAGTATAACCTTTCAACTTCAGTAATCACCGACTTTACTTCACAAAAATAATTTTTTACTCAAGGATTTACTATGGATTTTTGGTCAGTCACTCAAAGCCTTTTACAAGGCTTTGAGGTCACTTGTTTAATTTTTATAATTACCCTTTTGTTTTCTTTACCATTAGGGCTTATTATTGCTTTTGGGTCTATGTCAAAGTTCCCACCACTTAAATTTGTGGTAAGGATTTTTGTTTGGATTATCCGTGGCATACCTTTAATGCTACAAGTTTTTATCGTTTACTATATGGTAAAAATTGATGGTATAAACGTTTGGGGAAAAGTAAACAAGTTTTTCTATTTTGAACTCGGTTGGAGTGTTGGTCCAGCAGAACTAAACGGTGAAGGCTTTGGCGGTTTAATCGCCGTATTGATTGCCTTTATTATTAACTACGCTTGTTATTTTTCTGAAATTTTTAGAGGTGGTATTTCAAGCATACAAAAAGGTCAGTACGAGGCGGGTAAGGTCTTGGGCTTAAAGAAAGGTCAAATCTTCTCAAAAATCGTGCTTTTACAAGTGTTTAAGCGTATTTTAGCACCTATGGGCAATGAAGTTATTACCCTAGTTAAAGACACGGCTTTATCAAACTCTATCGGCATTTTGGAAATTATTTTGGTTTCAAAATCATTTACCTATCAAGCAATTTGGCCACTTTTCTATTCGGGTGCATTTTACTTGGTTTTCGTCGGAATTTTAACACTTCTTTTCGGCTATTTAGAAAAGAAATTGTCGTTTTATAAGGAGTAAATTATGGCTTATTTAGAAATTAAAGGTTTTAAAAAGTCTTTTTCTAACTTTGAAGTATTAAAAGGCATTGACTTTTCGCTTGAAAAAGGGCAAGTTTTATCTATTATCGGCCCATCAGGTAGCGGTAAAAGTACACTTCTTCGCTCGCTTAACTTTTTAGAAACGCCAGACGAAGGGGTTATGATTTTAGATAACGAAGTGCTTTTTGACGCCAAAACGGCTAAATCAGACGGCGAAAAGGTTTTGAGAAACAAACGCCTTAACTTTGGCTTGGTTTTCCAATCTTTCCACCTTTTCCCACAATATAACGTGCTAAAAAACATTACTCTTGCACCTACTCTTTTACTTAAAGACAAGGTTAAAGAATACAAAAAAGAACTTAAAAAAGACAAGTCGCTTGGCTTTAAAAATAGAAAGGAACTGGTTAATCAATTTAAAAAAGAACAAACCGAATTGATTGAACAAAACGCACTTTCACTTTTAGAAAAAATCGGCTTAACTGAAAAAGCATCTTCTTATCCTTGTGAACTTTCTGGTGGGCAATGTCAACGTGTTGCTATTGCCCGTGCTCTTGCATTAAACCCAAAAGTTTTGTGCTTTGACGAGCCAACTAGTGCCCTTGACCCAGAACTTACGGGCGAAGTGTTAAAGGTTATCCGCTCTCTTAAAGGTCAAGATAGAACAATGATTATCGTGACCCACGAAATGGGTTTTGCTAAAAACGTTTCGGATAAAATTATCTTCCTTTACGACGGTGTTGTTGAAGAAGAAGGCAAGCCAAAACAAGTTTTTGAAAAGCCAAAGTCAGAAAAACTGGTGCATTTTTTGTCAAACTTAACTGAAAAAGACGGTGACCTTAATAAACAAAAAGCGTAAGGTGAAATTATGGGAACAAATCAAGATTACACCGAACTTTATTCGGCAATTTTAAAACTAAAAAGCATAAGCGATTGTGAAGAGTTTTTTTCCGACCTTTTAACCATAAAAGAATTAAACTCTATGACCCAAAGGGTGGTTGCGGGAAAACTTTTGCTCTCTGGCGAAACTTATGAAAAAATCATTTCTAAAACTGATATTTCATCAGCAACCCTATCCCGTGTTTCAAGATGCGTTAAGTACGGAAAAGGCTATAAAAAGTTTTTATAAAAGTTAATAAAAAAGAAAAGTTGGTAAGTAAAAACTTATCAACTTTTTTAATTATATGACGTTTATAACAAACACGTTTTTCTTTTTTGCATAGTTTACAGTGTTGAACGTTCCGCCCGAATTTCTGTTTAAATAACACAACACAGCAAAACTATTATCCACCATAAACTCGTTTCTTTTTTGCATACAATAAGGGGTATATTCTGGGCTTAAAACCACCTTTTCATCAGCGACGGATAAAAGCCTAAAATACTCTTCTTTTTGCTTAAAATTAAATCTTTCGGGCTGTGATGGGCAAGGAACACAGGCAATAATTTTAATGTCGTTTTTCTCTCTTAATCTTTCCAAAATCTGAAAACACAATGTGTCAAAACCCAAGGCCATACCTATCAAAAACGTGTTAAAGCCTTTTTCGATTAACTTAACCAAAAAACCCTCAACTCTTTCTTTATTTAAGTCTTTACCAATATATCTATGCCCTGAAACACAAATTGTTTTTTCTCTTATAATTTCCATAATTAAAGCGGTTTTTTTCTTTCCTTTCCGTTTCCCCTTGGATAAATTGCCGGCGTGTTATTTTCCTTTCTAATAGTTATAATTTGCCTTGTTGCATCGCTTAAAGAAAAGTTATCAACTTTTTCTAATTTACCACCCAAAATCTTGATTGCGTTTTGTGCCTCGTCAATTTCTTCTTGTGCGTTTCCTTTATAAGCAATAAACTTTCCACCTTTTTTAACAAACGGCATACAATATTCACATAAAGTATTAAGTCTTGCAACAGCACGGGCAGAACACATATCAAACTTTTCCCTATAATTTTTATCTTTTGCAAGGTCTTCTGCTCTGCCACAAATAACGCTGACGTTGGTAAGTTTTAAGTTATCAACAACGGCTTTTAAGAACTCACATTTTTTGCCCGTGGAATCAACCATTACTAACGAAAGGTCATCTTTAAAAATCCTTATAGGAATAGCGGGAAATCCCCCTCCCGAACCAATATCTATCAACGTTTTCCCGTCAACGTTATCAACGTTTAATAAACTGTCGATAAAGTGTTTTTCAATAACTTCTTCTCGCTCTGTGATAGCAGTTATGTTGAATTTTTGGTTATATTCCATCAATAGTTGATAATATTTTTCAAACTTTTCTATCTTTTCGTTTGAAATTTTTATGTTATATTTTTCAAAATAATTTTTCATAGAAAAAGTATAACACATTGGTAAAAATTTTTCAATTTTTTTTAACCTTTTTAATAATTTTTATAGTTATCAAACAAAATTAAAAGTTATAACTTTTTTATAAACGTTTTATCTACATATCTTTTCATTAAGGATTATATAACGAAAAAACACTTATCAACTTTTCAACGCCATACTACTATACCTAATACCTTTTTAAATTTAAAAAATAAATAAAAAAAACAATACAAAGGAAATTAAAAAATTAAAAATTTTTGTTTTTTCTAAAAAAGGAAAATAGCAAATTTATCATTAGAAAAAGCCTTGATTTTTTTTCCCTTTTATTATATAATAAAAGGGTATAATTTAAATAACGATTTTTTTCTTAAAATAAAGGATAAACGGAGGGGAAAAATGAAACTTATATGTGACGGTCTTGATTTATCAGATGCAGTGTTAAAGGTTAGCAAAGCGTTAAGCGTAAAAGCATCTAACCCTATATTAGAAGGAATTAAAATTACTGCAAAGGGCGATACTTTAACTTTGCTTGCAACCGATATGGAACTTACCATTGAAAAGAAGATTAAAGCAGACGTTTTGATGGAAGGCGAAACAGTTGTTGTTGGTAAATATTTTGTTGAGTTTGTTAAAAAACTTGAAAAAGAACAAATTGAACTTTCACGCCTTTATGACGGTCAGTTAAAAATTAAATATTCTGATTCTGAAAGCGAACTTCAAATCTTCCCTGCTGAAAACTTCCCAAAGATTGAAAAAGATGAAGATGGCAATTTTATAGAATTGACCCAAAAAGATTTTAAGGAAATTGTTGAAAAAACGGCTTTTGCTTGTTCAGCAGACGATTCAAGGCCAATCTTAAAAGGTTGTTTATTTGAAATAAACGATAGTTTATTGACAGCAGTTGCTCTTGACGGGTTTAGAATGGCTGTTGTTAAAAAACAAGTTTTATCTGACCAAAACATTAAGGCTGTTATACCTGCAAGAGCACTTAACGAAATTATCAGACTTTTAGATAAAGATGAAAACACGATTAAAATTTATATTCAAAAGAATTCACTTTTCGTTCAAGTGGAAAACACTGTTTTAATGAGCAGACTAATTGAGGGCGAATTTGTTAAGTATAACCACATTTTGCCAGCAAATTTTGAAAATAAATTAACTGTTAATAGGCAAGCACTTTTAACAAGTATTGAAAGAGCATCAATCGTTGCAAGAAACGATAGATATAACGTTGTTAAGTTTGATATTAAAGAAGATATGATGTCAATAAGTGCAAAATCTGAAATTGGTGTGGTAAACGAAAACGTTTCAGTTATGCTAACAGGTAAAGATTTAACAATCGCATTTAACGGCAAATTTATTATAGAATATCTAAAAATAATTGATGACGAATTTATAACGATAAATCTTAACACGCCAATCGACCCTTGCACAATCACTGCAGTGGGTAAAGAAAGTTCGTTATATTTAGTTCTTCCTGTAAGAATTAGTGCATAAATCATTGACAAAATAAAAAATTATATATACAATATATAAGCAAAAAAATATTAAAAACAAAAGGTTTAAGGAGATAGATTATGAAACAAACGTATCAACCTAAAAAAAGACAAAGAAGTAAAGTTCACGGATTTAGAGCAAGAATGAAAACACGCAACGGTAAAAACGTGTTAAAGAGACGTCGTAATAAAGGTCGTCATAAACTCTCTGCATAATAAATGAAAAAAGAGTTTAGGTTAAAAAAAGAAAAAGATTTCAATTTAGTATTTAATAAAGGGAAAAGACTGTTTAGTTCTGACCTAACACTAATTTATTTTGAACAAAAAGAATTGAAAGTTGGCTTCGCCGTGGGTAAGAAACACGGCGGAAGCGTAAAAAGGAATAGAATTAAACGTCTTTTACGGGAATCTTTTAGAAGTTTTAGTTTGGATTTAAGACAAAACTTCTTTTTTGTTTTTATACCGAAAGTAAAAGAAGAATATACGCTTGAAAGTTTTAAAAAGAATATGGAGTATCTTTTTATTAAGGGTGGATTTATAGAAAAATGTTAAAATTTATAAGCGTTAAATTGATAAGGTTTTATCAGAAATATTTATCAAAAGGGACATGTATGTATATCCCCTCTTGCTCTCAATATACTTTGGAAGCAATTTTAAAACACGGCTTTTTTGTGGGCTGGTTTTTAGGGATAAAAAGGATTTTAAGATGCACGCCTTGGTGTAAGGGCGGTTTTGATAAGGTCCCTGATAAAAAAAGCGTAATTAAGTGGGTATATTAAAATGGAAATTTTAAATTTTTCCAAGCCAAGTACAGGCAGTTGGATTGTTGATATAATATTTTGGATAGTATCTATTTGCGGAAACGTTGCAGTGGGCGTAATTGTGTTTACAATTGTTCTTAAATTGCTAACCTTCCCATTTGACTATTTTTCAAGAGCGTCTATGAGGAAGAACTCTGTTAAAATGGAAGAGATGCGGCCAGAATTAGAAAAATTGCAAAGACAATATGCAGACAATAAAGAAATGTATAACAGAAAAATGATGGCGTTATACAAGAGAAACGGCTATTCTATGTGGGGGGCTTGCTTACCAACCATTTTAACGCTTGTTATCTTTATCGTTGCAATTAATGCATTTACCGATTACTCAAAATTCCAAAACAAGACCTATTTTTATAATATGAGCAACTCTTACAACAACGTTGTTTATGCAGGTTTTGACGTTGATGACCAAGAAAGGTATATTTATAGAGATAAAAACGGTAAACTTATAGTAGATTGTGCAAGCATTTTAAGTGATGATACTAATTCAGATAATAAAATTGATGAAGTTGACGGTTTTAATAATACTGAATTTGATATTAATTATGAAATTGTTTTTGATGAAATTAAAGATGGAAAAACATATTCTAAATTTGTTTTAACAACCACAAACAGTTATATCACTTACGAACACACTTTCTATGAAGAAAACGGCCAAAAAACTTGGATTAAAGAAAGTTTTAAGCCAAGAGCAGATATTTTAGAAACTGTTGCAAGTCAGGACGGATATAAGTTAGCGACTGAAGAAAACAATTTCTTAAAGGTAAACGGTAAAACTTTTAACGAGTTAAAAGACCTTGTTAACGAAAATCAAGAAAACGTTTGGACGGCGGAAAAGTTTATTTTAGATATTAGACAAAGTAAGTCTGCCCAAACTTATAAAAACGAACAACAATCATTCCTTTGGGTTAAAAATATTTGGGCAACCGATAGTTTAACTTCTCACCCAATCGAAAGCAGTTGGTCAACCTTTAAGCAAACACACGGCTATAACGGTGCAAATATTGGTAAGGATGGATATAATAACCTTATCGCAAAACTCGGTTATGAAAAAACCGCACCAAACGGCTATTACATTTTAGTTGCTTTAACCGCATTATCTTCGTTGTTTATGCAACTTGTTATGGGTAATTCACAAAAAGCACAAATGGAATTGCAAACTGTTGACGGGCAAGGTGCACAAACACAAAAGGTTATGAAATGGGTTATGCCTATTATGATGGCAGTGTTTGCGTTTATGTACACGGCAGCGTTCTCGCTTTACATTGTCGTAAGTTCGATTATAAGTATTGCAACAACCTATTTGATTAACGTTATCGTTGATATTCAACTTAAAAAAGAAAATGCTAACAAAAAGACTGACACGAAAGTTCGTGGAAGAATTTACGTTAAGCAACCTGAACCTAAAAAGGAAGAGCCTAAAAAGGAAAAGAAAAATAAGGACGACAAGTTTGCTCACGAACAAGGCGGAGACTTTTTGACAGGTAAAATTAAGGTTAAGAAAAAGAATAAATAAAAAAAATATAAAAAAGGAGAGCAAAATGCAGTTTGTTGGCAAAACTATTGATGAAGCAATAGAATTAGGCTTAAAAGAAATGAATTTAGAAAAAAGCCAAGCAAACATAACCGTTTTAGCAGAGCCTGTTAAAGGTTTATTCGGCAAAATTAAGGTTATGGCAAAAGTAGAAATAGAAAAAATTGTTGATGAAAAAGAAAAAACTGCTGAATTTGTTAAAGAGATTGCAAAGTTTTTGGACCTTGACGTAAACACCGAAGTTTACGAAAAGGGCGATAAAACGGTTATTAAACTTGTTTCAAATGATTCAGCAAACGTTATCGGATACCGTGGTGAAGTTTTGGATGCAATCCAAACTTTAGCCGGTGCAAGCATGAACATTGGCAAAAAAGACTATAAAAAAGTGGTTGTTGACTGTGAAAACTATAGAGAAAAAAGAGAAGACACTTTAATTTCTCTTGCTAAAAAGTTGGAAGAAAAGGCAACCGAAATGAGAAGGGAAGTTATTTTAGAGCCTATGAGCCCTTATGAAAGAAGAATTATCCACACTACCCTATCCGATAGTCAAACTTGCACCACAAAGAGCGAAGGAAAAGAACCAAATAGATACGTTGTTATCGTTCCTTTTGATAAAGATGAATTTGCAAAGCCTTATAACGCAGGCAGAAACAAGCAAGACGGCAAAGGAAAAAGAGACTTTAATAAAAAAGGCAAAGGCTTTAACAACAAAAGAAGAGATAGAAAACCAAGCGGATTTTCTGAACAAAAGAAAAAAAGTCCTTTGAGTTTTGGCACTTACCTTGGAAACAGTTTAAAAGATAAATAATAAGAAAAAACATATTGTTAATAAAAAAACAATATAATAAAAATACAAAAAGAAGGAAAGGAAAATGGATATTTCAATAATTGTTATCATTTTATTGGCAGTTGCTCTATTATTTGGAACTCTTTTCGGTATGATGAGAGGCAGGAACCGTTCAATTCTTCGTTTGATTTTAATTATCGGTTGTATCGCTGGTGCGGTTTGTTTGGTGCCAATGATAAAAGAAATCGTTATGGAAATCGACACGGGTAAAGGAACGCTTGGCGAAATGCTTACCGCAATGGAAGGCGAAGGCGGTGGAAACGTTCCACAAGAAATGCTAGATATTAGTTCGGCTCTTATGACAGCAATAAGCCTATTGATTTTCATATTAGTGTTCAACGTTTTGCGTTTTGTTTCTTGGCTTATCATCTTCCCTATCTGCAAAATCTTTGTTAAGAAAGATTTGATAAAGAAAAAGGGTTTTGGTGCAATCATCGGTTTGGTTCAAGGATTGGTTATTGCGTTTGCAGTGCTTGTTCCACTAAACGGTTTAATTGGTGAATTACACACGATTTCAAGCACTGAAATAGAAGGTAAAACAATGATAGAAATACCTGCTGAATTGGGGCTTGATAAATATGAAGATTCTGCTATAAGCGGAGTTTTAACCTCAATCGGCGATTGGTATTATGAATTAATAACAAAATAAGAATTAAAAACAACCAAAAATAAAAGAAGAGTTAAAAATAACTCTTCTTTTTTTGACTAAAATATTGATTTATTATATATAATTATGTTAGAATAATAAAAAAAGCGAGAAAGAAAATGAGCGTTAAACTTAACCCAAATAAAGAAGTTGTTGAAACTATTAAAGAAGGCTTAAAAAGAACGGGTGGATATTGCCCTTGCAGGCTTAACCGCACCGAAGATTATAAGTGTATGTGCAAAGAGTTTAAAGAGCAAATCGCAGACCCACAGTTTGAAGGGTTTTGCCACTGTATGCTTTATTATAAAGAAAAATAAAGGAGAAAAATTATGGAAGTTATATTAACAAAAGCAAATTTTGAACAAGAAGTATTAAAAAGCGAAATTCCTGTTGTTGTAGATTTTTGGGCAACTTGGTGTGGCCCTTGCAAAATGATTGCACCTATTTTAGAGCAAATTGCAACCGAATATGCAGGCAAAATCAAGGTTGCAAAAGCCAACGTTGATGAAGAAATGCAACTTGCACTTGACCATAAGGTTGAAGTTATCCCTACCCTATTTTATTATAAGGACGGCAAAATTATCAACAAATCAGTTGGTGTTTTAGAAAAGAACGATATAGTTAAAAAAGCACTTGGATTTTAAGAAAATATAAAAACACTCACGAAGTAGTGCGTCAGTAATAGGGATTATTACTGACGCACTAGTTATATTTGCCTATCGGCAAGTTATATTGCTATCGCAGTGTTATTTTGCTACGCAAAGTTTTATTTTCCCTTTCGGGAAAGTTGTGGCAAATATAATATAACTTTGACTTAATGTCAAAATATAACTTTTAGATTTTCTAAAAATATAACTGTTTGCAACGCAAACAATATCACTTTACTTAAAAATAACTTTATGATATAATTAACTTATGAGTGAAAACGCTTAAAGAGAAAAAATAATTTAAAAAACTCGACTATTATTAAAGCCGAGTTTTAATTTTTTTTATACTATTTCAATTTTTCGAGATAATCTGAAATGGCAAAGATTGCTTTTTTGCTTCCGCAAAGGTATAACACGTCGTTTTCCTTAAAAGCGTAAGTTGGGCGGATTGTGTCAACAACAGTGCCGTTGTTTTCAATGGCGATAATGTTTAAGCCAAAGTTTTCTCTTAAAGAAACGTCTAAAATAGTTTTGCCAACAAAATCGTTTGGCACGTTAAAGGTTGCAACCTTGATTGATTCGCTTAACTCAATAAAGTCTAAACCTTGCCCCATTTCAAGCCTGTGTGCTAAACGGAGTGCCATATCTTGTTCTGGATAAACAATTTCCGCACCGAGTTTAGATAAAATTTCGCCGTGTTCTGGGCTGGTTGCTTTGGCGATAATACGCTTAACGCCCAAGTTTTGCAACTTCATAACCGTTAAAATTGAAACGTCAATCGCACCGATACAAACCACAACCACGTCACAATTAGAAAAGCCCATATCTGAAAGAGTTTTTCTTTCCAAATCGTTTGTAATAAAAGCGTTTTCAGTAAGTTCACGCATTAAACTAACTTTTCTTTCATCTTTATCGGCAACTAAAATTTCCGAACCCATGCCCGAAAGTTTTTGTGCAAGAGCCATACCGAATCTGCCTAAACCGATAATTCCATAAGTCATTTTTTTGTTTTTCATAATCTTTTCCTTTTTAAGTCCTTTTAACCTATTGATATATTCCCCTCTGGATAATAATAACCCTCGCCACGAGAGAACGACCAAAGCGATGCAATGGTAAGTGGCCCAAGCCTTCCTATAAACATTATAATAACGTTCACAACTTTACTGCCCACCGAAAGCGACGGGGTTATGCCGGTTGAAAGCCCAACCGTGCCGAAAGCACTTGTCATTTCAAATAAAATTTGCGTTAGTGTAAACTGTGGTTCAAAAATAGCAACGACAAACGTTCCCACAATAATTACAAAAAGCGATAATAGTGCGATTACCGACGCTTTTTTATAAGCATCTTTTGGCATTGAATATTTAAACGCCTTTTCCGATTTGTTTGTTGCCGATGATTTTATGCCTTGAAAAAGAGCGAACACGGTTGTGGTTTTGATACCGCCACCCGTTGACCCAGGGGAAGCACCAACAAACATTAAACATATAATTAAGAATAAGCCTGCAACAGTAAATTCGCTTAAATTAAAGGTTGAAAAGCCAGCCGTTCTTGCCGAAACCGAAGTGAAGAAAGCCCCAAGCCAAGATATATTGCCCTTTTCGGTAAGTTTTAATAAAAGCGTTCCGCCCGTTAGCAAAACCACCGTCATTGACAAAACGACTTTTGTGTGCATCGAAAAGTTTTTCCAACGGAATTTGCTGTTAAGCAAGTCCTTTATTACCAAAAACCCTATACCGCCCAAAATAATCAAAAGCGAAGTGGTTAAATTTAGCACAACGTTATCTTTATAAGGTGCAAGGTTAAGGTAAGCAAACTCACTGCCCAAACAACCCATTATATCAAACCCAGCGTTGTTAAAGGACGCAATGCTGTGAAACAAACTCATTCCAACCGCCGTTGAAAAATGCATATCTTGAATAAAGACGGAAAAACTGATAACTGCCCCTATAAATTCAATTATAACGGTTGTTATAAAAATTTCCTTAATAAATGCGATAAGCCCCTTTCTCGTGCTTAAATTTGAGCCTTCTTTAATAATGTTCACGCCCTTAAGGCTAACTTTTTTTCCAACGGCAAGAATTATTCCCGCACCGATTGTGGAAATGCCCAAGCCACCAATTTGAATTAAAATGGCGATAATCGTTTGACCGAAAGGCGTGAAAGTACTGCCCACGTCCTTAACGATAAGCCCTGTCACACAAACGGCACTTGTCGAGGTGTGCAGTGCATCAATATACGATAAAGTCTGCCCGTCTTTTATGCAAAATGGAAGCATAAGAAGTGCCGAGCCAAGCAAAATCGTGAACATAAAGCCCATTGCAATTATTCTTGCAGGCGATTGTTTTTTAAGTAAATTAAGCATAAAAATTTTATTTATCCTTTTTTTGACAACACCTATTATACCACAAAAAAACAAAAAATTCAAACAATTTAAAAAAAACGATATTTCTACCGTTTTTTTATAAAAATTATCTTTTCTTAATTTTCCCGTTTTCTATGGTTAATTTATTAATTTCCGCACCCTTAAAAACCGTTCTATCTATATGTGTTGCGGTGAAAATGGTTTGCATATGCGAAACGGCAGAGATTAACTTTTTTTGGCGTTTTTTGTCTAATTCACTTAACACGTCGTCCAAAATCAAAATAGGATATTCGTTAAAACGCTTATAAAAAATCTCGGTTTCAGCAAGTTTAAGTGCAAGGGCGACTGTTCGCTGTTGACCTTGTGAGCCAAACACCCTAACGTCATCGCCGTTAAGCGTAAACTTAATATCGTCCCTATGTGGCCCGATATTGGTAAAGCCCAAACGCATATCCTTTTCAATAGATAGTTTTAAGTCCTCTTTCATAGCAAAAGCAATATCTTGTTCACTGCCGTAATAACCGCTTTCGGTCTTCATTTCAAGCACTTCCTTATTATCTGACAAAAGCGAGTGCTTTTGGCTAGCAATAGGCGAAATTTGGCTTAAAAAGTCGTTTCTTGCCTTAATAATTTTGCCCGCTTCCTTGGTGAACTGCTCGTCCCAAATAGGCAAGGTTTCTCTAATAAGGTATTTATCTGGGTCTTTTAAAAGGTTGTTCCTTTGTGCTAAAATTTTGTTATAGCGAGATAGGGCGTAAAAATAGTTTTTGCTCATTTGCGAAAGTGAAATGTTCATAAACCTTCGCCTATCTTCTGGGCTTTCTTGAACGAGTTTTAGTTCGGCTGGGTTAAAGAACACGCTGTTAATGTTGCCCAAAAGTTCGCCAATCCTTAAAACTTGAAGTTCGTTTATATAGATTGATTTTTTGTCTTGCTTGTTAAAGTTTATTCTAACCGACACGTCGCCATAAGTCGAACTTGCAACGCCCTTTATCTCGGCACTTTCTTGACCGTGGCGGACAAGCAGTTTATCTTTATTAGCACGTGGCGAATAACCTGTGCATAAGAAGAAAATTGCTTCGGCACAGTTGGTTTTGCCTTGGGCGTTTGCACCCGTTAAGATATTAATTCCGTCAGTAAATTCGAACTCCTGATATTCGTAATTTCGGAAGTTTTTTAAGGTCAATGTTTTAATATTCATAATTTTTAAAATAATTTTGAAAAAAACTGTCAGTAATACTTTATTTTCTTTTAAAAATATTATATAATGTTTTTTACTTAAATGCAACAAAAACGAAAGATTTTAAAGAATATATAAAAGGAAGAAATATGGATAAGGAAAATTACGAGATTTTATGGGAAAATGTGTTTTTGCCACAAATTGAAAGGCTTGTCAGTTCAGTAGCGTTTGGAAGTTTTATTATGAACTTAAAGCCTGTTGACCTTAAAGGCAACGTTATCGTGCTTTGCACCGAAAGCAAGATTTTTGCCGACGGGGTGACAAATAACTTAATCGGGAACAAAATTAAAGAGGCTATCTTAAAGTGCGACACTTATATTAACGACTTTGAAGTGGTGGTTGCAAAGGATAGAGAGGAATATTTAAAGCAACTTGGCGAGGACGAAAGGGAAAATATCCAAAACCAAGGCTCGCCAATCAACGCTAAATTCACTTTTGAATCGTTTGTTGTTGGACCATCAAACGAAATGATTTATGCTGCCGCAAAAGCCGTTGCTGAAAACCCAGGCGATTCTTATAACCCACTTTTCGTTTATGGTGGCACGGGTTTAGGTAAAACGCACATTTTAATGGCTATTGCTAACTACTTAAAAATTCACAACCCTACCCTTAACGTGTTGTACGCTACTTGCGAGCAGTTTACTAACCAATTTATCGAAGGGTTAAGTAAAGGCAAAGGAACAAACGCCAATGCCGAGTTTAGAAGAAGATATAGAAACGTGGACGTGTTGTTGATTGACGACGTGCAGTTTTTGGCAACCAAGCAAGGTATTCAAACAGAGTTTTTCCACACCTTTAACGAACTTGTTATGCAAAATAAGCAAGTCGTTTTGGCGTCGGATAGGCCACCAAAGGAAATTGAAGTTTTGGAAGAAAGACTCCGCACACGTTTTGAAGGCGGGCTTTTAGCAGACGTTCAACCACCTGATTTGGAAACAAGAATTGCTATTCTAAAAAGAAAGTCAGAAGAGAAAAAGTGTGTTGTAAACGTTAAGGTCTTAACCTATATCGCTGAAATGAACGACGGGGATATTAGAACGCTTATCGGCAAGTTGACAAAGGTTATTTTTGCATCTAAATTGCATGAAAAGCCTATCACTATCGAACTTGTGAACGAGGCGTTAAAAGAATCTGCTGGCGAAAGGCAAGAAGAACTCCGTGCCGAAGATATTATCAACAGTGTTTGCGAGTTTTATAAGGTTTCAAAGCAAGACATTATGTCAAAGAAAAAGACCAAAGAGATTGCACTTGCAAGACAAGTTAGTATGTATTTGGTAATCGATATGATGACCTTGCCACAAGTGACGGTTGGTAAGATTTTCAGCCGTGACCACGCAACCGTTAACTACACTCGTGATAAGATTAGCGAGCAAATGGAAACGGATAGGAAGTTATCAATCGAAATTAACGATATTAAGAAAAAATTGCTTAAAGAATAATATAAACATTATTATATAAAGTGTTTTAGTATGGAAAATAGATTTATTGAAGGACAATTTGATGCAGTCGTTATCGGTGCAGGACACGCCGGTTGCGAAGCGGCATTAGCCCTTGCAAGAACGGGCTTTAAAACGGTTATGCTAACCTTAAACCTTGATAGCATAGCCTTTATGGCGTGCAATCCTTCAATAGGCGGAACGGCAAAGGGGCAAATCGTTAAGGAAATTGACGCACTCGGTGGCGAAATGGGTATTAACGCAGACAACGCACTTTTGCAAATCCGCATGCTCAACCGTGGTAAAGGTGCGGCTGTTCAATCGTTAAGGGGGCAAGCCGACAAAAACTATTACCACACAATAATGAAAAAGACGCTTGAAAACACCCCTAACCTTAAAATTTTGCAAGGCGAAGCAGTGGAAATTTTGACCGATGATGACGGCAAAAAGGTTGTTGGCGTGTTGACTTCTTTTGGCGGGGTTATAGAGTGTAAAAGCGTGGTCGTTGCAACGGGCGTTTACCTAAACGGAAGCGTTATCGCTGGCGAGTGGAGGCAAAATTCTGGGCCAAACGGCTTTCAAGCAGCAAACGGGGGATTGACTGAAAACCTTATTAAACTTGGCTTTACCATCAGAAGATTTAAGACGGGAACGCCTGCAAGGGTGGATAAAAGAACGATTGATTTTTCGGTTTTGGAAATTCAGGACGGCGAAAAGGATATTTACCCGTTCAGTTTTTTAACAAAGCAAGTGCCACAAAACCAAACGCCTTGCTATTTGACTTACACAAACGAAAAAACCCACCAAATTATAAGGGACAATTTGCATAGAAGTCCGCTTTACGGTGGGCTTATAAAAGGCACAGGGCCAAGATATTGCCCGTCTATTGAAGATAAGGTCGTTCGTTTTAGCGATAAAGAACGCCACCAACTCTTTTTAGAGCCAGAAGGGGCTGACACCAACGAAATTTACGTTCAAGGCTTATCCACTTCACTTCCACACGACGTTCAAAAGGCTATGTATAGAACGATTAAGGGTTTGGAAAATTGCGAGATTATGAGATATGCTTACGCTATCGAGTATGACTGCATTGATTCGCTTGACCTATACCCTACCCTAGAATATAAAAAAATTGAAGGGCTTTACACGGCAGGGCAAATTAACGGCACAAGCGGTTATGAAGAGGCTGCTGCACAAGGGCTTATCGCAGGGCTTAACGCTTCACTAAAAATGCGTGGCGAAAAACCGTTGATTTTATCCCGTGATGATGGATACATTGGCGTTTTAATTGATGACCTTGTGACAAAAGGCACCAACGAACCATATAGAATGATGACAAGCCGTGCAGAATATCGAATTGTGTTAAGGCAAGATAACCCAGATTTTAGGCTTACCGAAAAAGGTAGAAATGCTGGGCTTGTTGACGATGATAGATACCAAAGGTTTTTGGAAAGGAAGCGTTTGTGGGAATTGGCAACCGACGAAATGAACGTTTTAGTTAAACCAAAAGATGCTGAAAGTTTGCTTAAAAAGTATGGTTATGAAAAGGCAAACCAAGGCTTAACCAAGGGAGACCTTATAAGGCGTGGAATTCCACTATCCGATATAATTAGTGAACTTGGTGGTTTTGACGGGATTGACAGTGCAATTCTTGCAACCGTTGAGATTGACGCAAAATATCAAGGGTATTTGCAAAAAGGTTTAGAGCAGATTGAAAAGGCAAAGAAACTTGAAGAAAAAGATTTGCCAGACGATATTGATTATCTTTCAATTAAGGGTTTAAGAATTGAAGCCCAACAAAAACTAGATAAGATTAGGCCAAAGAACCTAGGGCAAGCGGGCAGAATTTCCGGCGTTTCCCCAGCAGACATTGCAGTTTTAATGGTTTATTTAAGAAAATAAAAAAAGCGTGAGATTTTCTCACGCTTTTAATATAACCTGTGACTAGATTATAGGCTCATATTTGCCAGATTCTAAAGTATGGGTGTGCTTGGTAATCCATTTTTGCATCTTAATTGTAAGCCAGAATGCATAAATACCAAGAGTGATGATAGTAAGGAAGAACCACTTAATATAATTACCAAAAAGTTGTCCACCTGTGCCGTCAAAACATAAACGGTTGCCATCAATTATAGTGTGCGAAGTAAACCATTTTTGTTTTAAGCACGTTGCCCAAGGTAAGCCAAGGCCAAGTGTTATAATTGTTAAAAAGCCTGTTAATAAATTAATGCCAATTAACCCCAACAAACCGCCGTCAAATTTAGATTCTCTCATAATAACTCTCCTTTGAATAAAATATACCGAAACGGGATATTTTTATTATACCGATTCGGTATAATAATGTCAAGCGTATGAAACTAAAATTTTTAAGGGAAAAGAGAAAAATATCTCAATTAAAACTTGCTGTTGACTTAAATATGAATCAAAACAGCATAAGTAGGTATGAAAACGGGCAAAGGCAAGCCGATTATGAAACGTTGATAGCGTTTGCTGATTATTTTGACGTTTCCATTGATTATTTGTTAGAAAGAACAGATAATCCAAAAATGAACAAATAAAAAATTGAAGAGCCTTGCAAGGTTTTGCCTTGCAAGGCTCACGTTCTTTTTCAGTCGGTCTATAAGCCGAGTTCTGTCGTGTACGGTCATTTATCTACGAATAACGTTGCCGTTATCCCCCAGCGATATTTGTTAAACTGTTTTGGCGAAACTCCCTAATAAAACAGTTTGTCAATCTTGCGTCGGGTGGGGTTTACATTGCACCTTGTGTCGCCACTCGGTCGGTGTGCTCTTACCACGCCTTTTCACCATTACCTAAAAATAGGCAGTTGTTTTCTGTTGCACTTTCCTTAAAGTCACCTTCACCGGGATTTCTCCGGCACCCTGTTTCTAAAACGCTCGGACTTTCCTCATTGACAGGCTCTCCCTGTCCCCGCGACCGTATAACCAACTCAAAAAGTAAAAGTATTATATATTAATTTATCAGTTTTGTCAACTAAAAATAAAAAAGACCGAGTTAATCCATTATTTTACTAATTTTTATTAGGTAATTATTACTTAATTAAAATTCTAATAACTTCTTTAAGCCAGTCTTTTTCGTTTTTTCAAGGTTTAGTTTTAAGATTTTTTATAAATCGTCAGCATCTTGAACAGGTTTTTCATACTTATCAAAAGCGTTTACACCTGTATATGAACCTTGCGTATCAAAATTGCTTATAAATGATTTCTTACTTGCAATTTTTCGCATCGTTTTGCTTCTTGCTATTCGTTTTACTTTTCTTATTATCTCTCATAATCTTCCCCCTTGATAATATGTTGTGTAGAAAACAAAAAGATATACATTTAAAAACAAAAAAACGACAAAAATTTTGCCGTTTTATTTTTTTGTTTAATAAATTATCTAACGCCTATTCTGGTTGCTTTTGCTTTGCCACTTAAAAGGTCGTTAATCGAGCATTTTGCCGATGCGATTATAACCTTTGTGCCAATCTTAACAGCGTCTTTAATGTATTCAAGTTTAGCCTTTGCACCGTTTGCCCCCGCACGAGATGCACCGTTGCAATAATTTTCACACTCGGTAATGTTATCCAAAACTTCGTAAACGTCCTTACCAGAAATTTCTTCAATCAAAGTGCTTGGGTCGTGGCTATCCTTATAAATACCGTCTGCACTTGTTAAAATAAGCAAGGTTTTTGCTTTAACAAGGCAAGCAATTTGGGAAGCCGTTTCATCGTTGTCAACACACTCAACAACCTTTGAATTTTGGTTTTTAAGCGATTGAATTTCAAACCTTCTGCTTTCTTCTGTGCTGATAGCATCGTTATAGTTAATAATAGGAATAGCGTTTTGCTCGGTTGCACGAATAAGCATTGCTTTAAGGTGTTCCCTTTTTTGTGGGTCGTTAAAGTGTTGGTGTTCAACCAAAACTTGACGGAGCGAGTACTTTGAATCGACAAACTCACGATAGGTTGACATTAAAATTGATTGACCTTGCGATGCATAGTCGGTCTTAATATCTTCCTTTTCGCCAGAAAGTTCTTTTCCGTTTCTCTTTATATAGTCAAGCCTGCCCGTTTCGGCAGCACCACTCGTTATCCAAATATATCCCGGTTTAAGTTCAGACGAAAGCCTTGCAATCAAGGTATAGTCTAAAATATTGCTTGCTTTATCAATGAGAGCCATTGAACCGATTTTGCCAACGAGTTCAATATCAAAATTCATAATAATCACCTAAAAAATCAAATTTTCCCCTATATTATAATCTAAAACTGCAAAATATTCAACTAATTACACCACAATTAAGTATTAAAATGCTATTTTTGGCAAAACTACTAAAAAAGAAAGATAAGGAGAGAAAATTATGAAGTTAAAAGATAGCAAAACTTACGACAATTTGATGAAAGCATATTTAAGAGAATCGGGTGCATATAACGAATATTCTTTTTATGCCGATCAAGCAAAAAAAGACGGCTTTGAAGTGATTTACAACGTGTTTAAGCAGTTTGCCGACAACGAGCAAGCCCATGCAAAAGTATGGTTTAAGTTGTTCCACGGAATCGCCAGCACCGAAGAAAACCTTAAAGATGCGGCAGACCTTGAAAATTACGAGCGTTCAGTTTTATATGCAGAGTTTGCAAAGATTGCAAGAGAAGAAGGCTTTGACGATATCGCCGAACTTTTTGACGGCGTTTCAGCCATTGAAAGACAACACGAAGAAAAGTACCTTTGCCTTTTAGAAAAGGTTAAAAACGACAAAATGTTTAGCGAGTCAAAAGAAGTTTGGTGGAAATGTTCTAACTGCGGGCATAAGCACAAAGGCAAAAACCCACCTGAAAAATGCCCCGTTTGTTCTCACCCACAAGCCTTTTTTGGTTTGGACAACCAGTAATAAAAAATCGTTAATAAAAAACCTTTGGCTTTTTGCCAAAGGTTTTTTGTGTTTAAGTTTATCTACTTGCAAGGTCAAAAATTGCCTTTTTATAAATTTTATATGCGGTCAAAAGATTTTCAATCGACACTTGTTCGTTTGCATCGTGGATATTATCAACTTGCCCAACAAATTTTGGGCCAAAAGAACAGCCTTTACTAAACGCCCTTGCAAAAGTCGAGCCACCCATACTTACAGGTTGGGCGGTTTCGCCCGTAATCTCGTTATAAGCACCAAGCAAGGTTTGAACAAAACTGCCTGTTTTTTCAACCATAACCGATGGGTGTTTTATTGAAGTTTTAACGTTTAGGTTAAACTTTTCAAAGTATGGCAAAAAGTCCTTTTGTTCAAGCGGTGCAGGGAAACGGCAATCGCATTTAATAGTAATTACGCCGTCCTTTTCGCTAATTAAGTTTGGCGAAAAGGTAAGATAGCCTTGCTCGGTTTTAAGTTTGCCAACTTCCAACTTGTCATAAAAAATATAATCTAAAACTTGTTTAACGTCCTCGCCTTGGCTTAAAAAGTATTCAAAAAGTGGCTTGATTGCGTTTTTGCCAAGATGTGGAACAGAACCGTGTGCAGATTTGCCTTTTGAAACGATAAGCCCCTCGTCATTAAGAGCAAGCCCAAACTTTTTAAGTTCATTTTCATCGACCTTGATAAGTGGTTGTGCCGTTGCATAATCGCAAACGGCGTTTATAACCGTGCCACCCTTAATGTCGGCAAAGTTTTTAAGGCTGTTAATGGAAAAGTTGACGTAAGCAATGCCCTTTTCAGCATAACTTAACGGAAAGTCGCCGTCAGGCGAAAAGCCAAACTCGGGAACGGTGGTTTTTGTGTTTAGATAGTCTATATCTCGCCAACCCGTTTCTTCATCAGTGCCAACGAAAAGGCGGAATTTTTTGTTTACCGAAAGCCCGCTTTCTTTTAGTTCTTTTAATGCGTAAAGGCAAGATAAAAGCGGTGCTTTATCATCACAAACGCCCCTGCCATATAAAACGCCGTCCTTTTCGGTTAGAGTAAAAGGGTCGGTTTCCCAACCTAAACCTGTTGGGACAACGTCAATGTGCCCGATAATCCCCACTTCTTCGCCCGTGCCGAAAAAAACTTCGCCAATATAGTTGTCGTAATTGATTGTTTCAAAGCCAAAAGACTTTGCAAGGTTCAAAAAGTAGTTAAGGCAAAGGGAATTTTGCTCGCCAAACGGTGCGTTCGGCAAAGGTTTACCGCAAACGGTTTTATATGAAATTAGTTTTTCTAAATGTAAAAGGTAGTTGTTAAAATCACGCATAATAACCCCTAAAAGTCTGTTTAATTGATAGTTTACTATTATATTATACAATAACTATAAAAATATTGTAATCATATTGACAAAAATAATTTTTTTATTTTGTTTTTTTATGATTTTATGATAAAATATTTTTATGAGCAAAGATAAGAATTTACACGCTGGGCATAGGGCCCGTGCAGTTGAATTGTTATTGAATAATGCAGAGGCTCTTACAGACCATCAGGTTCTAGAAGTTTTGTTGTTTTACGTTGTGCCAAGAATTGACACTAACCCGCTTGCACATAGGCTAATCAGGATTTTTGGGGACCTTAACGGTGTGTTCAGTGCAAGTAAAGAGCAACTTTCGGCTGTCGATGGTGTGGGTGAAAGAGTTTCAGCATTTATTGTCGCTATGGGCGAAGTGCTTAAAAGGGCAAGCAAAAAAGCCGAAAGGCAAATTGATTTTTCCACACCACAAAAGACAAAAGATTTTGTAATCGGGCTTTTAAGGTACGAAAGAAGCGAAAAGTTTATAATGCTTTTGTTAGACAAAAGGTTTTCGCTTGTTGCAAAGGTTGAGTTTACCGATAACGAAAAACACAAAGTCAGTGCGGAAATACCTGAACTTGTAAGTGCACTTAACGTCTATAAGCCTTGCCATGCAATTTTGACGCATAATCACACAAGCAATAACTGTTCACCAACCGCTGAAGACGACCTTTCGACTAAAAAGATTAATCTTTTGTGCCAATTAAACGGCGTTAATCTTATCGACCACGTTATCGTTGCGGGGGAAAAGACGTTTAGTTATAAAGCCGAAGGGCTTATTGAAAAAATTAAAGAACAAACCAATTTAGAAAAAATATTTAATGATATAAAATAGATTTTAGGAGAAAAATATGGTAAGAACTCGTTTCGCACCAAGCCCAACAGGTTATTTGCATATCGGTGGGCTTCGAACAGCACTTTACGGATACCTTTATTCAAAGCGTTATGACGGAAAGTTTATTTTAAGAATTGAAGATACTGACACGGCAAGATATGTTGACGGGTCTGTTCAAATTATTTACGATACTATGCGTGATTCGGGCATTATGTATGATGAAGGCCCAGACGTTGGCGGGGATTTTGGCCCTTACGTTCAAAGTGAAAGAAAAGACCTTTATTTAGAGTACGCAAAAAAACTGGTTGAACTTGGCGGGGCATATTACTGTTTCTGTAAGCCTGAAAGAATTGAAGGCTTAAAGGATGAAACGGGCAACATCAGATACGACAAGCACTGCTTAAAACTTTCAAAAGAAGAAATTGAGGCAAAAATTAAGGCGGGCGAGCCATACGTTATCCGTCAAAACGTGCCACTTGAAGGCACGGGCAGTTATCACGACCTTGTTTATGGTGACATTAGCGTTGACTATAAAGATATTGAAGACGGTATATTGATTAAGAGTGACGGAATGCCAACATATAACTTTGCAAACGTTGTTGATGACCACTTGATGGGCATTACCCACGTTATTCGTGGCACCGAATATCTTTCTTCTACACCAAAATATAATCTTATGTACGATGCATTTGGTTGGGAAAGACCAACTTACATTCACCTTCCACCTATTATGAAGGACGCTCAACACAAGTTAAGCAAGAGAAATGGCGACGCAAGTTATGAAGATTTTGTAAATAAGGGCTACGTTAAAGAGGCAATCGTAAACTACATTGCACTTTTAGGCTGGAGTCCAAAGTCTAACGTTGAAAAAATGAGTTTAAGCGAACTTTGTGCAAACTTTTCGCTTGAAGGCATCAACAAGTCGCCATCAATATTTGACGAAGCCAAAATGAAATGGCTTTCTGGCGAATATATTAAGGCTATGACTGATGAAGAGTTTGTTGAAAAAGCAGACAAGTTCTTAAAAGAAAGCAAGGTTTACGGCAAATACGATTTATTAAAGATTGCATCTTTATTAAAAACAAGAATTGAAATCTTTAGCGAAATACCTGAAAAAATCAACTTTTTAGAAGAGTTTGATAGATACGATTTAGAACTTTACACGCATAAGAAGATGAAGACGGACAAAGAAATCGCTAAAACCGTTCTTCCACTTGCAAGAAAGGCTATTGCTGAATTAAAAGAGTTCACTTTTGACGGCGTGCACGATTCGTTAATGGCACTTGTTGAACAACTTGGCGTTAAAAACGGGCAAGTTTTCTGGTGCGTTAGGGTTGCTATCTCTGGCAAACAATCAACTGCTGGTGGCGTTATGGAAATTGCCGAACTTTTAGGCAAGGAAGAAACGCTTAAAAGACTTGACTATTCAATAGCATTGTTAAACGAATAATGATTGGCATAGATATTGTTGAAGTAAAAAGAGTTGAAAAACTTATAGAAAACCAAGAAAACGCGAAGAAGTTGTTTTTTAGCGAAGAACTTTCGTATGCTTACGCTAACCACTCCCCTGCAATGCATTTGGCGGGTTGCTTTTGTGTTAAAGAAAGCGTTGTTAAGGCTCTTGGCGGTGGCTTTATTCGTGAAGTTAAGGTTTTGCATTATGAAAACGGAAAACCTTACGTGGAACTCTTTGGCAAAACCAAAGAACTTTTGGGCGATAAAAAAATTGACGTTTCAATTTCACACACAACTGAACTTGCAACGGCAGTTTGCTTGGTGAAAGAATAATAAACGAACAAAAAATGCCAAACGAACTGTTAAAAAAGGCTAAATAAATTTAAAAACGCACGCTTGATTAAGCGTGCGTTTATTTGCTTTTATTATGCCCCAAACGAATTGATTGAAAAATTATTTTTGTTATTAAGATAGCAAACGTATTTTTCTATTCCGTTTGCAATAGTTTCAGCCATTTTATATATTAAGTTAAGCCTTGTCAAATTGAAAAGATTATAATTTTTATTTGACCTTGATGCAACAACGCCAATTATACTGATATCACCAACCGTTCCTAAATTCTTATCTACGCCAAGCCCAGGCTTTAATCCCCTATCAAACACACGAACAAGCCCCACGTCATCACTGTTGCCTATTGCTGCATCAATGGCAATTGAAATCGAGTTCGGATGCATTTGTTTTAGATAAGTTCTTGCATATTCAATTTCTTTTGCCGTTATAGGAAAGTTTAACGTTCCATAAACGTATGAGCCAATATTCTTATTTTTCAAAAACGTTCCAACCAAAGGCCCTAAACTATCCCCCAACACTAAATCACTTCCAATGCAAATGAAAAAAGGTTTTTTATTTTTAACGTTGCAATCGATTAAGCCTTGATATATCCCCATTGAAGAATGGTCGTTAAAAGTGCTAAACGAAAATTCCTTGCCTGCCATATAATTTCTCACTTAAAAATTTTATTAAAGTAAATATTGCCAAAAAAGTAAAATATATACAAAATTTTTATTTTTTATAGTAAAAAACAAAAAAATGTGTTATAATAAAGAAAATATTTACAAGGTGCATTATGACAAACATTCTTTCTTCAAGTCTTTGCGCCACCATAGATATTATAGCGCTAATTTTTATTTTAGTGTTTGCACTGCACGGTGCAATAAAAGGTTTCACAAAAACGTTCTTTTCTTTGTTTGGAACTTTCATTGGGCTTCTTTTGGCAGTTTTGCTTGCCCCATCGGTTGTTAAGTTTATGCAAAGCAAACACGGGCTAATCAGCAGTTTTGCAAACGAACTAGATGGAGTTGTGACAAACCTGTTTGGAAAAAACGTTCTATCAATTAAGATTAGCGATGCAAACAAAGCCACGTTGACTTCGGCAGGGCTAGGCGGATATATCGCAAGCATTATCCTTTCGCTCAAAACTGGCTCCTACTCCCCTGATGCAACAGTTGGCGATGCGTTATGCCCAACATTTGCATACTATATTGTGTTAATCTTGTCTGTGGTTGTGCTGTTTATATTATTTAAATTAATATTTGCGGTATTATGCTCATTGGTTAAAGATGCGTATAAAAACAAAAAAGTTGAGAAATTTGACAAGACGCTAGGCTTTTTTCTAGGGATTGTTCACGGAATTATCATTTTTGAACTCGTTATTATGATTATAAGTATTATTCCACTTAACTTTTTCCAAAACATTTATGCAAATATCCAAATATCGACTATTGCTAAATTTATTGCCGATATCAACATGTTTAACCTTATTATCACCGCAATCAGTCAAAACAACGTTATAAACATAATAATATCAACAATTTAGTATAAAAAACAATAAAAAATTAAAAAAAACTATAAAACGTCTGCAAAAGGAATAAATTTTTGCAGACGTTTTTTATTTTTTTAGGTTAAAAATTATAAAAAATGCTTTAAATAACCTTCAAAACAACCTAAAAAACAATAAAAACGTTGAATAAATGGATAAAAAGCCCCTAAAACAAGCAAAACTAACCTATTTTTATAAATATATACACATATTAAAATACCCCCATTTATTTTTACCCCATTTTTGTTTCACGTGAAACACCTATTTTTTTATATTTTTTAAATTGTTCCACGTGAAACAGCAAAATCAAAAAAGCCAACGTGTTTTATAAAATTTATTTTTGGGCTCGCTCTGTTTTTGCTAAAAACAACCCTTGTGAGACAAAATGGCAAAAATTTTTCCCACCTAAAAAATTAAACCATTCTGTCTCACAGCGTTAAAATGACATTTTTTAAAGCACAAAATTGCCCGCAAATTTCCCATTTTTTTATAATTTAGCTTTTGTTATAGATTTTGTGAGCGATGTTTATGGCAAAAACTTTTGCTAAAACGATGGTGTAGGGCGGTGGCAAATTGGTTTTTCTTAATTTTTATTTTTAAGTTTATCTTAAATAGTTTTTTTGCGTATAGTAAAACTTAACAATTTTTTTAAAATTTTGTTTTATAAAACATTATAGGTGCAAAATATTTTATCAATTTTATAGCGTTTTGCACCATAGTAAAATGCGTAGCGCCATATATAAAATCTTTGCTTTTTCAAACCAGAGTAAAATTTTGGAAAAAGTATTGTATTTTTTTAACTTATATTGTATAATATAAATAATAAACATTAGAAATTCCCTTGCGAATTTAACGATTTTCTCAAAAATGCTCGCTTAACTTAAGGTTTAATTAAGGGTGAGTTAATATTATGTGTGTATAATTCGCAATGAACGATTTTATAAAGGAGAAATTATTTTGGGCAAAAAGAAAGGAAAAGGGATATGGATTATCCTTGGCATTATAGTGGCAGTTATAGCGATTTTCTCGTTTACCTCTTGCTTAATGGGTAGAACAGAAGTGAATACTTCTGAATTGCATTCTATATTGGAAGTAATGGCGGAAGATAATGGTGAAACCACCAAGAAGATATTAAGTGTAGACGAATTAGATAAGGCCAATGCTAAACAAATCAAGCAAGAAATCATCGGCAGTGGCTTTAGCAAGAGCGAGGGCATTAAGATTACAAACGTTTTGTTTGATGGATACGTTGTCGAATTTGATTTAGTAAGCGTAAAAACGGGCGAAGTTTTGACCTTTACGACCAATTATTCAAGGGCTGATAGCGAGGTTGAAAAACTAACCGAACTAATGAGTGGTTTGGGCATAAGCTATTCTTACACCGACCCTAACGCTGGCTCAATTTGGTCATCATTGTTGCCGCTTGGCGGAACGATTTTGATAGCAATTGTGTTCTTTATTCTTATGATGCAAACTCAAGGTGGAACAAAGAGTGCAATGAACTTTGCAAAAACCAATGCAAGAGTGAACCAAAACTTAAAAGTAAGGTTTACCGACGTTGCAGGTGCAGAGGAAGAAAAGGAAGAGTTGGCGGAAGTTGTTGACTTCTTGAAAAACCCTAAAAAATTCTCTGACCTTGGTGCAAGAATACCAAAAGGCGTGTTGCTTGTAGGCCCTCCGGGCACGGGTAAAACCTTGTTTGCAAAAGCCGTTGCGGGCGAAGCGGGTGTACCGTTCTTTTCAATAAGCGGTTCAGACTTTGTAGAAATGTTTGTCGGCGTTGGTGCATCAAGGGTAAGAGATTTATTCGACATGGCAAAAAAGAGTATGCCATGCATAGTGTTTATTGACGAAATTGACGCAGTCGGCCGTCAAAGAGGCACAGGTATGGGCGGTGGCCACGATGAAAGAGAGCAAACGCTTAACCAACTTCTCGTTCAAATGGACGGTTTTGAAACCAACGACGGCATAATCGTTATGGCGGCAACCAACAGAGCGGACATATTAGACCCAGCATTGTTGCGTCCAGGCAGATTTGACAGGCAAATTTACGTAAACGTGCCAGACGTTAGGGGTAGAGAAGCGATTTTGAAAGTCCATGCAAGAAACAAACCGCTTGCAAGCGAAGTAAGTTTCAAAACGGTTGCAAGAATGACCAGTGGTTTTTCGGGTGCAGACCTTGAAAACTTGCTAAACGAAGCAGCGATTTTGGCAGCGAGAGCAAACAGAAAATTCATTACTAACAAAGACCTTTACGAAGGCATAAACAAAGTATTGATGGGCCCACAAAAGAAGAGCAGGCTTGTGACCGAAACGGATAAACGTATAACGGCATACCACGAATCAGGCCACGCAGTACTAGCACGATTGTTGCCAAACTGCGACCCTGTGCATGAAGTTTCGATAATTCCAAGAGGTCAAGCGGCGGGCTATACAATGACAAGACCTGATAGCGACGACAACCACTTAACCAAGGCAAAATTGTTAGACGATATAGTTATGACTCTTGGCGGAAGGGTTGCCGAAGAACTTATTATAAAAGACATATCGGCGGGGGCATCGGGCGACATACAAGCGGTGACCAAGCGAGCAAGGTTGATGGTGACCGAGTGGGGTATGAGCGACAAGGTAGGCCCAATCTCATACGGTTCGGATAAAGAAGTGTTTATCGGCAGAGATATGGCATCGCACGTAAATTACAGCGAGCAAACTGCAGGTATTATCGACGAAGAAATAAGAAAGATAATCGACGGAGGCTTAAAGAAAGCCCGTGATTTATTGTCAAAGAACAAGACCTTGCTTGACAACATGGCAAGATTGTTGGTGGAAAGAGAAACTATTTTCAGCGAAGAAGTCGATATGCTTATGGAAGGAAAGAGCGTGGAAGAAATCATGGCGTTTATGGACGAAAACGAAAGGACGCTTAACCAAAACCCGTTCGATAGAAAATCGGTTATAATCAGCGAAAAAGAGGCTAAAGCCAAAAAGGCAAAAACCAAACCCGCCGAAAAAACAGCGGAAAAAGAAACAGCCGAAAAGACCGACGAAACAACGGCCGACCAAAACGAAGACAAGGGCGAAAATGACACAAACGCCCAACAATAAACTTAAAACCAACAACTGAAAACCCCAAAAAGCGAAAAACAGCAAAGGAGAGCAAACGATGGGAAAAATAATAGCTTTTTCGAACCAGAAAGGTGGCGTAGGCAAAACGACAACGTGCGTGAACATGTCAGCATACTTGGCCCATAAGGGCTACAAATGCTTAATAGTGGACCTTGATGCCCAAGGCAACGCAACGAGCGGATTAGGCTTTGCAAAAAGCGACGTAAAAGCGTCGGTATATAACGTAATGATAGACGAAATGCCGATAGAACAAGCGGTGCTAAAAACGGACGTGGAAGGCTTGGACATTTTGCCATCGAACATAGACCTTGCTGGGGCAGAAGTTGAATTGGTGTATATCAAGGAACGAGAAAAGGTTTTAAGAAAAGTCCTAGAGAAAGCCAAAGAAAGTTATGATTATATTACGATAGACTGTCCGCCATCGTTGGGGTTATTGACGATAAACGCCCTAGCGGCGAGCGACACGGTTATGATACCGATACAAAGCGAGTATTACGCATTGGAAGGCTTATCTCAACTAATGAACACAATAAAACTCGTAGTAAAGCACCTTAACCCAGCGTTAAAAATCGAAGGCGTTGTGCTAACGATGAACGACAACAGAGCAATCATCTCAAGGCAAATCAGCCAAGAAATCCGCAAATACTTTGGCAAACGAGTGTTTGACACCGTTATACCAAGGAACATAAGGCTAGCCGAAGCCCCAAGCCACGGCAAGCCAATAATGTTGCACGATACCAGATGCTCTGGAGCGAAAGCATACCTAGCGTTGACCGAAGAATATTTGGAAAGACAACCAACCAAGAAAACCAAAGAATAAAGGGGATAAAAAATGAAAGCCAAAGGATTAGGAAAAGGCCTATCAGCACTATTTTCAGAAACAGAAGAAGATTACGGCAAGAGCCTGTTGTTTGAGGAAGAAGAAAGCGACAAAACGGGCGAAACGGTAAAACAAATAGAAATTAGTTCAATCTTTGCAAACCCAAACCAGCCACGAAAAGTGTTTGACCAAACGGCGTTGCAAGAACTAGCCGACTCTATCTCAAAGCACGGCGTAATCATGCCAATCATCGTCAACAAGAGTGGCGACAGGTATATGATAATCGCAGGCGAAAGGCGATTTAGGGCGAGTAAACTAGCAGGACTTTCGACCGTTCCGGTAATCGTAAAGAACTATACCGAAAGGCAAATCAAAGAAATCTCGCTTATCGAGAACTTGCAAAGGGAAGACTTAAACCCAATCGAAGCGGCAACTGCAATGCGTTCGCTAATGGACGATTACGGAATGACACAGGAAGACTTGGCTGACAGAATAGGCAAGTCAAGACCAGCCATTGCCAACACTTTGAGATTGTTGAATTTGGCCCCAGAAGTAATAAAAATGGTTGCAAACGGCACGCTATCTGCTGGGCACGCAAGGGCGATTCTATCTTTGCCACAAACCGACCAGAAAAAGTATGCCGAACAGTCTATAAAGGAAGGCTTGTCGGTTAGAGAAATCGAAAAGAAAGTCAAGGAATTCTTTGAGCCTGAAGAAGTTAAAGCCAAAAAGAAAATCAGGCAAGAACTTTCGGCTGAACTAAAAGAACTTGTAAGCGAAATGCAAAGGGTTTTAGGCACCAAAGTCAACGCTATCGGCAACGATAAAAAGGGCAGAATTTATATCGATTATTACACCAGAGACGACCTTGATAGAATAAGCGAAATAATAGAAAAAGCCAAAACCGACAAAAAATAAAAGCATTTAGTCGCCAACAAAAAACATAAAAACAAACAAAACAACCCAAAGAAAAAAGCGTTTTTGTAACAAAGCAAAAACGCTTTTTTTTGTTTTTTTAGAAAAAAATAAAAAATTTTTCCAAAAACCGCCATTTTAGACAAAAAACAATCAAAATTTGCAAAAAAACCATAAAAACTTTAAAAAAGTGTTGACAAAAACAGTCATAAAGTATATAATTACTTTGTAAAGTTATAGTATGAATGGAAAAGTGCCCTATTTTAAAGAAAAAGCACTGCCAATTATTACTATATTAGGAAAAACTTGTGCCTTAATATAAACATAATATATTATGGGGATATACGGTGGGAAATAAGGCACGCAAATGTAAAAACAGTTGAATTAGTAAGGAGGACTTTTTTTAATGAAGAAAAAGTATGTAGAACCAACAGTTTTACTAGTAGACTATGTCGTTGAAGACGTAATGATGGCGTCTTTCAACTCAAACAACTCAATTCATTTCCCTACAGATAAGTGGGGCGGATTGATTTAAGAGACTGTGACAGGTAAAGGAGATTAGAGAAATGAAATTTTTAACAAAAATCAAATCTATTTATTTGTTAGCAATCGTTGCGATTTTAAGTTTTTGTATGGTATTGTTCCCAGCATTGCCATCATTTGCAAACGCAACGGAAGGTGAAGAACCAGAATCTGGAGCAGAAGTTGTTCTTCCAGAAGAAGGTGGGGAAACAGAAGGCGAAGAACCAGAAATCGTTGTCCCAGAAGAAACAGTTGAAATGGGCACTGGCGAAGTTAAGATTGTATTAGCAAGGTCAGTTGTTCAAAACTATACTGGGGAAGGTGCTTTTGCAGACAAGGCTAACCAATGGGCAATTATGTTCGGTGCTCATATCACAAAAGCAGAATATGATAACATTACCCAAAACGATACAGCACTTGTTAAGTTTGGTATGTTAATCGGGCCAACAAAACTTCTTGAAAGTGTTGAACATACCGATAAAGGTATCTATGCAGACCTTGTTGCAACGGGTTTTGAATCTTTTGCATACGTAGGTTCAAGCAAGAGTGATGGCCAAGACCTTGGCAAAATGTTTAACGAAGAAGGTGTTGCAGAATATTTGGGCGGTATCATTTATGACCAAACCAAATTAGGCAATAATTCAATTGCTTTTTCTGCTTTAGAGTTGACTGCTATTCCATTCTATATGAATGCAAACAAGGCAAGTGAAGCAACCAATATCGTTGTTGATTATGACGTTGATAACGACGTTTTTGGTAGTGCAAAATCAGCAGTTCCAAGGAATGTTTTAGTTGAAAACTATATTCGTCAAGACGTTGGTAATGAAACAGTACCTGGCGACGAAGTTGAAATTGATATTTCAACCATCCAAACTTTCGTAGCACAAGTAAACGCTTTAACTTATAAAAATGATGATGCATATATCTGCCGTTCAACCAACAGAGTTATGGTTGGTGAAACTGAACAATCAGAATTATCACCATTAGAAATGGCTACTGATGGCAACATCACAAGCACTGCATTTGCAGGTAAGAGAATTGATGCAACAGGCATTGTTGATGGTGATGACTTGCTTGATGAAACAGTTGTTCAATCTTTACCAATGTATAAAGAAGGCGTATCTGGTCAAGGCTACTTTGTAATTTACGGTGCAGATTCAATCACCGTTTACGTTGCAAAAGTTGCAGAACGCGTAATTATGCGTTTCGCTGATACTTACACCGGAAACTTTTCAAAATTTGATGATAGCACTTATATGACTGAAGATGGGGAATTTAACTATACAAATGCTACTGCTATTGATGACACAAAAGACTATTTAGCACAAGCGGTGCTTGTTTTGACGACTAATAGAAAGACAATCAATAGACGTCAATATCAATCTATTTTCTCTTTTAAGACTAATACCCCTCAAAATATAGTTGCTGGTTCAGCATCCACAGGCTCTTTCTCATACCAAGATTCAAACGCTGCTATGCAGTTGCGTTTTGCAGATAGGGCGTATGATGGCTTATACGTTTTAGGGGCACACATTGATATGTATCCATTTACAAACACTAAAAACGTCACAACCGGAGACTACGAGTATGCGTTAGACCTTGGCAATGGTTTGCACGATGGTCAACCTGCTTATGAGACTGTTGACAAAGAAGGCGCACCTGCAAGAGCAAAGATTGGTAGAGTTGAGGCTGCTGCAGGCACTGGCTTTATTGGAACTTTTGATGGCAGAGGCTTTTCTATGAATATGAGAAGTAAAGACACAAAGTCTTCTAGAATGCAAGGCGGTATTTTACCACCAGCGTTTGGTGCAACAATCAAAAACGTTGCTTTCTTAAGTTTAGGCCATAGTTTTGCCAGAAGTGGTGGCACCTATTCAAGTGTTCTCTCTAATGGTGCAGGTATTACAACAGCGGCACGAAACACAACGTTTGAAAATATTTATGCAGAAGTAAAAGATGCAAAAAATTATTCTGCTGACTATAACAAAGGCATCCTTATGGATATTCAAAACTGTGAATTAAAGAACTTTGTTGCAAACGTTAGCCTTGTTAACGAAACTGTTATGGGAGCAACGATTTCAACAACAAACGCAACAGGTCAAAATGGCACAGGTGTAGGTCAAGGCGTCACAACTGCAGGCGTATTCAATTTCAGAGCATTCACTGATGCTTATTATGATAAGACATTTGTTAAATCTGACGGAACAAAAGGTGCGGTCAGATATGCTACTGGCGAAGGTCAATGGATTTCACCATATTTTAGGGCTAATATTAGTTTAGATGAAATAAAAGAATATTTCCCAAATATGATTAACACTAACGGTGAGGCTACTTGGGATTTGTATAACTGGGCTTGGAATAGTAGCAATAAGGTAGCACCACTTGCAAGTGACTATAATGATATGCTAAACAAAGAACAAGCAAACGAATTCACCGGCACAACTGGTCAAAACGTTTATGCAGTCGGTTCGTCTCCGCTTTTCGTCGGTTATGATTACGGTGATGTTTTATATGTATTGAACGGCACAAGTTATTATGGTCAACAATTAACGGCAACAAATAGTGCAACCGTGTTTGTAAACAGTGACAAGTTGCCAAAGTTAACAGACGGCACAACGGCAGAAGTTGGTTGGAGGGTTGTTGAAAACACCACAACAAATGAAGAAACTGGTGAAGAAACAACAACACAAAGTTTAGTTGCTCCACAATCATATAAGATGAGTCAACTTGACGATGCAAGATTTGTTTTCGCTGAAGATACAGCTTATACTTTAGGTGAAATCATTTACAAAGGTAAATTATATCGTCACGGTGCAACAAGAATGGCAAACTTACTTGGCGAATCAAGTGCAGCAGACACGTTAGAAGTTAGATTTATCACTCAAGATGGTTTCTATGACTGTGCAGATGCAACAGAAATGGCAACTTACTTGACAGAAGAAAACATTAAATTGTTCACTGATTCAGGTTTCTGGAACGTTGTTGACGGTGTTGTTTCTTGGAAAAATGCTTAATAGCAAAATTTAGAGAAATCTAAAATTTAACAAAAACAAAAAAGCGATAGAAAATTCTATCGCTTTTGTTTTTTATATTAAACAAAAAAGAAAAGATTTTTTATCTTTTCTTTTTGCTTTTTATTTATTTAAATCGCTTACCAATCTTAAAACTTTGTTCTTTAAATCTTCTGTGTTTTTATCGTTAATAACAACTAAATATTTTGATAAATCAATTTTATCGTAATCAACTTGAAAAGCCATTCTTTTTTCAACTTGTTCTTTTGTTAAATTTGAGCGTGTTTTAACGCTTTCAATTCTTTCGTTTTTATCCCTTAAAACAACAATCGCATTGTCAAAGTGGTCGGCAAACCCACACTCAAAAAGCAGTGGCACTTCCACAAAAACCAACCCGTCTTTGCTTTTTGTTTTTCTTAAAATTTGTTCTAAAACAAGTGGGGTTATGGCTTTTGTCAATCCTTCATTGTTTTCCTTATCTTTAAATGCAAGTTCAGAAAGAGTTTTATAGTCTATCCTTAACCTTGTTTCACCTTTAACGGCGTTTGGGAAAAGGTCTTTTAAAATGCGTTTGATTTTTGGTTTTTTATAAAGGTCCTTAACGATTTTATCGCTTGAAAGGGTATGGTGCCCTGCTTTTTCAAGCGTTTCTAAAACCAAACTTTTTCCACTGCCTATTCCACCCGTAATCGCTATAAGTTTTTTTGGCATTTTATTTTGCGTCAAACCACGTTTCGCCCGAGCCTAACTCAACCGTCAAGCGAACTGCAAGTTTTACCGCACCCTCCATTTCTTCAACAAGTATTTTTTCAACTTGTTCTTTTTCGCTCTTAAAAGCGTCTATAATAAGTTCATCGTGCACTTGCAAGATTAGTTCAGATTTAAGGTTCTCTTTCTTCAATCTGTTATTAACTTTAATCATTGCAATCTTTATTATGTCGGCACTGCTACCTTGCAATGGCATATTCATTGCAACACGCTCGCCAAACTGCCTTGTCATATAATTGCTTGAAAGCAATTCTCTTATATATCTTTTTCTATTAAGAAGTGTTTTAGCATAGCCGTTTGCCTTTGCAAATTCCACGTTGTTTGTCATATATTCTTTAACTTCTGGATATTCGTTAAAGTATGCAGAAATAAACTCTCTCGCCTCGTAGTTAGATATATTCAAAGTCTTTGCAAGCCCAAACTCGCTCATACCGTAAATTATCCCAAAATTCACAGCCTTTGCCCTGCTCCTATAATATGGTGTCATTTCTTCTTGGGTTTTCTTAAACACTTTCATTGCCGTTGCTGTGTGAATATCTTTTCCGCCATTAAAAGCGTCAATCAAACTTTGGCACTTTGAAAAGCACGCCAAAAGCCTTAACTCTATTTGCGAGTAATCGGCACTAACAAGCACTCTTTCCTTGTCCTTTGCAACAAAAAACTTTCTTATTTCCTTGCCTTCTTCTTCTCGAACAGGGATATTTTGCAAGTTTGGCTCTTTGCTCGATAATCGCCCTGTCGCAGTCAAGGTTTGGTTGAAAGTGGTGTGGATAAGTCCGGTTTTTTTGTCGATTAACGGCTTAAAACCCTCAATATATGTCGAACTGATTTTTTGTAATTGTCTATGCTTTAAAATAAGTGGCACGATAGGGTGGGCATCTTCAAGCCCTTCTAACACGTCGGCAGAGGTTGAATACCCAGTCTTTGTCTTTTTGCCCTTGCCAATCTTAAGTTTTTCAAACAACAATTCGCCCAACTGTTTTGGCGAATTGGCGTTTAGCGTTGGTTCGTCCGCAAGCGTTCTAATCTGCTCTTCTATCTTTTCTATTTCCGCTCTATACTTGTTCCCAGCCGTCAAAAGTGCGTCGTAGTCAACCTTAAAGCCGTTGTCTTCCATTTCTTTTAGCACGTCCGATAAAGGCAATTCAACGTCATAGTATAGTGATGTTAGCCCTTCTTCTTTAAGTTTTGCCTTTAATTTTTTGTAAAGTTCAAAAAGAGAAAAGGCTGGCGTTTTGTCGCTTAAACCATACTCAATCAAAACGTCATCTAAACTTTCGTCCTTGCCCGAAAAGTCGGCAAGGTATTTTATTATCGCCACGTCCTCGCACTCGGCACTGATTTCTATACCAACGTTATTCTTAACGTAATGCTTAAGGGCTTTTTTGTTATATGCGATTATTGTGCTTTCGCCCTTGAAGATAGGGGAAAGGCGTTCTAAAACTTGGCTTTCCGAAAACCCGTCATCAAGTAGCGTTTGCATAATTTTTATAACGTACTCGGTTTGGCCGTCGCTTAAATTTATGCTGTCTTTATTTATCACTATCGAAACTTGCTTTGCTAAAAGTGGCAAGTCTTTTTCTATATCGCTAACGTTGACAACTTGTTTAACAGCGTTTACCGTTTTGCTTTCTTCTAAACCTTGTTCGTCTTGGCTTTGCTCGCTTTGGCTAAACCACTCTTGCTTGTTATAAAGCGACTTAAACTCTAACTCAACAAACCTTTTTCTTACCTTGTCTGAAAATGGAAGGGTAAAGGTCATTTTGCTTAAATCTGTGTCCACCCCGCAGTTCACGTCAATGGTGGCAAGAGTCTTTGATAAAAACGCACTGTCTTTGCCAGCAACTATCTTTTCTTGCAATTTGCCCTTTAACTCATCAGTATGCTCGTATAGATTTTCTATTGTTTGGTATTCTTTTAAAAGTGTTTTTGCCGTCTTTTCGCCAACCCCGCTAACGCCAGGGATATTGTCCGAATTGTCGCCCATAAGTGCTTTTAAATCGGTAATTTGGCTTGGCACAAGTTCGGTCTTTTCAAAAAAGTTGTCTTTATCATAAACCTCAACGTCAGAAATTCCACGCACGGTAAAATGCACTTCGGTCTGCTCGTCAACAAGTTGGAAAGAATCCTTATCGCCCGTGATTATAATTGTCTTAACGTCGGTCGCTTTGGCTATCGTGCCGATTATGTCGTCCGCCTCGCTCCCTTCAAGTTCAAAAGTCTTTATCCCCATTGTTTTAAGCACTTCTTTAAGTAGTGGGATTTGTGGGCGGAGTTCTTCTGGCATCGGTTTTCTTGTGCCTTTATACTCGGTGTATAATTTGTGCCTAAACGTCGGTGCTTTTAGGTCAAACGCCACCCCAACGTACGTCGGTTTTTCGCTCGCAAGCATTTTGAAAAACATATTCATAAACCCGTAAACGGCATTAGTGTTTTCGCCCGACTTGGTCGTCAAAACAGGCATTGCATAAAATGCTCTGTTGATTAAACTGTTTCCGTCTATCAATACTAATTTTTCCATAATTTTTCCCTTAAATGCTTGCTAAAATTCTTTTTTTGTGATATTATCATATAGCAAGTTAGATTTGCTTTTTATTTTTATTATTGTTATTCCTAATAATTTTAACAAAAATACAGCAATTTTGCAACTCTTAACACAATATTTTTGCCGCTGTGGTGAAATTGGCAGACGCGCTGGACTCAAAATCCAGTGGTAGCGATACCGTGCCGGTTCAAGTCCGGCCAGCGGCACCAAAACAGTATAATCCGAACCAAATACTTGTAACAAGTGAATGGTTCGGATTTGCTTTTACTCTTTAATCATTATAACGGTAGGAATTTACGTTCTTATTGTTTTTTATTTAGTCATAAATTATTGATTTTCATAAAAAAGCATAGCACACTATACTTCGCAAAGCGAAGAAGTGTGCTTTTAATTATTTAAAAAGGAGATGTTATTATGAAATATAAAAATTGGTTAAACGAGTGGCTTGCTTTGTACGTCAAGCCCACTACGAAAATAAGAACGTACAAAAAATATCAAAGACAAATAGAACTACATATACTCCCCGCGCTTGGCGAGTTTGAGCTACACGAGTTAATGGCAACCGTTTTGCAACGTTTCACTGTTGATTTATCCGAAAAAGGTTTATCCGCAAATACCGTGAACTGCATTATATCCGTGCTAAAATCTTCTTTGCGCCGAGCAGTTTTACTTGGTGTAACGGACACAGAGTTTACGATGGCTATCGTGCGCCCTAAACAGCGTGAAAAGCAAGTTGATTGCTTTTCTAAAGAAGAACAGCGCAAAATTGAGCAATATATCTTTGAAAAGAAGAAAAACAAAATGTTCGGCGTGGTGCTTTGTCTTTATACGGGCTTGCGTATTGGAGAATTGCTATCCCTTACTTGGGATGACGTGGACTTACAAAAAGGAATTATAACCGTTTCTAAATCTTGCCACGACTCTTGGGAAAACGGCGAATACGTTAAGATTACAGATACCCCGAAAACGGATTGCTCCGAGCGTATTATTCCTATTCCAAAGCAACTGCTTATAAGGTTAAGAGAACACAAGAAAGCGTCAAGCGGAAACTACGTTATTTTTGGTGAACGCATACACGGTGCACAGATTCGCTCCTATCAAAAGAGTTTTGAATTACTTTTGAAAAGACTAAAATTGCCACATAAAGGTTTTCACTCTCTTCGTCACACGTTTGCAACAAGGGCTTTAGAGTGCGGTATGGATATTAAAACGCTATCTGAAATTTTAGGGCATAAAAATCCTATGGTTACCTTAAATCGATACGCCCACTCTTTACTCGAACATAAGACGGAAATGATGAATAGGCTTGGAAAACTCCTATTATAAACGCGCTAAAAGCACAAGAAAACGGCGAGATAGCCTCTCGCCGTTTTCTACATAGAATATTCTAATCTATGTAATTATTTTAAATCTTCTTAACGAAAAAGTCAACTATATTTATATTTGGAAGCAAAAATTGATAGCAAAAATTACTTTTGATAAAAATTCTATGAATTTTTTATATAAATTCTACGCGGATTAGAATAATCTATGCCAAAAATAAAAAAGAAAAATTCATTTATCATTGGAGGATTTCTATGAAAAAAAGATTTTTCACTCTTATTCTCACTCTTACCGCTATGCTTATGTGCATATTCGGTTTAACGGCTTGTGGCGATAAAGAAGTTTCGTTCAAACTTAATTTCGTTGTAGATAATGAAATTTATGCAACGATTGACACGAGTGGAGACGAAGTTATAGCACTTCCCGAAAATCCTACGAAAGAAACACATACTTTCGACGGTTGGTTTTGGGATAAAGACGTATGGAATAAACCGTTCACGGCAAATTCGCTTTTAGACGCACCTTTATCAAGCGATATGTCGGTTTATGCTAAATTTATCCTTAATACCATTGATGGTGTAACGTTTGAAGATGTAGAAACGACTTATGACGGCACGGAAAAAACGCTCGCCGTTAGCAATCTTCCCAACGGTGCGAGCGTTACCTATGACAAGGCAAATACATATACTAACGCGGGCGAATATACCGTTACGGCAACTATAAGTCAAGAAAACCACGAAGATTTGCAGTTGACGGCAACGCTTAAAATCAATAAGGCTGCTTATGATATGAGTGGTGTTGTCTTTGTGGACAAAGCCGTGACCTATAACGGCGAAAGTCATTCTATCACGGCAACGAATTTGCCCAACGGGGTGACTGTTGAATACACGGGCAATAATCAAACCAACGCCGACGAATATACGATAACAGCAACGTTCACGGGCGATAGCGCAAACTACGAGCCTATCGCGGACAAAACAGCAACGCTTACTATTAATAAAGCAAGCGTATCTAAACCCACTCAAGATTCCACTTCGTTTGTATATAACGGTAACGAGCAAACGTATTTCCTTGCAGAAAATAGCCTCTATACGATTAGTGGAAATAAACAAACCAATGCAGGAAATCATACCGTAACGGTTTCCTTGAAAGATAAAAACAATTATCAATGGAGCGATGAAACTGCCACCGACCTTTCTTACTCTTTTGATATAGCAAAAGCAACCTACGATATGAGTGCGGTTGTTTTTGCGGATAAAACCGTAACCTATAATGGGGAAATTCATTCCGTTATCGTAACGAATATTCCTAATGGCGTTAGCGTTGATTATGAAAATAACAATAAAATGAACGCCGATACTTATACCGTTATCGCAAAATTCACTGACACAACGGGAAACTATGAAAATCCTGCCGACAAAACCGCAACGCTTATTATCAATAAGGCTACCTATGATATGAGTGGTGTTGCCTTTGCAGATAAAACCGTAACATACAATGGCAATGCGTACTCTATCGAAGCGCAAAACGTTCCGAGCGGACTTTCAGTTTCTTATACGGGTAACGATAAAACCAACGTCGATGCTTATACCGTTACGGCTACCTTTACCGATACGACGGGCAATTATGAAAATCCCGAGAATATGACGGCAACGTTGGTTATCAACAAAGCCACCATAACGGGAATTACTTTTACAGATAAAACTGTAACCTACGATACAAAAACGCACGCGCTTGCGATTGACGGCAATCTTCCCGCTTGCGTAAAAGTGACTTATACAAATAATGATAAAGTAAACGCAAACACGTACACAGTAACCGCTTCGTTTGCAGATACAAGCGGAAATTATATTGTACCAAATGATATGAGCGCAAAACTCATTATTAACAAGGCAACTGTTTCGGGTATCTCTTTTGAAGATAAAACGTTCACGTATAACGGAGAAAAACGTAGCCTTGCCATTAGCGGAACGCTTCCCGAAGAAGTGACCGTTTCTTACGTCAATAACGGCAAGACTAATGCTAATACCTATAACGTAACGGCGACCTTTACTTGTGAAACGGAAAACTACGTCGTACCCGAAGATATGACGGCGGTTCTTACGATCAAAAAAGCTATGTACGATATGAGCGAGGTTACCTTTGAAAACAAAACGGTGACCTACGACGGCAAAATCCACTCTCTTGCCGTTAGTGATAATCTGCCCGATGGCGTAACCGTAACATATGAAAACAACGATAAGATAAGTGCAAATCAATACATTGTAATCGCTATCTTTACGGGCGATTCTATCAACTATTACGCAATAGACGATATGCAAGCAATGCTTACTATCAATAAGGCAACTTATGATATGAGCAAGACACAATTCGTTGGCGGTAGATTTACCTACGACGGAACGCCGAAGTCTATCTACGTTACGGGCAACCTTCCCGACGGCGTAACCGTAAACTATACGAACAACGGCAAAATTAATGCGAATACGTATACTGTAACTGCAACCTTTACGGGCGATACGGAAAACTATAATAAACTTCCCGATTGGCCAGCTTCGCTTATCATTGATAAAGCAACTTACGATATGAGTGGCGTTTCGTTCAAAAATCAAACGTTTACTTATGATACAACAGCGAAGAACGCTTTAGTTACGGGAACTCTTCCCAGCGGCGTGGAAGTATCTTACGTTGGTAACGGCAAAACGGACGTTGGAACTTATAACGTAACGGCAAAGTTCAACGGCGATAGCAATAACTATCATTTGATTGAAGATATGACGGTAACTCTTAAAATCAATCAAGCCGTGCCGTATATCAAAGAAGTATCCTGCAATCAATCCTTAAACTTGTATTCAGCGGTAGAACTTATTGCCGATACCGAAGTGGCAGGTACGATTTCGCTTGATAACGGTCAAACGCTTGCGCTTGGTTATAAAACGTATTCTTGGACGTTTGTTCCCGAAGATACGCATAATTACACCAATGCAACGGGTACGGTTGGTTTAACCGTTTGTGCTTTGGTTTCCTATTATAACGACGGCGTATTGTTTAGTAGTCAAAATATCGTTTTGAACAATTCTGCTACTGTTCCTATGGGTACGCCGATAAGAGCGGATTCTAATGGTTATCGTTATACTTTCTCGCATTGGTCGATTGAAGAAAACGGCGTGGAATATAACTTTACCAATGCAATTACGGCGGGCTTGAACTTGTATGCAGTATATGATAGCGAAGAAATTGTTTACGGTATCAATTACTATGATACGAAAGGCGTTGAACACACGAATATCACTACCTATATCGTTTCTACCGATTATATCTTTTTAGGTCTTGAAAAAGAACATTACGTATTTAACGGTTGGGTGGACGAAGACGGCAATAAAGTGACGAAAATTAATAAAGGAACATTCGGCACACTTAACCTCTATGCTACGTGGTCGATTATAGAGTATTCGATTCAATATAAATTAGGATATTTTGACGTAAAGAACGGAAATAACCCTGCAACCTATAACGTAGAATCTTCCTTTGATTTTATACCTGCAACTTACGATGAATATCATACTTTTGACGGTTGGTATTTAGATGAAGACTTTGTTAATCAAAAATCTTCTATTTCAGTTGGCGAATCGGGCGCAATCACGTTATACGCAAAATGGAACTTCAACGGTGCTTATATTTCAAGTGTTGCAGAATTACAGTCCGTTGCATATAATTTGTCGGGCGCATATGAATTAACGAAAAACATTGATTTAAGCGGAGTAACTTGGGAACCGCTTGGAGATGAAACCAACCCGTTTACAGGATATTTTAACGGCGCAGATTATTCTATTCTTAATTTTTCATCCGTAAGCTATCGACAAGACGTGGGATTGTTCGGTTATTCAAAAGGAACAATTAAAAATCTAAACATTAGAGTTAACTTTAGTGGCGATCCAACTGTTATAGCTGTAAATAATGGTAGTACTATAAGCGGACAAAATATCGGCGCTTTGGTGGGGTATCAATATGTTAACGGTGCAGTATCAAATTGCCACGTTATAGGAACTATGAACATTCGTTTTGGATACGGGGATTATTTAGACGAGTGTTTTGGTGGGTTAATAGGTATAAATGAAGCAGGTGACGTTAAATACTGTTCATCAAACATTCAAATAACCGCTAATTATTCTGGAAATATTGGTGGACTTATAGGTAGGAATACAGGCATTGTTAAAAATTGTTTTAGCAAAGGAACTATTAAAGAAATTGTCAGCAAGACTTCTACATCAAATGTTGGAAAATCATATATAGGTGGGTTAATTGGCTATAATAGCAGTATGGTTACAAATTGCTATACTTCGTGTACCATCAACGGCTCATCGGGTGACTATTCTGGTGGAATTGCTTGTGTGGATAGTAAAAATGCGCGATATAAAAATTGTTATTCTATTAGCGGTTATATTGTAAATTGTGAAAATCCCGATATCATCAGTACAAGTTACAATCAAAGATATTTAGACAACTGCTTTACATTAGGAAAACTTTGTGCATCTTCTTCATATCTTACAGAAATAAATAATTGTTATTCGTATTCGGATAGTGATTACGCAACTAATCTTGCAAATTTTAAGTCGCGTAGTTTTATTCTAAATGTATTAGGATGGAGTGAAACCGACTGGTATTTAGAAGACGGAGAATATCCTAAACTTAGATTTGAAGTAGAATAAGGAGAAATATTTATATGAGAGAAACAATTGAACTTTATAAAAAAGAATTAGAAGTCTTTTTAGCAACGCTGTCGATTTTTAAAGGAAATAAAGTAATAAACTCAGATAAGACTCTAAATGCAGAAAATAAAGAGTTTATTAAGAAAAAATTCACACAACTAAAAAGTGGGAATGTAAATGAAGTGGCTTTAAATATAGCAATAGATGAGTTATTGCCCTACTTATATCAAGTAGAGGAAGATTAATTTTTATAAATCATCAAAACGGCGGATTAAAAAATCTGCCGTTTTTAATGTCTATTTTTTATAAATATACCCATATCGTATTGACATTTGAAGATTTTTCGGTTCGGATTTGAAATGCCTTGGGCACCACGTCAGAGCAAGGCTTATGGTCTTGCTTTTTGTTTTTCACAAAAAGCAATGACTTATCAGCCTGCTCTTCCTTATCGCAAAAAGTTCTTCGATACTTTTTGCGAGTTTTTATTTTTTTGCCACTAATCTTGTAGAGTTAGTACAAATATTGGGGCAAGGCTTATGGTCTTGCTTTTTGTTTTTCACAAAAAGAAAAGACAGGAAGAAAAGGTCTTTTCTCTTAGGGATTTTTACTTTAATACAAAAGTGTAGCCCACTATACTTCGCAAAAAGCGAAACATGGTGGGCTTTATCTTTACCACAAAAGATTAGGTTAATATAGTTATATTTTTAGCCTTGTGGCTAAAAGTGATATGCAAAACAAGTTTTGCGTTAGATTGCGACTTGCAGTCGCAGTTATATTAAATAAATCCAAAACTTGCCGTAGGCGAATATCACTGCCGTAGGCAATATAACTTGCGTAAGCAAATATAACAAATCCGTTCACGGATTTATTTAGTTGTCGCAATTCCCTATAGGAAGAGCGACAAACCCTGTCTTTTTTGTTTAGTCTTTTTTGTTTTTTGGTTTTGAGTTTATGTGGTGGTTGATTATAAGCATTATCACCGGTATTAAAACTTGCAATCCAAACATTAAAAGGAATATATAATGGATACCTTTAACGGTTGGCAGGCTTAAATATAAACAAAGGGCAACAAGCCAGCCCGACACCGACATTGAGATTATATCCACTCTTTTTTTAACACAAGCAATAAATATAAACACCGAAAGTGCCGAAAGTGGCAAGGTGTAAAGCAAAAACAACCATTTGTTAAAGCCTTTTATTTGAAGTATGCTAAACAAATATATGGTTATGCAAGCACCGGCTAGCAAAATGGCGTTCGATAAAAGCAGCCACAAAATTTTGCCAAATGCACGGCGGTTTGTTTTTGGTTGTTCAACGGCTGTTGTGCTTTCTTCATTTGAGATAAGTTGGTCAACCGTTATATTGAAAACTTCTGCTAGTCGCTTTAATGTAAATATGCTTGGCGTGGCTTCGCCATTTTCCCACTTGGAAATATTTTTATTTGAATACTGCATTTTTTTGGCAAGTTCTAATTGCGAAAGCCCCATTTTCTTTCTATATAAAGTTATATTTTTTGCGATAATATCTTTTTCATCCATAACTAGATTTTAGCACAAAAAACCGTAAAAAACAACTTTTTTGTGCCGAAAAACCAAAAAAACGGACAATTCGCTTTTTAAGCGAAGTGCAAAAATAAAGTGTAGAGCAAAAAAATAAGTTTTCGCTTGTAAAAATTCGCAAGAAAAAATATCATAAATAAAAAACAGTAGAGGCAAGAAATGAAATTTGTTTTAAGTTGTTGCTCGCCAGCAGATTTGACAAGCGAGTTTTTAAAATCAAAAGATATAGAGTATATCCCTTTTCATTTAATTTTAGGGAATAAGGAATTGATAGACGACCTTGGAGCGTCGATTTCGTATGAAGAGTTTTATAGAGCGATGGATGACGGTGCAGATACTAAAACAATGCAGGTAAATATTTATGAGTACGTCAACCACTTTAAAAAACTGTTAGAAAAGGGGTTGCCGATTTTGCACGTCACCCTTTCGGGCGGATTGTCTGGCACGGCAAACTCTGCTATTATGGCTGCAAAAGAGGTCAACGAGGAATTGGGCAAAAAAATGGTGTACGTTGTTGACAGCCTTGGTGCGTCTGCTGGGTATGGCTTATTAGTTGATAAACTTTGTGAGTTAAGAGATGCTGGCAAAACGGTTGAAGAAGTTTACGAGTGGGCAGAGCAAAATAAACTTAAAGTTCACCACTGGTTTTTCTCAACCGACTTAAAGTTCTTTGTCCGTGGCGGGCGAATTTCAAAGGCAAGCGGTTGGCTTGGAACTCTTTTAACCATTTGCCCACTTTTAAGGGTAAACGTTTTTGGCAAACTTGTTCCTCACCAAAAGGTTAGGGGTAAAAAGGCGGTTATAAAAGCAATCGTTGAAAAAATGGTCGAGTTTGCCGACGGTGGAACAGAGTATAATGAAAAGGTTTATATAACCCATGCACACTGCGTTGAAGATGCTTTGGCTGTTAAAAGTTTGGTCGAAGAAAATTTCCCACAAGTCCGTGGTAAGGTGACGGTTAATAGCATTGGCACAACCATTGGTTGCCACACGGGGCCAGGCACGGTCGCTCTATTTTTCTTTGGCAAAGAAAGAAACGATTAAATAAGAAAGATAGACAAAGTTTGTTTTGTTAGGTAATTTTTAGATAATATAAAAAGATAGCACACTACGTTTTGAAAAAAGTAAAGAGTGGTGTGCTTTTTTATTCGTGAAATTAGTATGACCAGTTTTTTGTTATAGCAAAAAAGTTTACTCATCTTCGTAAACAGCCCTTGTAAAGCCTAATAGATAAGCATATTTTGAATATTTGTTTATGAGTTTTTCGTAGTTGTCTATCAATTCTTGAAATTTGTTATAGTCTTCATAAGGAATAAACTGCTTAATAAGGCTTATAATTTCGCTGTTTCTTTTTAGAATAAGTTTAGTATCTTTGTCTTCCGCACCTTTTTTAACCAATTCTAAATTACAATTTAACATATGTCACCTCTTTTATAATATAATTCATATTTTATGAACTGTCAAGCGTTTGTTAAAAAATGTTCATATAATATGAATTATAGGAGTGTAAAATGAAAATTTTTGGCGAAAGAGTAAAGCAAGAATTAAAGGTGCAAAATAAAAAGCAAGTTGACCTTGCAAAGCACTTATGCGTGCAAAAATCAACGCTTTCAGAGTGGTTAAATGGTAATAACGAGCCACCTATGAAATCAATAGTTGATATTGCACAATATTTGAATGTTTCATCAGATTATCTTTTGGGAATTGAAGATTAAAAACCATAAAAACTTTTTTGGAATTTATATTCAAATGAAAGTAGGGCACGCTACACTTTAGCAAGCAAAGGGATAACTAAAACAACTAAAAAAAGACAGGAAAAATCCTGTCTTTTTTATTTTTCTATTCTATATGGATACATTTGCCTGAAAGAGCGTCTTGAAACATTATCCAATATCCGTCGCCAAAGGCGTTGAAAATTGATTTTGGGATAAAAGTGCAATAGCCTGCAAGTTCTTTTGGTGGTGTTTTGGAATATTTGTCTGGAACGCCATAGCAAACGTATTTTTCCTTGCCAAATTCCTTTATTACACCGACAACGTAATACTTGTTTTCCGAATAATTTATTTTAACCCACTTGCTGTCAAAAAAGCATTTTTCAAGGTCTTCTTCGGCGGGGAATTTTAAGAATAACTGCTCTAATTCTAACTTAACTTGTTCAAAAAATGGCGTTATTCTTTGATGCTCTTGGCATAAACAATAGTCCGTTTCATTTTTAGTGCCGTTAGAGAAAGCAAGTTCTTCTTGCGTTTCTTTTTTGCCTTGGCAATCAGGCAATTCATTTTCAATCCACAGTTCTTCATTTTGGTTTTCCTTAATATGGCAAAGTTTTTGTTTTATCTCGTTATCAATTTCAAAATAATTTTCGGTGGCAACCGCCTCGTCATCATATTCGGGTGGAATAGAAAAATTTTCTTCCTTTTTGTTTTCCTTAAACTTAACAAGGCACTTTTCTGCAACCAATTTTTTAAAGTCGTTTAGAGAAAACGCCTTTTCGTTTTCACTTGCAAACGCCAAAGTTTGTGGCAAACTGTCCTTAACAAAGTAAAGCCCAACGGCAAAACCGTTTTCAACGCACGGCACAGCGTTAAACAAACTGACAAAACTTGTTGGCCTTGCCCCCAAATCAAACTCGAAAGCCCGCTTATTTTGGTCAACGACAAGTGCAAAAAAGTTGGCAGGGGAAAGGGTGGGCAAGTTTATTACCGAAAGGTGAAACTCTGCAACACCGTTTTCAATTTCTATTCTTGCGATAGCACCGAGAGGCTTTTTGTTAATAAACGCATTGTCGGCACATTTAAGCATTAAAACCTTTTTTTGATACTGCATTTTAACCTGCCTTTTATAATCAAAAAATTATAACCTTTGCATACGAGATTTCATATATTATATATGAAAAAAAGAGCAAAAAAAATGCGTGTTTTGTCAAAAAACGGCAAAATATGTTTCAAGTTAAAATTGCTACAAAAATTTGGCAAAATTATACCTAAAAATCTTTACATTTGACACAAACTATGATAAACTATAAACTGCGAGAAGATAAGGCTTTTTTTGGGAAGGATTGGGGTTTTAACTAATCTAAAACAGCAAAAGCACTATCAAAAATTATGTCGTGAGAAAAAATATCGGAGTAAACCGAACACAAGGAGAATTATTATGACAACAAACAAAAAGGTTCTTGATTTTATCAATGAAACAAAAGCACTTTGCCAACCTGATAACATTGTTTGGATTGACGGTAGCGAAGAACAATTAGAAGCATTAAGACAACAAGCAGTTGAAGAAAAAATTCTTATCAAACTTAACCAAGAAAAATTGCCAGGTTGCTATTTGCACCGCACAACTGTAAACGACGTTGCACGTGTTGAAGGCAGAACTTTTATTTGTTCAAAGAATAAAGAAGACTCTGCACCAATCAACAACTGGATGGAAACGGGCGAAGCAATGAACTTGATGAACGACTTATTCAAGGACGTTATGAAGGGCAGAACTATGTACGTTATCCCTTATTCAATGGGTGCAGTAGGCAGTAAGTTCTCTAAAATCGGTATCGAACTTACCGACTCTGTTTACGTTGTATTAAACATGGCTATTATGACCAGAGTTGGCAAGGCTGTTATTGACGCTTTGGGCGATGGCGATTTTATTAAGGGCTTGCACTCTTATGCTGAACTTTCAGAAGAAAAGAGATACATTATGCACTTCCCAGAAGAAAACGCTATTATGTCAATCAACTCTAACTATGGCGGAAACGTTCTTTTAGGTAAAAAATGTTTCGCACTTCGTATTGCATCATTCCTTGGCAAGAACGAAGGCTGGATGGCTGAACATATGCTTATCCTTGGCATCAAAAATCCAAAGGGCGAAAAGAAATATATTGCTGCTGCATTCCCTAGTGCTTGCGGTAAAACCAATTTAGCAATGCTTATCCCACCAAAATCATACTTGGAAAAGGGTTATGAAATCGAATGCGTGGGCGATGACATCGCTTGGATTAGAGTGGGCGAAGACGGAAGACTTTGGGCAGTAAACCCAGAAAACGGTTTCTTCGGTGTTGCACCAGGAACAAACATGAAGTCTAACCCTAACGCATTACTTTCAACAATGAAAAACACCATTTTCACCAACGTTGTTCAAAATCTTGATGACAACACTGTTTGGTGGGAAGGTTTGGATAAAAACCCACCAAAGAACGCTATTGACTGGAAAGGCAACGCTTGGAACGGCGACATGAAAGACGCTGATGGAAAGGCTATTAAGGGTGCACATCCAAACAGCCGTTTCACTGCTCCTGCAATCAACTGCCCATGTATTTCTGACCAATTCGAAGCACCAAACGGCGTTCCACTAGAAGCAATCGTGTTCGGTGGAAGACGTGCAAAAACCGCTCCACTTGTATATCAATCAAGAGATTGGAACAACGGCGTGTTCGTTGGCTCAATTATGGCTAGTGAAACAACCGCTGCTGCAACAGGTGCCGTAGGTGTTGTTCGTCGTGACCCAATGGCTATGAGACCATTTGTTGGCTACAACATGGGTGACTACTTTGCACACTGGATTGAAATGGGCGATAAGATTAAAAACCAACCAAAGATTTTCAACGTAAACTGGTTTAGAACAGACGATAACGGCAACTTCATTTGGCCTGGTTTTGGTGACAATATGCGTGTTCTTGAATGGATTATCAACCGTTGTGAAGACAAGGTTGACGCTGTTGAAACACCTATCGGTTTCGTTCCAAAGGCAGAAGACATCAATATCGAAGGTTTGGAAGACGTAAATCTTGACACTATTAAAGAACTTTTAACAATCGACAAGGAAAACTGGAAGAAAGAAGCAGAAGGCATCGAAGGTTTCTATGGCGAATTGACAAGAGTTCCAGCAGAACTTTACGCTCAACTTGAAACCTTAAAGAAAAACTTGGATAAATAAGTTTAACCAAAAAACTAAAAGCACTTTGCAAATCGCAAAGTGCTTTTTTATTTGTGTATATATTATATATATTGTTTATACTATTTAGGTTTTTTTAAGTGGCGAATAAGCCCAACGACAAAGAACACAACCGATATAAGTAAAAGGCTTAAAAAGATTATAAGGTGAACGTTGTTTTCAACATTGTCAATCTGCCAATTAGAAAAGTTTGCTCTTAAAACATTAATGTCGTTAAACTCGTTTTGTAGTGCAGGGTTTTTAATCCTAATAAACATTGGTGGCAAATAAAGTATAAAATCAATCAAAAACAAAATCAAACTTGTTTTTAATAATTTGTTGATTTTTATAAACCTTATGCAAAGCAACAAGTTTATAATTAAGTAAACGCCACTTACAACAGGTAAGGCAAGTGAAAAATACCACCAGTCCGAATTAGTCAAGGTTTTAAGGTTAATTACAACAAGCAAAATATTTAGGACAATAAAATCAATGCCGATAGAAACAAAATCGTTATATTTTCTTATTTTCAAAAATGCTTTATATTTAGCAATATATATCGGCACAAAAATTATTACCAAGCCTAAAAAAACCGATAAGGTTGCAACCCAAAACCAATTTCCGTTAGTGAAGATACAGCATACGCCAAAAAGTAAGCACAAAGATAAAAACTGACAAAGTGGCAAAAGCAAAAGTTTGTGCTTTTTAATTATTTTTGGCAGGTTTGTAAAGGTGAACGAAAGCAAAAGCGAACAAACAACAATCCAAAACCACGAAAGCGTTTTATCTATTGCAAGGTTGCAAATAAAGCAGGGGATAAGTGCAAGTGCATAAGCAATATACCAAAACAAACCCCACGAAAAAGAAAGCGTACGCCATTTTTTCGCCTGTGATTTTTCCGTTCTAGATTTCTCATCAACGCTTGCCGTTATAAGTTCGTGTTCAGAAACTTCTAAAATTTCAGAGATTTTAGGCAAAAGCGTTATATCTGGGTGGGCAACATTTTTCTCCCACTTGCTTATGGTAGATTCGGAAACGAACAATAAACTTGCAAGTTGTTTTTGCGTCAAGTTTTTGTCTTGTCGTTTTTGCTTAAAAAATGTTCCAAAATCGTTTTTCATTTTTGCTCCTAAAATATTTATCAAAAGCATTATAACACAATATCTTATAAAACGCTTTGCAATTAACAAAAAAAGTCGCTTGAAAGTTTTTCAAGCAATAAAAAAGGGGATAAGCCTGTCACGACTTATCCCTTTTGGTGCACTTGATAGGATTTGAACCTATAACCTTCAGAATCGGAATCTGATGCCCTATCCAATTGGGCCACAAGTGCATAACTGCTACTTAAAAATTTAAGTAGCAGTCTTTTGTATTATTCATTTGTTTGTTCGTTTTCTTCCACTTCTTCGTTCACGGTTATTTTCATTTGCAAAACTCTTTTAACCGTAGATTTAAGAACTTCAATAGAAATGTTTTGATATTCAAATTGGTATCCAGCGTGAGGGATAAGCCCAAGTTGTTCGATAACAAATCCGCTCATTGTATTGGCATCAACCGATTCATCTTCCTTTAAGCCAAACTTTTCAAACGTTTCGTTGACAGGGGCATTACCGTCAACAATGCAAGTGGTGTCGTTCAAGTCCTTAAAGTAATTGATGATTTCATCATGCTCGTCGTAAATTTCGCCAACCAATTCTTCCAAAATATCTTCCATAGTGATAAGACCAAGCGTTCCGCCATATTCGTCCAAAACGACTGCAATATGAAGTTTCTTCTTTTGAAGTTGCTTTAATAGGTCGGAAATCTTTGCGTGTTCGGTCGTATAGAAAGCGTTTTGCATTATGCCGTCAATACCTTTCTTGCCCGCAAGATAAGCATTAAAAAAGTCCTTTTCGTGAATTGTACCGATAACGGTGTCGATGCTATCTTTATAAACCAAAATTCTCGAATAACCTTCTCTTGCGAAAACCTTTCTTATGTCATCCATAGAAGAGGAAACGTCCACAGCAACGATATTAACTCTTGGAACTAAAATGTCGCCAACTTCAAGGTCGTCAAACTCAATAACAGAACGGATAAGTTCGGTTTCTTCTTCTTTTAAGGTGCCGTCTTCTTCGGCTTCTTCAACGATGGTCATAATTTCAGCCTCGGTGACAACGTCATCATCTTTGAACCTGAAAATCTTGCTGATAAGCCATTTCCAGCCAGAGAAGACAAGGTTAAGCAAGAAAAGAAGATAATAAACACCTTTAATTAAAGGATAAAACGCCATAGCCATTTTTTCTGGATAAGTTTTTGCTATTAACTTTGGCGTAATTTCCCCAAAAATTAAAATCGCAATGGTCATAACCACGGTTGAAACAACGTTTGCTGTTGCACTGTTTTTAATCAAGTCAGCAAAGAAAATGGTTGCAAGGGTGGTTGCCACGATGTTTACAATGTTGTTGCCTATAAGAATTGTACTTATAAGTCTATCGTAATTAGTTTCTGCAAGGTCTAAAACCTGCTTTGCACGCTTATTTCCGCTTGAAGCAAGCGAGCGTAGTTTAATGCGGTTTGCACACGAATATGCTGTTTCAGTTGACGAGAAGAACCCCGACAAAATAATTAGCACAACGAGTGCGATAAGTATGGGAACAGAGCCGTCCGGCATAATTTCCTCCTAAAACATTATAGTAAGATACATTTTAGCATAAAAACAAACTTTATGCAATAAAAATTTGAGAATTATGCTATTTATTTAACCATATAAGATAATTTATTGCGTATTTTAAAGATTTATGTTATTATATATGCGTTTATAAATCAAATTAAAGGAGTTCATTATGAAAAAGACCGTTGTTGTTGGCATGAGTGGTGGTGTGGATAGTTCTGTCGCAGCACTTATTTTAAAAGAACAAGGCTATAACGTTATCGGTCTTTTTATGAACAATTGGGAAGAAAAGGACGAATGCGGTGCTTGCACCAGCGAAGAAGATTTTTCTGACGTTAGAAGGGTGGCTAACAAAATCGGCATTCCATACTATTCAGTAAACTTTGCAAAAGAATATATGGACAGGGTGTTTTCTTACTTTTTAGCCGAATATAAGGCTGGCAGAACGCCTAATCCAGACGTTTTGTGCAATAGGGAAATCAAGTTTAAAGACTTTAAGCAAAAGGCGTTAGAACTAGGTGCGGACTATATTGCAACAGGGCATTATTGCGACGTTTTGCACGATGGCGACACGCATTATCTCTTAAAAGCAAAAGACCAATCAAAAGACCAAACCTATTTTCTAAACCAACTTTCGCAAGACCAACTTGATAAGGTTTTGTTCCCGCTCGGCAAACTTGATAAAACTGAAGTTCGTGAAATTGCAACTAAAAACGGACTTGCAACGGCAACCAAAAAAGATTCAACCGGAATTTGCTTTATAGGCGAGCGTAATTTTAGAAACTTTTTGCAAACTTATATTCCAAACCAAAAAGGACCGATTAAAACTTATGACGGAAAGGTCTTGGGCGAACATTTGGGACTTATGTATTACACAATAGGTCAACGCCGTGGCCTTAACATAGGTGGGCAAAAGGGCGATGACGGTTCACGATGGTTTGTAATTGAAAAAGATTTAAAAAACAATATATTATACGTTGCACACGGCTGTGAAGAAAAACTTTATTCAAAAGGCTTAATTATGAATTCTTGCAACTGGATTCCTTTTGAGCCAAAACAAAAGATTTTCACTTGCACGGCAAAATTCAGGTATCGCCAACCAGAACAAGAATGCACCGTGCATATTAAAGACGGGTTTATCGAAGTTGAATTCAAAGAACGCCAACGTGCAATCACCGAAGGTCAGTTCGCCGTTTTTTATGACGGGGATAAATGTATCGGCGGTGGCGTAATCGAAAAGGCTATTTTTTAAGAATAAAAACACTATATTATATATATAATGTATATAGGCAAAAGTAAAAAGGCAAAATGCACTAAAAAAATGGGATAAATAGTGCAATTTGCCCTTTTTTGCTAAAAAGACAAAATTTTTAAAAAACCTTGTAAAAATGTTTGACAAATAAATTGTTTTCATATATAATCGGTAATGCTCTCAAAAAGAGCAGAAAACATTATAGGCAAAATCGTTAGATTTTTTCTTGTGATTTTAAGTTATGGAAATTACAATATATCGTGTCTAACAAACGGAAAAACACAATATTTTGTAGTCCAAAAAAAAGTTTAAAAAAACTTAAAAAAAATTTAAAAAACCTTGAAAAAATGCTTGACTTAATACTTTGCTTATGATATTATATGTAGGCTGTCGCGAAAAAAGACGGCAAGCGTCAACCGATGTTGACGGGAGTAGCTTAAAAATTGAATAGAAGGAAATAAGACGAAATAATAGTTATTTTGAAAGTTTCTGTCAAAATCTTTTGAGTATAAAATATGTACTTGAAAACAGTCATTAAATGACAAACAAAAAACGCATATAGCGAAAATCGTTAGAGCAG
>CAJGDO010000003.1 GCA_904502225.1 uncultured Clostridia bacterium
ATAAATAAATGCAGGATTTGAATTAGGAGCCAGCAACCTTAAGTTGCGTGTTTGCCTAATAAATAAATGCAGGATTTGATTGTAATGTCACTTGAGTGACTATTATTTTGCATAAATAACTATATTACAAAAAACGGCACGTAAAAAACGTGCCGTTTTATTTATTAACTTATACAAAAATTTCCTTTAATTAAAGATAAATTATAGTTGTTTAACCTTTTTAAAACCTTAACTATTAGTTTTTTTGTTGGTTTCGTGTGATGGGGAATAGCCAAAGTGCTTAACGTATTGCTTATAAAAGCCAACGTAAGTTTCAAACCCACACTCTAAATAAACTTCGCTTGGTTTATGCCCGCATTGAATCATTTTTTGGGCAAAGTTTAAACGTTTTAAGTTGATATATTGTTTAGGCGGAATTTTTAACTGTTTTTTAAATAACCTAAAGAAATATGACTCTGATAAATGCAAATAATCACAAACGTCCTTAACGTCTTTAATTGTAAAAAGTTGGCTGTTAATATAGTTCAACGCTTGGGTAATAAAGGGCGAAAGTTCAGATGGATTATTGTTAATAACCGTTGAGTTAAGCGAAAGGTTATAAAGGATTTCTTTTAATAGACTTTTTAATATATCAACAAAACTTTCTTCATCAAGGTTTTCACTGTAAAAATCAAGTTTTTTAAACGTGTCGGCAATAATGCTTTTTGGGGCACAATTTATGACTTCAAGATTGCTTGGGATTAAGTCAAGAATACGCTTATCTATAAAGTCGGTGTTAAACGCCACGTTGTATCTAGAATATTCCGAATTTGAATGAACGGAAATATAATGATAATCAAGTGGTTTGGTGAAAATAATATCGTTTTTCTTTAAGTGATATAATTTACCTTCAACAATATAATCTGCATCGCCTTTTTCAAAAAAAATAATCTCATACATCGGGTGAGAGTGTTTCATAGAAAAGTGGGGAGACTTGTTCATATTAACAAAAGTTTTGTGGTTGTAAATGACGTTTTGTTTTTTAATATTCATAAATTCACCTATTAATATAACTATTAAAACACAAATGCAAAAAAAATGCAAACAAAAACGGGGCAAATAGGATAGTTTTGGAAATGTTAAAAAGATATTTTTGCGTATGTACAACTATATTTAATTATGATAACATATAGTAAAGAAAAGAAATGGAGGTTTTTTTATGAAAAAACTAAATTTAGCAATTATAGGCCAAGGAAGAAGTGGAAAGGATATCCACGGTAAATTTTACATTTCAGAAAACAATAAATGGTTCAACGTTAAATACGTGGTAGATGCAGATGCACGCCGTAGGGAAATATCAAAAGAACGTTATAGCGGTTGTGAAGTTTTTGCAGACTATAAAGAACTTTTTGATAAAAAAGACATAGACCTTGTAGTTAACGCAACATATTCACATATGCACTTTACTATAACAAAAGATTTGATTGAACACGGTTTTAACGTGCTTTGCGAAAAGCCATTTGTAAGAAACCGTTATGAATGCGATTTGCTTACAAACCTTGCAAAAGAAAAGGGCGTTGTTCTTGCAGCATTCCAACAAACTTTCTATGCACCATTTTATCAAGACGTGCTCCGCATTATGAGAGATAAAGTCATTGGCGAACCTTTACAAGTAAGCATTCGCTACAATGCATTTTCACGCCGTTGGGATTGGCAAACATTACAAAAGAAAATGGCTGGCAACACCTATAACACCGGCCCACACCCTTTGGGAATGGCACTTGGTATGTTAGACTTTGATAAGGATTGGAAAGTTGAGTTTTCAAGGTTAGGGCATTCAAACATGTCAAGCGGTGACTCTGACGACTATTGTAAAGTTATTTTAACAGCACCAAACAAACCTGTTATTGACGTTGAAATTAACAATACTGACGCATACTGCGGATATAACGTAAAAGTTCAAGGAAGCCGTGGCACGTTTAAGTGTAGTACTGTAAAATACGAATGCAAGTATATCGTAGAAGGTGAAAACCCAGAACGCCCAGTAATGGAAGACTTCTTGCAAGATGAAAACGGCAATCCAAGATACTGCGGTGAAAAACTTGTTGCACACGAAGAATCGGGCGAGTTTAATGGCACAGCGTTTAACGTTGGCACAGAAAAACTTTACGAAGACTTATATTACAAAATTACAGAAGGCAGGGAAATGTACGTTAACCTTTCTATGGTAAGGGACGTTGTTAGTCTTATCGAACAAATTTATGCAAAAAGCCCAATGCCTGTAAAGTTCTAAAATAAAATAACAATTTAAATAAAAAGTTTCAAGAAGTGTTTAGTTTGGAGAAAAAAATGAAAGTTGGAATTATCGGTATAGGTTCAATCGCACCTAATCACATTAGAGGGGTAAAACAATGTGGGCACGAAATAGTTGCTCTTTGTGACGTTATAACTGAAAAATGTGAGCAAGCAAATGAAAGAAGCAAGTTGACGGCACGAATTTATGCGGACTATAAAGAGATGTTAGAAAAGGAAGAATTAGACGTTATCCATATCTGCACACCACACTATTTGCACGCACAAATGATATGCGATGGGCTAGACAGAAACATTAACGTTGTATGTGAAAAGCCACTTGCAATAAGCGAAGAACAATTAGAGCAAATTGAAAAGTCTGTGCAATCAAGCAAAGCACAACTTGGCGTATGTTTCCAAAATCATTATAATGCATCAGTCTTATTTGTAAAAGATTACTTAAAAGACAAAGAAATCACGGCTGCAAGTGCAAACTTGATTTGGGACCGTGGCGCAAAATACTATGCACAAGCAGAATGGCGTGGCACTTTGGACCAAGAAGGCGGTGGCGTTATGATAAACCAAGCAATACACGCACTTGACATTATGCAATGGTTATGCGGTATGCCAGAAAGCGTTATTGCACACACGCACAACGTTGCCTTAAAAAACGAGATAGAAGTTGAAGACACAGCGTTTGGCTTATTTAGACTAAAAAACGGTGGCAGTTTTGTGATAAACGCAACCAATGCTGCAAGTTTTTCTTTCCCAATCTATTATATGTTTAGGGCAGACGGACACACCGTTCAACTATCATCAAACAACATTTTAATTGACGGCGAACATATTGAAAAGAGCGATAATTTGCCACTCTTTGGAAAGGAAGTTTGGGGCGTTGGTCACTCAAAACTTATTGAAGAGTTTTATGACTGCGTGCAAAATGGCAAAAAGTTCGAAATAGACTTTTATGAAGCAAGAAAGGCTATAAAATTGCTTTTAGCAATGTATCGTTCAAACGGTGAAGAAATAAAAATTTAGAAGGTAAATTATGAAGAAAATAGTATTTTTAGGTTGCGAAAACTCACATTCTACAATGTTTATGAGTTATATGAGAAGAAACGAAAAGTATAAAGATATTGAGATTGTAGGCGTTTATAGCAACATTGAGCAATCAATGCAAAACGTTTCAAAAAACTATAACGTGCCTATGCTATCATCTTTTGATGAAGCAGTTGGCAAAGTTGATGGCGTTGTAATAACTTCAAGACACGGTGACCTTCATTTTAAGTATGCAAAACCTTATATTCAAGAGGGCGTGACTATTTTTATAGATAAGCCTATCACCATTAACGAAGAAGAAGCAGTTGCATTTATGAAAGAATGTAAACAAAAGGGAGCAAAGATAACGGGCGGGTCTTGCTTGCGTTTTGAAGAATGGGTAAAAGAACTTGCTAGCGATAACGAAAACGAAGAAAACGGAAAGACAATCGGTGGTTTTGTTCGTTGCCCAATAAGTCTTGGCAACGTGAACGGTGGATTTTTCTTTTATGCACAACACCTTGTTGAAACAGTGCAAGTAGCATTTGGCAGTGATATAAAAAGCGTATATGCAAAATTGAGTGGAAAGACTTTGCAAGTTTTATTCCATTATGATAACTATACCGTTTGTGGAACTTATGCAGATGAATGTTATAAATCTTATTACGTTGCAAGGTTAACGGACACGGCAGTTAAGGCAAAAGAATTTGCTTTAGAAAGTGCAAGCCCTTGCTTTAAGGCTGGCTTTGAAGAATTTTTTGATATTCTTTATGGTGCAGAACAAAAAACGACCTATCAAAAGTTTATTTTGCCGGTATTTATTATGAACGCAATTTATCGTTCAATGCAAAGTGGAAAAGAAGAAGTTGTTAAGGAGTATGAAGTCTAATGGCAAACATTGTACTATCTGCGTTTTCTGATGAATATTCTGAAAACCTTAAAGAGCAATGCCAAGCATTAAACAATTTTGGCATTGAATATATGGAAATTCGTGGTGTAAACGGCAAAAACGTTTCCACACTAACAAAAGCAGAAGTGATTGGAAGCAAAAAAGTGCTTGATGATTACGGTATAAAAGTATCGTCTATTGGCTCGCCTTTGGGCAAAATTAAGATTGACGGCGATTTAGACGGACATTTAGAAAGGGCAAAACACGTTTTTGAAACGGCAAACGTGCTTGGTGCAAAAAACGTGCGTATGTTTTCGTTCTATCTTGCTGATGGAAAGAGTAGAGATGAGTGCAAAGGAAAGGTTTATGATGAACTTTCAAAACTTGTAAACTTATCAAAGCAACACGGCTTAACTCTTTGCCACGAAAACGAAGCACTTATCTATGGCGAATCGCCTAAAAAATGCTTTGAAATTATGCAATATTTTGGTGGCGAATTAAAGTGCGTTTTAGATATGGGAAACTTTGTTTTAGACGGATATAACCCAATAGATGCTTATGAACTTTTGAAAGATTATATTGAATATTTCCATATTAAAGATGCTTTATCTGCGGGTGCAATCGTGCCAGCAGGACAAGGCGAAGCACAAATTAAAAAGATATTAGATACTTATAAAGCAAGTATGAAAAGAGATACCTTTATCACACTTGAACCGCATTTGCAAACATTTTCGGGCTTAAATGCACTTGTTGGCAAAACCTTTGATAACCCATATAAATATGAAAATCAAAAGGTTGCATTTACCGATGCGGTTGAAAAATTAAGAGGCTTATTATGAAAAGTTATAAAGTAGATAAACTACAAGTAGAAATATACGAAAACAGAACACTTATGGGGCAAGCGTCTGCAAGGGATATAAAGGCAAAAATTATAGAACTTCTTTCTAAAAAACAAGAAATTAATATGATTTTTGCAGCGGCACCATCACAAAACGACGTGTTAAAAGCACTTGTTGAAGATAAGGAAATCGAATGGAACAGAGTGAACGCTTATCATATGGATGAATACATTGGATTAAGCAAAGATGCACCACAAGGCTTTGGCAATTTTTTAAGAGAACACATCTTTGGCTTGGTTGACTTTAAGAGCGTAAACTATATCGATTGCACTGCAACCGACCCAGAAAAAGAAGCCCAAAGATACGGCAAATTGCTTGATGAAAACCCAACCGACATCGTAGTTATGGGCATTGGCGAAAACGGACATATTGCATTTAACGACCCACCGGTTGCAGATTTTAACGACAATAAAACTGTAAAATCTGTTGAGTTAGACCAAGTGTGCCGTCAACAACAAGTCAACGACGGCTGTTTTTCAAGCATTGATAAAGTCCCAACACACGCATTAACACTAACCGTGCCAACATTGGTTCGTGCACCATACTTATTCTGCATAGTGCCAGCCAAAACCAAGGCAAATGCTGTGTATGAAACCTTAAACGGCAGTATTGATGAACATTGCCCAGCAAGTATTTTAAGAAAGCAAGAAAATGCTAAACTATATTTAGATAACGAGAGTTCAAAATTATTATGATTAAAATAAAAAGCAATAAAATTATCGTAAATGAAAGTTTGTTTGACGGCTACCTTTACCTTGATGAAGGGAAAATTGTTGAAATTTCAAAGGACGATAAGCCAGCAAATAAGCAATTCGACTTTACTGATAAATACGTTAGTGCAGGGTTTATAGATATGCACACGCACGGTGCAGGCGGATATGCCTTTATGAACAGTACGGTTGAGGACGTGGTTAAAGGTTGCGATTACCATTTACAGCACGGAACGACAAGTATTGTGCCAACCATTTCTGCTGGCGAGTTTGAAACAATGAAACAAGCCGTTATCAACATTGACAAGGCAAAGGGAAAGACAAAAGGCAACGTTTTGGGTGCACATTTAGAAGGCCCATACCTTTCGCCAAAGCAAGCGGGGGCTCAATGCCCTGTGTTTATAACACCGCCTATCAAACAAGATTACGAGAAATTGATAGAAGAATATGGGCAAAGCATAGCACGTTGGACTTATGCACCTGAAAACGATGCAAACGGGGAATTTTGCAAATATTTAACAGACCATAATATAATTGCATCAGCAGGGCATACCGATGCTAAATATCAAGATATGCAAGTTGCGATTGAAAACGGATGCAATCTTATCACACACTTATACAGTTGCACTTCAACGGTGACACGTGACCACGGTTTTCGTTCACTTGGCGTTATAGAAAGTGCATATTTAAGGGATGAGTTGTTTGTTGAAATTATTGCAGACGGCAAGCACTTGCCACCAGACTTAATTAAGTTGATAATCAAAATTAAAGGCACGGATAAAGTGGCGTTAATAACAGACAGTTTAGAAATTGCCGGCACAGACATAACCGAAGGGGTTATGAGCGGAACGGAATTTATTGTTGAAGACGGCGTTTGTAAATTAAAAGACAAGTCTGCGTTTGCAGGCAGTGTAGCAACGGCTGATAAACTTATAAAAACTCTTGTAAACGAGTGTAATTTTGCCGTTCCAACTGCTGTAAAAATGCTTACTGAAATACCTGCAAAAATTCTAAACGTCAATAAAGGCAAACTTGAAAAAGGCTATGATGCCGACCTTGTTGTTTTTGATGAACAAATAAACGTTGTTGAAGTTTTTGTGGGCGGAGAAAAAATATAAAAGGAGAAAAGATTATGCAAATGACTTTTCGTTGGTATGGTGAAGGAAACGACCGTATCAAATTGTCAGACATTAAACAAATTCCAGGCGTTTCTGGAATAGTTTGGGCTTTGCACGACAAGATGCCGGGCGAAGTGTGGAAGGAAGAAGAAATTGCAAAAGTTAAAGAGCAATGCGATAAATATGGATTTAATATTGATGTTGTTGAATCGGTTAACGTTCACGACGATATTAAAATCGGCTTGCCTACACGAGATAAATACATAGAAAATTATAAGCAAACCATTCGCAATTTATCAAAATTCGGTGTAAAGGTAATTTGCTATAATTTTATGCCAATCTTTGACTGGACAAGAAGTAATCTTTTCCACGAAGTAGGCGATGGCTCAACCGCACTTTTCTATGAAAAAGGTATGATTCAAGACGATTATAACGCAATGGCAAAATACATTTTAGATTTTACTGAAAAGTATAATATGTCTTTCCCTGGTTGGGAGCCAGAACGTATGGCAAAACTTGATGAATTGTTCAAAGCATATGAAGGTGTTGACAAGGAAAAACTTTGGGCAAACTTAAAATATTTTTTAGAGCAAATTATGCCAACCTGCCGTGAATGTGATATAAAAATGGCAATTCATATGGATGATCCACCTTGGGATATATTTGGATTACCAAGACTTCTTGTTGACGAACCAAGTATAGACCGTTTCTTAAAAATGGTTGATGATGAATATAACTGTTTAACACTTTGTTCGGGCAGTTTAAATGCAAACCCAAACAACAACGTGGCAGAAATAGTTAGAAAGCATTGTGATAGAATTGCTTTTGCCCACATTAGAAACGTTAAACACTTTGAAAACGGCGATTTTAGTGAGGCAAGCCACCGTGATTGCGATGGGGATACGGGTATTTTAGCAATACTTAAGGCATACCACGATTGTGGGTTTAAGGGATATATTCGCCCTGACCACGGCAGACATTTGTGGGATGAAGGCCCAGGAAAGGTTAGACCAGGATACGGACTTTATGACCGTGCACTCGGCATTATGTATATGCTTGGCGTATGGGATATGTTAGATAAAATGGAGGAAGAAAAATGAAACTTCAAAACAAAGTAGTAGCGATAACGGGTGCAGGTGGAATTATTTGCAGTGAGTTTGCAAAAGCACTTGCAAAAGAAGGTGCAAAGGTTGCACTTTTAGACATAAATTATGATTCTGCAAAAAAATATGCTGATGAAATTGGCGAAAACGCAATAGCCGTTCAATGCAACTGTTTGGATAAGCAAAGCATTATCCAAGCAAAAGAACAAATCAATGAAAAGTTTGGCAAGGTAAATTTCCTTATCAACGGTGCAGGTGGCAACAACCCAAGGGCATCAACCGATAACGAAACTATGACGCCAGATTTAGAAGGCGTTAAAGACTTTTTCGCATTGGAAGAAAGCGGTTTGAAATTCGTGTTTGACCTAAACATTACAAGTGCATTTTTGGTGACACAAGTTTTCGCACAAGATATGATAAAAACCGGTGGAAACATCATAAACGTTTCATCAATGAACGCATATCGTCCATTAACAAAAATTCCTGCATATAGTGCAGCAAAAGCGGGCATATCTAACTTTACACAATGGCTTGCAGTGCATTTTGCACCATGCAACATACGTTGCAACGCAATCGCACCGGGATTTTTCGTGACCAACCAAAACAGGTCGCTTCTCTTTAATGAAGATGGAACGCCAACAGCAAGAACGGGCAAAATTCTTGCAGCAACACCAATGAAAAAGTTTGGCGAAATCAGCGACTTAATCGGCACATTTTTGTGGCTTGCTGATGACAGTGCAAGTGGCTTTGTCACAGGAACGGTAATCCCTGTTGACGGTGGTTTCTCTGCGTATAGTGGGGTTTAATACTACAATTAAGACGATTATTTAGGAGTTAAAAAATGGATAAAAGAATACCTGTTGTGGTTATAAAAGAATTAAGTGAAACGGATAAAATTTTAACGGCACTTATAAATTATGGAATTGATTGTGCAGAAATAACTTTTAGAACTGCTTGTGCTAAAGAGGCGATAGAATATGCTTGCAAAAAATATCCACAAATGACAATTGGTGCAGGCACGGTTATCAACGCTGAACAGTGTGAACAAGCAATAAAAGCGGGTGCAAAATTTATTGTAAGCCCAGGCTTATCGGCATCGGTTGCACAAGTGTGCAAAGAACAAGGCGTTCCTTATTATCCTGGTTGCGTGACACCTACCGAGATTATGCAAGCGTTGGAATTAGGGATAACCGTGGTTAAATTTTTTCCAGCCAACGTTTACGGTGGGTTAAAGGCAATGAAAGCATTGTCCGCACCATTCCCACAAATCAAATTTATTCCAACAGGTGGCGTTGATAAAAACAATATTGATGAATTCCTTGCTTGGGACAAAATATTTGCAGTTGGTGGAAGTTCATTTGTAAAAGAAGCCTTGGAACAATAACGTTTAGCAAAAAAACAAATAAAACTCTAACTAGTAGAAGTTAGGGTTTTTATTTTTTAATTAAATTCTTAAGTTTATAATTAGTTAATATTCATGAAGTATGATATAATAGAAAAACAACCAAACTCGATAAAAAGAAGGTAATTTTTATGGCAAAGTCAGGGTTAGTTAAAAAGGGTAAATGGTGGTTTAGGGGCATAAAACACCTTATGACCGGAAGGTATAAAAAGCCACAGTTTATTTTTCTTGGAGGCAAAGAATTTGAAAACGGTTCTTTAATTTTAAGCAACCACGAGGGAACGGATGCACCTATGTCATTAGAAATGTATTTGGATAAGCCGTTAAGAATGTGGGGTGCACACGAAATGAACTCTGGTTTAGTGAAAATGTATAAATATCAATCTAGGGTATATTATCACGAGAAAAAGCATTGGAACTTGCATTTGGCACGTTTATTTTGCTTAATAGCAAGCCCACTTACAAACTTATTTTATAAGGGCTTAAATTTAATTTCAACTTATAGAGATACACGCTTTTTCAAGACCATAAAAGAAAGTATGCAAGCCATTGAAAAAGGCGAAAGCATAGTGGTTTATCCAGAAGATTCTGCAAAAGGCTATTTAGCCCAACTTGAAGGCTTTTTTGCTGGTTTTGCAGTGTTTGCAGAAGCAGCGTATAAAAAAGGCGTGGATATTCCAATAGTGGTTTCATATTTTAAGAAAAACCAAAAGATTTTTGTGTTTGATAAGCCTATTAAATATTCAGAGTTAATTAAAGAGTGTGGCAGTAAAGAAAAAATGATAGAAAGATTGCTTAACCGTTGCAACCAACTTGGCGTTATGGATTTATCCGAATATCAAAACGAACAAACAAAATAATCAAAAAAAGCAAAGGTAAAACTTTGCTTTTTTAAGTTTTTTAATCTATTAAATTAAAAATTTAAAAAAACTATTGACAAAGGCAGTTTTACAACATATAATAAGACAATATAAGTTTAAATGGAGGGTTTAGCGATGGATTTTGTACAAACATTTTTTGGAAAAATATTTGCTAATGATTTATCTATTATAGAATACGTTATAAGGCTTGTTTTAGCACTTATGCTTGGCTTTGCAATCGGCTTTGAAAGAAAGATGAGATTTAAAGAAGCCGGCCCAAGAACACACACAATCGTTTGTATAGGTGCTTGTCTATTTACAATGCTTTCAATTAAGGCGTTTGAAGGCTCAGACCCAGCCAGAATTGCCGCACAAGTTGTACCTGGTATCGGTTTTATCGGTGCGGGAATGATTTTTTATAGCAAGGAAACCGTGCACGGCTTAACCACTGCTGCAGGCATGTGGACAACGGCTGCTATTGGTATGGCAGTTGGTTGTGGTTGGTACATTGTTTCTGTTCTTGCGACAACTTTGGTAATTTGCGTTCAATGCATAATGCACACTAATTTTAAGGTGTTCCATACCCGTCATTTTGTAAAAGTAAACGTTATTTTCACTGATGGTGATGGAAAGGTTGCAGAACAAATTAAAGAAATTTTTGGCGTTGCACATTTTAACAAAATCAATGCTAAAAAAGATGGTGGAAACGTTGTATATAGCGTCGTTATAAGCACTGACAAACAAATCACCGCACACGAAATACATAATATCATTAACTCAAACCCAGACATCATATCAATTGCACGTCAAGACGACGACTTTTAATGGTAAATAAAATGGCAAAAGACATTTTTAATAAAGATATATCTAACTTAAAACAAAAGAAATTACTTTTGCTTGATATGGACGGAACGATTTACCTTGAAAACGATTTGTTTGAAGGGGTGGATAAACTGTTAAAGCAAACGGATGCTTCGGGTGGAAAATACGTTTTTATTACCAATAATTCATCACGCTCGGTCAAAGATTACGTGTTAAAATTGCATAAATTGGGGTTAGATTACGTGACCGAAAACGATTTTTTAACTTCGGCACAAGTATCAAAAGTTTTATTAAAAGAAAAGTTTGGCACAAACCTTATATATGCACAAGGCACAAGGTCGTTTATCACAGAGTTAAAAGAAAGTGGGCTTAATATAACCGAAAAGTTTGATGAAAACGCCGTTGCAGTTATTGTTGGTTTTGACACTGAATTAACAAGCGAAAAGTTAAGAAATACTTGCGAAATATTAACTAAAAAAGATATACCTTATTATGCGACAAATCCGGATTGGGTTTGCCCTGTTGATTTTGGATTTATACCCGATTGTGGCTCAATGTGTTTCGGCATAGAAAAAGCCACGGGAAAAAGCCCTATTTATATAGGAAAACCTCAACCACAAATGGTTTATTCTGCAATGCAAAAGTTTGGTTTTAGTAAAGAGCAAACGGTTGTTATTGGCGATAGGATTTATACAGACATAGCGTCTGGCGTAAACGCTGGGGTAGACACTGTTTTGGTGTTAAGTGGGGAAACCACGTTAGAGCAGTGTAAAGAAAGCCAAATTAAACCAACTTACGTGCTAAACCATATAAAAGAAATTTTAGAATAGTTTATAATTAAAGATAGCGACTTTGTCGCTATCTTTTTTATATTGGCTTGACTATATTAAGTTATAGTGATAAAATACAAATGAGGTGAAAAAATGGTAAACATTTTAATTGTAGATGACGATAAAAACATAAGAAAATTAATGCAAGTTGTCTTGGAAAGGCAGGGCTTTAACGTTCATTTAGCAAGCGATGGGTTGGAAGCGTTAAAAGTTATTGACCAAGTTAAAATTGACCTTGCAATCGTTGATATTTATGATGCCTAATTTAGATGGCTATGAGTTTACTAAAACCCTTCGTGAAGGTAATGCAGAACTATCAGTTTTAATGGTTTCTGCAAAACAACTTGCAGAAGATAGGAAGAAAGGTTTTCTTGCGGGCATTGACGATTATATGACAAAGCCAATCGATATAGAAGAATTTTTATTGCACGTTAAAGCACTTTTAAGGCGTGCAAAAATCAACGATGAAAAGCGAATAGTTATAGGCGACGTTATAGTTGATAGCGAGTCTATGACGGTAAGTAGAAACGGCCAAGTGCAAGAACTTCCACAAAAAGAATTTTTGCTTTTGTATAAACTCTTGTCTTATCCTGATAAAATTTTCACAAGAATACAACTTATGGATGAGATATGGGGTATGGATTGTGAAACGGGCTGGGAAACGGTGACCGTGCATATTGCAAGACTTCGAAAGCGTTTTGAGGGCTGGCAAGAGTTTGAAATTCAGTCGATAAGGGGCTTGGGCTATAAGGCGGTAAAAGCAAAATGAAACTAAATTATTTAAAAGACAGTTCAAAAGATATAACAGACAAAAAAAGGCGAAGAAAAATTCACTCAATGTTTATGTGGTCGGTGTTTTTTATACTAATAGCGACCTATTTGTTGATGATAGCAACCCTTTTTATTTTGGTAAAACTTGACGTTTTGCACGTTGAAATGTTGTCCTTATCATCGTGGCTACTTATGCTTATATTCTTGGTGGCAAGTTTTGTTATCGGCTCGCTTTTAACCATAATTGTAAGTAAGTTTTTGTTAAGCACAGTCAACACGGTTGCAGAGGGTATGAGTGCACTTGCAAAAGGCAACTTTGACGTTAGGATTGACCTTGGAAAAAACGAAGAAGCAAAGCAACTTGCACAAGGTTTTAATAATTTGGCACAAGAATTAAAGGGAATTTCTGTTTTAAGGTCAAATTTTGTAAACGAGTTTGCACACGAGTTTAAAACGCCTATCGTATCTATAAAAGGCTTTGCAGAAGTGTTAAAGCAAGATGATTTAACCGAAAAGCAAAGGAAAGAGTATCTTGATATTATCATTGAAGAGGCGGATAGATTAACTGCACTTTCATCAAACTCTCTTAACCTTTCAAAAATAGAAAACCAAAGAATATTAACCGATATAACCAAATTTAACGTGTCAGAGCAAATTAGAAACAGTGTTTTGCTTTTAGAAAAAAAGTGGCAAGATAAAAATTTAGAATTAGTTATTTCGCTTGATGAATGCACTGTTTTTGCAAATGAAGAAATGCTAAAACAAGTTTTTATAAACCTTATTGATAACGCAATAAAGTTTTCGGAAAATAACGGGCAAATCAATATTGAATTGAACCAAAATGAAAAGCAAACCACGTTTTCAATAGCAAACGGTGGTCAAGGCATAAAAGAACAAGATATAAATAAGGTTTTTGAAAAGTTTTATAGGGATAAAGGCGTAAACGCAGGCGGACACGGCATAGGGCTTGCAATCGTTAAAAAAATCGTGGAATTGCACGACGGTAAAGTTAAGGTTGAAAGCCAAAACGGGCTAACAAAGTTTACGGTTATATTGCCTAAAAAATAATAAAAAAGGCATAAATTTTCGACAAATTATTATATAAATAATTGCTATTAAAAAACAATTGTGATAAAATCATATTAAAGTAATAAATTATTATGTCAGAGAGGAAAAAATATGAATCAATTAAAGGTAGGTTTTGGTAGAGCAAACATCACTCCGCCTATGGGTATAAACGTAAGCGGTTATTTTGTAAAACGCAAAGCCGAAGGTGTTTTGGACCAGTTGGAAGCAAACGCCGTTGCTATTTGCGATGGAAAGACGACAGTGCTTTTGATTGCACTTGACTTGTTGGGGCTTGTTCAAGGCTGTGCTCCAAAATTTATTGATGCAATAAGCCAAAAAACAGGCTTATCAAAAGAGTCAATATTTGTGCATTGCACCCATACTCACACCGGTCCAGATTTGGGCGTTGTGGATGGCGAAGATGCCCAAAAACTTGTGGATGACAATAGGGATTTTTTAATATCAAGATGCATTGACGTGGCACATTTTGCCCTTAACGACTTAAAACCAGCAAAGATGGGATATGGCGTTGCAAAAGCACCAAATATAGCATTTATAAGAAGATACCGTATGAAAGACGGTTCTGTTAAAACAAACCCAGGCGTTCTTAACCCAGATATTCTCCATCCAATTGGTGAAATAGATGATACGGTAAACGTTATTCGTTTTGATAGAGAAAATGCTGAAACGGTTGTTTTAGCAAACTTTGGTTGCCACCCAGACACTGTTGGTGGAAACCTTATTTCAGGGGACTGGCCAACGTTGACAAGGCATTTTGTAGAAAAGGCAATCGACAATACAAAGTGTATATTCTTTAACGGGGCACAAGGGGACGTAAACCACGTTAACGTTCACCCAACAAAAGGCGACTTTAACGATATGTTTAACGACTTTGACGGATGCTCTCGTGGATATGGCCACGCAAGACATATGGGCAGGGTTGTTGCAGGTGCAGTTATGCAAGTTTACGACAAGGTAAACTACGTTGAAGATAGTGAAATCAAGTGTTTACAAAAGACTTATGATATACCTTCAAATAAACCAGACCCAAAGGATTTGCCACTTGCAAGAAAATATTATCAATTGCATTTAGATGGTAAAGATGATGAAATACCTTATAAGGCAATGATGCTAACCACCGTACTTGCAAACGCAAGAAGAATGATAAGGTTAGAACACGGCCCTGAAAACTTCCAATTAACGTTTAGTGCAATTAGATTAGGTAAAGTTGCATTGTTTGGAATTCCAGGCGAACCATTTAATGGCATAGGAAAGGGTATTAAACAAACAGAGGGCTATGATTTGATTATGCCTTGCTGTTTAGTAAATGGATATAACGGATATTTCCCAATGCAAGATTCTTATGATGAAGGCGGTTATGAAGCCAGCACTTCAATATTTAAGGCAGGGGTAGCCGAAAAGATTATTGTTTGCGGACAAGAAATGTTGACGGAAATTAAATAATATAAAAAGTAATAAAATAAGGATAGAAAAATATGTTAAAAGTTGGTTTTGGTAGAGCGAATATTACCCCAGCAATGGGAATACCTGTTGCAGGGTATGCAGTTAGGAGACTTGCTGACGGCGTTTTAGATGAATTAGAAGTAAATGCTATTGCCCTTGATGATGGAAACAAAAAAGCAGTTATGCTTTCTTTGGACAATATAGGTATCGCCAAAGTGTATTATGAACAATTCAAGCAAACCATTTGCGAAAAAGTAGGCTTAAAAAGAGAAGAACTCTTTATGCACTGCACTCACACCCACACGGGCCCAGCGTTAAGGCCTGTTTCTGGCGAAGAAGAATTAAAAATGGTTGAAACTTATAAAGATTTTGTTATAAAAAGGTGCGTTGACGTGGCACAATTTGCCCTTAACGACTTAAAACCAGCAAAGATGGGATATGGCGTTGCAAAAGCACCAAACATTGCATTTATAAGAAGATACCGCATGAAAGACGGTTCTGTTAAAACAAACCCAGGCGTTCTTAACCCAGATATTCTCCATCCAATTGGCGAAACTGATGAAAGCGTAAGCGTTATCCGTTTTGATAGAGAAAACGCTGAAAGTGTTGTTTTGGTAAACTTTGGTTGCCACCCAGACACTGTTGGTGGAACAAAGATTTCAGCCGATTGGCCAGGTTTTACAAGGCGTTTTGTAGAAAAGGCAATCGACAATACAAAGTGCATATTATTTAACGGTTCTGAAGGGGACGTAAACCACGTTAACGTTCACCCAACCAAGGGCGACTTTAACGATATGTTTAACGACTTTGACGGATGCTCTCGTGGATATGGCCACGCAAGACATATGGGCAGGGTAATCGCAGGTGCAGTTATGCAAGTTTACGATAAGGTAAACTACGTTGAAGATACTGAAATTAAGTGCTTGCAAAAGACTTATGATATACCAGCCAACGTTCCAGACCCAAAAGATATGCCACTTGCAAGAAAATATCACGAATTGCATTTAGCGGGTAGGGACGATGAAATCCCTTATAAAGCAATGATGCTAACAACAGTTGTTTGTGAAGCGGGCAGAATGGTAAGGCTAGAACATGGCCCAGAAAGTTTCCCATTCTTATTAAGTGCGATTTCAATTGGCAAAATTGCTCTTTTTGGTATCCCGGGCGAACCATTTAACGGCATTGGCTCTCAATTAAAACAAACCGAAGGCTTTGATATGATTGTTCCTTGTTGTTTGGTAAACAGCCACGAAGGTTATTTCCCAATGCAAGATTCTTATGATGAAGGCGGTTATGAAGCAAGGGTATCAAACTTTAAAGCAGGTGTTGCTGAAAAGATTATCGCTTACGGCAAAGAAATGTTAGCAGAAATCAAGAAATAATAATATAATACAATGTAATAATTGAAAAACAAGGGCAAAACCCTTGTTTTTTGATGAAAAAAAGGTATAGTTATGGAAATTCTTTTAAGTTTAGCAATAGCACTTTTTGCGGGGCTAATGTTGTCAAGAGTTGCAAAATTATTAGGATTACCTGCCGTCACGGCATATTTGGTTGCAGGTATTTTTATCGGGCCATTTTGTTTGGGCAGGCTTGGGGTTCAAGGCGTTGGTTTTTCAACCGGCTTGCTTGAAGATATGGGCATAATTTCAGACGTTGCGTTGGGCTTTATCGCCTTTGCAATCGGCAATGAATTTAGGCTTTCACAATTAAAATCAATCGGCAGACAAGCGACGATAATAGGTATATTACAAGCCGTTATTACAACAGTTGTGGTCGATATAGCACTTATTGGTTTGCATTTTATAATCCCTGACAAGTTCCCGCTTTCAGCAGCAATTATAATGGGTGCAATTGCGGCGGCAACAGCACCAGCAGCAACCCTTATGGTTGTCCGTCAATATAAGTCAAAAGGCCCTGTGACCGACGTTTTATTACCAGTCGTTGCACTTGACGACGCAGTGGGTTTGGTTCTTTTTTCAATTTCGTTTGGTATCGCAAGGGCATTAGAAGAAAGCGTAAGCGTACTTGCAATTATCGTTGAGCCTATTGCTGAAGTTGTTTTATCGGTTGGGCTCGGTGCAGTTATGGGATATGTGTTTACGTATTTTGAAAGGTTTTTCCACTCACGTTCAAAACGTCTTGCAATGAGCGTTGCTTTCGTGTTCTTAACCGTGGGTATATCTATGATAGAGTTTGAAATTGGCGGAATTGCATTGCGTTTTTCACCATTACTTGCGTGTATGATGCTTGGAACAATCTTTTGTAATATTTGCGATTTTTCCGAACAACTTATGGATAGACTTGACAGGTGGACGGCACCAATATTTATCTTATTCTTCGTAATAAGTGGTGCAGAATTAGATTTAACCGTTTTAACCGACCTAATTATTGTGTTGGTTGGTGTGGTGTATATTATTTTCCGTTGCATTGGTAAATATTTTGGTGCATCATTTAGTGCAAAACTTGCAAAGAGTTCTAAAACTATCCAAAAATACTTGGGTATAACCTTATGGCCACAAGCGGGCGTTGCGTTGGGTATGGCAATAACTGTGGGCAAGGCAATGGGTGGCAGTATAGCAATAATAGTCGCTAACTTAACACTATTCTCTGTGCTTATATATGAACTTGTTGGACCATACTTAACAAAAATCGCCTTAACAAAAGCGGGCGAAATCGATAAAGAAGGCAAGGTTAGTGAAAGAACACAAAATATCGAAACGCAAAACACTGTTAATCAATAAAATTAAAGGCGTTGCTAATAGCAACGCCTTTCTTTTGCCAAACTTTCCCTATTGATTTATTATACTATTATATAGTATAATAAAATCGTGAAAGAGATAATAATTTTATTAATTAGTTTAATATTTATGTTTTCGTGCGGGTGTGTTCAAAGCACGATAAAAGAGCAAGAAAATTTAACCGAAAATTTGCCTACAACGTCACCAATTTTGCCAGAAGAAGATGATGAGGAAAAGAAAAAAACTTATATTGTGTCAAACACAAACGGCATAAGGATAAGAAGTGGTGCTGGCACAAACTATGCGGTTATAGGTCAAATAGAAAAAAACGATATGCTTTGCTTTAAGGGCAAAACGGGCAATTATTACATAACCACTTATAAAGAACAAACCGCTTATATCCACGCAGACTATTGCAGTTTAATTGAGTTTAGCACTGCGAGTGACCAAGTGGAAAAAGCCATAAGTTTAGGCACTGAACTTTTGGGATACCCTTACGTTTGGGGAAGCCAGCGTTATCATTGGGGGAACGGCGTGTTAAACAAAAACTTTGTAAACGGCGAGTTTGACTGTTCGGCTTTCGTGCAGTATATTTATTACAAGACCAATAAGGTTTTGCTTGACGTGACAAGCCGTGCTCAATCAACCGAAGGCGAGTTGGTGGATAAACAAGATTTAAAGCGTGGGGACTTAATGTTTTTTACAAACGCATCGAGAAAGGATAAGGTTGGCATTGAAAAAGTCGGGCACGTTGGCATATATTTTGGCAACAACTATATTTTGCACACGGCAAGTGATTACGCCGTTTTAGAGCCGATTTCGGCAAATAGATGGTCGTATTATTTACATTCAAGGCGGGTTGTCTAACTGATTGACAATATCAAAAGATTTTGTTATCATATAATAAAGGATAACAAGACAAATGGAAAACATTAAAGCAGTTTTAATAGATATCGATAACACGCTTTTAGATTTTAATAAGGGTGCGGAAATTACGGTTGAAATAGCCTTTAACAAGTGTGGTTTGCCTTTTAACGAGCATTACTATAACACCTTTATAGAGCAAAACGATTTGTTGTGGCAAAAAATAGAGCGTGGGGAATTGACAAGGGAAGGCTTGCATAAAATAAGGTTTAACACTATATTTAACGTTTTGGGCATAACTGCTGACGGGCAACTTGCCGAAACAGAGTTTAGAAAGGCACTTTTCAACGTGGCAGTTGCTGTTGACGGGGCTAAAGAACTTGTGCAATATCTATCTAAAAAGTATAAACTTTACTGTGCAAGCAACGCTATCTATAATCAACAAATAAACAGGCTAACCTTATCTAAAATGCACGATTATTTTTCGGGGTTTTTTATCTCTGAAAAGATAGGCCACCAAAAGCCAAGCAAGGAATTTTTTGACTATTGCTTTAATAATTTAGACGGCGTTAAGCCAAGTGAAACCATTATGATAGGCGACAGTTTGACGGCGGATATTTTGGGTGCGAATAATTACGGGTTAAAAAGCATATGGTTTAATGCATTTAATAAGCAAAACACAACGAGTGTTAAGCCTGATTACACGGTAAACGAACTTTTGCAAATAAAAAACATATTATAAAAATAACTAAAAGCCAAGCATTGACAAATTCTTGGCTTTTTTGTATAATAAACAAGAAATGGAAGAAAAGAATAAATGCTCGTATCAAGAGCAATTACAAACGAATAGTCAAATAGCCATTATTCCAAAAGGCAACAGTATGTGGCCGACCTTAAAAAACCAAGGTCAGTCGGTCATTATCGGTGCAAAAACTGAAAGGTTAAGTGAACTTGACGTGGCACTTTACGTTCGTGGAAAAAACGACTTTGTTTTGCACAGGGTTATAAAGGTTTTGCCTGATGGATATTTAATGTGTGGGGATAGCCAATTTGTTTTAGAAAAAGTCAGTGAAGAACAAATTTTTGGCGTTATGTTAGGGTTTTATCGTGGCAAAAATTACGTGGACGGTAAAGATGTAAAATATCTTAACAAAATAAAAAAATGGTATAAAAAAACGGCTTATAGAAAGTTTAGAGTAAAACTCTTTTTCTTAAAAGAGGGTGCAAAACACAAACTAAAAAGCCTTTTTAGGAGAAAAAAAGATGTATGATTTAGTTGGGCTTGGCGAAAGGGCGAAAAAAGCGTCAACCTTTTTAGCAAAACTTACCGAAGAGCAAAGAATAAACGCATTAAAAGTTTGTGCAAAAGCAATTAGAAATAACGCAGAGTATTTGATAAAAGAAAATGCAATCGACGTTGAAAACGCCAAGAAAAAGGGAATGAGCGAGGCGTTTATTGATAGACTTTTATTAAACGAAAAAGTTATCGAGTCAATGGCTGTTGGTTTAGAGCAGGTTGCCGAACTTGAAAACCCTATAAACAAAGTGGTATATTCGCACGAAAATCAAGGTCAAGGCATAAGTATAGTAAAAAAGAACGTGCCTTTTGGCGTTATTGGTATAATTTACGAATCAAGACCAAACGTGACCGCAGATGCTTTTGCACTTTGTTTTAAGACGGCAAACGCAGTTATTCTTAAAGGTGGCAGTGATTCGCTTATTTCAAACGTTGCAATCGTCAAAGTTATAAGGGGTGCGTTAGAAGAACTAGGTATTGACCAAAATGCAATATCTGTTATTGAGGACACTTCAAGGGAAACGACAACGGCGTTTATGAAACTTAATAAATACGTTGACCTTTTAATCCCAAGGGGCAGTGCGTCGCTTATAAATTCAGCAGTTCAAAACTCAACCATACCAATTATAGAAACAGGTGTAGGTAATTGTCATATTTACGTTGATGAGTTTGCTGATTTGGATATGGCGTCAAAAGTAATCTTTAACGCAAAAACACAAAGATACAGTGTTTGCAACGCTTGTGAATCTTTGGTTGTTCACTCAAAAGTTCTTAAAGATGCTTTGCCAAAAATAGCAAACGCCTTAAAAGAAAAGCAAGTTGAAATGCGTTTAGATGAAAGGGCGTTTGATTGCTTTACTGATTATCCATATATAAGTAAGGCGACTGATGAAGATTTTTACACCGAGTATGGCTCGGCAATCATATCGGTTAAAACGGTTGATAGTATAGACGAGGCGATTGCACACATTAACGAGCATGGAACACGCCACTCGGAAAGCATTATCACTTCTAATCACGAAAGGGCGGAAAAATTCTTAAACGAAGTTGATGCATCTTCGGTTTACCACAACGCTTCAACCAGATTTACAGATGGTTTCGTGTTTGGCTTGGGTGCAGAAATAGGAATAAGCACACAAAAAACTCACGCCCGTGGGCCAATGGGTTTAGAGGCGTTGGTCACCACCAAATATTATATTTTGGGCGATGGTGCTGTTAGAAAGTGAGTGCAACAAATTAACACATAGCCACTTGATATTTTGGTCAAGTGGCGTTTTTTTGTTATTTTTTAACATATTTTGTTGAATATTATAAACAAAAAAATATTTTTTAAAATTTTATAAAAAAGGTGCATAAAACAGTTGACAAGCACATTTTATAAGAATATAATATGGGCGAAAATAAGGCTTCTCAATACAACAGTTCAAATTTTTGCAACAACCAAACTGGTAAAAAAGAATGCTCAAAAAACTTATAAGGAGGAAGGGTAAATGAAAAAGTTTTTCAAATTTTCAAGTGCATCTTTAATGGAAACTAATTTTACTGCAATGGTCCTTTTTGACTTATTAAACAAGTAAGAATTGTTTAGGTGCTAAAGATTTTTATAAATCTTATGAACTCTTAACCAAAAGTGGTTAAGGGCTTTTTTCTTTTAAAGGCAAAAAAATTGTTCTGCCTAAAAAAATATGCAAAATTCAGGTGAAAAGAAATTGCAATAATTGCCGTTTTGTTATATAATTTATATAACAAACCAAAAGGCTTGTAATTATTTACTCTTCATAAAAATTTTTAGCCAGCAATAAAACTGAATAAAAATGCAAAATATTCACACAAAAATGAATAAAATATGCATATATTCATAAAATTTGCAAATATTTTCAAAAATATTCAAAAAGTGCTGTAAAAATGGTTGACTTTATGATTTTATGAAAGTATAATTACAAATGTAAAATAAAAAAGCGAACGAAAGGTTCTTGGAGGAGTTATGGAAAAGAAAGATATTAAAAAGGTTGTTTTAGCATATTCAGGTGGTCTTGACACTTCAATCATTATCCCTTGGCTAAAAGAAAATTATAACAACTGCGAAGTTATTGCAGTTGCAGGCAACGTTGGTCAAGCAGATGAACTTGATGGATTAGAAGAAAAGGCGTTAAAGACAGGAGCATCTAAACTATACGTTTTAGATTTAACTGATGATTACGTTGACAACTATATTATTCCTTGCGTAAAGGCTGGTGCTATTTACGAAGAATATTTATTAGGCACGTCACACGCACGTCCTTGTATTGCAAAAGGTCTTGCAGAAATTGCTATTAAAGAAGGGGCAGACGCTATTGCGCACGGATGCACGGGTAAAGGGAACGACCAAGTTCGTTTTGAATTAACCTTAAAACATTTTTGCCCAGATATGCAAATCATTGCACCTTGGCGTGAATGGGATATAAAATCTCGTGAAGAAGAAATTGACTATGCTGAAGCACATAACGTTCCACTTAAAATAAACAGAGAAACCAACTATTCAAAAGATAAGAACCTTTGGCACTTATCACACGAAGGTTTGGATTTAGAAGATACAGGCAACGAGCCAATGTATGAAAAAGAAGGCTTTTTGGAAATGGGCGTTTCACCAATCAACGCACCAGACAAGCCAACTTACGTTGAAATTGATTTCGTTAAGGGTGCACCAGTTGCTCTTGACGGTGAAAAGATGAGTGCAAAGAACATTATTCTTAAACTCAACAAACTTGGCGGTGCAAACGGTATTGGCTTACTTGACATCGTTGAAAACCGTTTAGTTGGTATGAAATGTCGTGGCGTTTATGAAACGCCAGGCGGTGCAATTTTATACAAAGCACACAGCGTTTTAGAAACATTGTGTTTAGATAAATATACAATGCACGAAAAACAAAAACTTGCAGTCACTTATGGTGAACTTGTTTATAACGGACAATGGTTCACACCATTAAGGGAAGCACTTGCCGCATTCGTTGACAAAACCCAAGAAAACGTCAACGGTAAAGTTCGCCTAAAATTATATAAAGGCAATATGATTAACGCAGGCGTTTGGAGTGAAAATTCACTTTATAGCGAAGAAATTGCAACGTTTGGCGAAAGCGATTATAACCAAAAAGATGCTGAAGGCTTTATTAACTTGTTCGGCTTGCCAATCAAAGTTGCTGCAATGGTAAACAAAAATAAAAAATAAGGCGTTAAACTTAAAAAAACGATTAAAAAACGTTTGGTCCTGCACGGATTTTTTCGTGTAGGACACTTTCGTTTCATAAATACAATAAAAATTTATTTGGAGAAAAAGTAAAATGGCAAAGATGTGGGCAGGGCTAACCAGTGGCTTAACCGAAAAGATTGCAGATGATTTCAATTCTTCTATCAAGGTGGATAGCAGAATGTATAAGCAAGACATTTTGGGAAGTATGGCACACGCAAGTATGCTCGGTGCAAAAAACATAATATCCAAGCAAGATGCAGATAAACTTATCGATGGATTAGATGGAATTTTAACCGATATTGAAAGTGGCAAACTTGAAATTGATTATTCGGCAGAAGATATCCATATGTTTGTTGAGCAAGTTTTGACCGAAAGGCTTGGGGATGTGGGCAAGAAATTGCACACTGCAAGAAGCAGGAACGACCAAGTTGCACTTGACACAAGAATGTATCTTAAAGATTGCACTGACCAAATTGTCTTAAAAATCAAAGACCTTTTAGAAGCCATTTTATTTAAAGCCGAAGAACATAAATGTTCTATTATGCCGGGCTACACCCACTTGCAACGTGCCCAACCTATAACTTTTGGTCATCACTTAATGGCATACGCTATGATGCTTTATAGGGATATACAAAGGTTTTTGGACGCTAAAAAGCGTATCAACGTCAGCCCAATCGGCTGTTGTGCGTTGGCGGGAACAACCTATGAAACTGATAGGGAAATGGAAGCAAAACTTTTAGGGTTTGATGAAATTGCGTTAAACAGTATTGACGGGGTGTCTGACAGGGATTTTTGCATAGAGTTTTCTTCAAACTGTGCAACCTTAATGATGCACTTATCAAGGTTATCAGAAGAAATTTTGCTTTGGACAAGTTGGGAATTTAAGTTTGTTGAACTTTCTGATGCGTTCACCACAGGCTCATCAATAATGCCACAAAAGAAGAACTCTGACATGGCAGAATTAGTCCGTGGTAAAACGGGCAGGGTGTATGGCAACTTGATGTCAATATTAACAATGCTTAAAGGCTTGCCACTTGCTTACAATAAGGATATGCAAGAAGATAAAGAAGGCGTTTTTGACAGTTTTGATACTGTTAAAATGTGTTTAGAAGTGCTTGCACCAATGATAAAGAGCATGAAAGTGCTAGAAGAAAATATGCTTTTGGCATCGCAAAAAGGCTTTATAAATGCAACCGACCTTGCAGACTATATGGTTAAAAAGGGTATGCCTTTTAGGTCGGCGTATAAAATCGTTGGCAAAATTGTTAGTGACTGTATAAAGGACGGCAAAGTGTTAGAAACATTAACGCTTGATGAGTATAAAAAATACGACCAAATTTTTGATAACGACTTGTTTAAGGAAATCAGCCTTAAAACTTGTGTGGAAAAGCGTATTTCAAAGGGTGGCACGTCGCCAAAATCAGTTGAAGAACAAATTGCTTTTATAAAGGAAAAAATACAAAATGTATAATATTTTTATTGACGGAAGTGCTGGCACAACGGGGCTAAAAATCGTTGACAGGCTTTCAAAGAGAAAGGACGTAAACTTAATAACCTTATCTGACGAGTTAAGAAAAGATATTTCGGCAAGAAAGCAAGCATTAAACGACTGTGACGTGGCGTTCTTATGCCTTCCAGATTCGGCTGCAATAGAAGCCGTTTCATTGGTGGAAAATCCAAACGTTAAGATTATCGACACTTCAACAGCACATAGGGTAAATAAAGATTGGCAATATGGTTTTGCCGAGATAAACGGATATTTTGACAAGATTGCAAAATCAAAAAGGATAGCAAACCCAGGCTGTCACGCAAGCGGTTTTATCGCTTTAGTAAACCCACTTATCAACGCTGGCGTTTTAAGTAAAGAAGTAAATTTAACTTGCTTTTCGCTAACCGGCTACACGGGTGGTGGCAAAAAAATGATTGCCGAATATGAAAGTGAAGATATGCCTGAACTTTACAAAGCACCAAGGCAATATGCTTTAACGCAAAACCACAAGCACTTACCGGAAATGCAAGAATATTGCGGTCTAAAAGAAAAACCAATCTTTTGCCCAATAGTTGCCGACTTTGACAGGGGTATGGAAGTAAGCGTTCCTATCTTTGCAAAAGATTTAAAGTGTGGTTTAGACGGCTTAAAAGAAATTTTCTTAAAAGCATATGACGGCAAAGTGGTAAAATTTGTTGATGAAAATTTTGAAAACGGCTTTTTATCGGCAAATTCAATGAAGAATAAAGACGGAATGGAAATTTCCGTTTATGGAAATGAAGATAGAATAGTTTTAGTTTCACGTTTTGATAATTTAGGTAAAGGTGCATCAGGTGCAGCAATTCAAAACATGAACATTTTATTGGGGATAGACCAAACCAAAGGGCTTGAATTATAAAGGAGAAAATTATGAAGATAATTAATGGTGGCGTGTGTGCTGCAAAAGGAATAAAAGCAAACGGAGTTCATTGCGGAATTCGCAAAAACAGAACAAAGCGTGATTTAGCGTTGATTTTTAGTGAAGTTCCAGCAACGGCATCTGCTGTATATACGACCAACTTGGTTAAAGGTGCACCACTTTTGGTGACCAAAAAACATTTAGAAAACGGCTTTGCACAAGCAGTTATTTGCAACAGTGGCAATGCAAACACTTGCAATGCAAACGGCATCCAAATTGCAGAGCAAATGAGTGAACTTGTTGCAAAACAATTGGGCATAAAAGCCGATGACGTTGTTGTTGCATCAACCGGCGTTATAGGTCAACCATTAGATATTGAGCCTATTGCAAACGGGATGAAAGAACTTGCTGACGGCTTGTCTTGTGATAACGGGTTAAACGCAGCCGAAGCGATCATGACAACAGACCTTGCCGTTAAAGAAATTGCGGTTGAATTTACTGTTGGTGGAAAGGTTTGCCGTATGGGTGGCATTGCAAAAGGCAGTGGTATGATACATCCAAATATGGCAACAATGCTCGTGTTTATCACAAGTGACGTTAGTATCAGCAAAGAAATGCTTGATAAAGCCTTAAAGAGCGATATTCAACAAACCTTTAATATGATAAGCATTGATGGGGACACGTCAACAAACGATATGGTTGTTGTATTAAGCAACGGCCTTGCAGGAAATAAAACAATCACTTGTGAAGGCAAGGACTTTGATGAGTTTATGAAAGCACTTAACACCGTTAACGTAAATCTTTGCAGAAAGATTGCTGGGGACGGCGAAGGTGCAACCAAACTTTTAGAATGTTCAGTTTGCGGTGCAAACAGTTTAAAAACCGCAAAAACGGTCGCAAAAAGCGTTATTTGTTCAAGCCTAACCAAAGCAGCAATGTTCGGTGCAGATGCTAACTGGGGCAGGGTGCTTTGCTCAATCGGTTATAGCGGTGCTGACGTGGACGTTAATAAGATTGACGTTAGTTTCGTTTCAAACAAGGGCGAAATTGAAGTTTGCAAAAACGGCAGTGGCGTTGAGTTTTCAGAAGAAAAGGCAAAGGAAATTCTTTTAGAAAAAGAAATTACAATAGCAGTAAACCTTAACGATGGCGAGTTTAGTTCAAAGGCGTGGGGTTGCGACTTAACATACGATTACGTAAAAATTAACGGTGATTATCGTACCTAAAAATAAAAGGGGATTATGGATATGGATAAACATTTTTCAAATTCACAACGTGCAGAAGTTTTAACACAAGCACTACCTTACATAAGGCAATATAATGGAAAAGTCGTTGTCGTTAAATATGGTGGCAACGCAATGATAAACCAAACCTTAAAAGAACAAGTTATGGAAGATATCGTGCTTTTACACTTAATCGGTGTAAAGGTAGTTCTCGTTCACGGTGGTGGCCCTGAAATAAGCGAAATGATGGGAAAACTCGGCAAGCAATCAACCTTTGTCAACGGACTCCGTGTGACAGATAAAGAAACGGTTGATATCGCACAAATGGTGCTTGCAGGTAAAATCAATAAATCGTTAGTAAATTACTTGGAAATTAAGGGTGGCAAATCAATGGGTGTTTCTGGTATTGACGGAATGCTTATCGAAGCCAAAATGAAGGACGAAAAACTTGGCTACGTTGGCGAAATTACCAACGTGAATATCGGCTGTGTTCAAGACCTTTTGAACAACAATTATATCCCTGTTATATCAACCATCGCTTGCGATAAAGAAGGAAACATATATAACGTCAACGCCGATACGGCAGCAGCAAGAATTGCAGGTGCATTAAACGCTGAAAGGCTTATTATGATGACCGATATTGCGGGTATATTGAAGGATAAAGACGACCCAACAACACTTATCCCACAAATAACAATAAGTCAAGCAAAGAAATTGTTTGATGAAAACGTTATCCAAGGCGGAATGATACCAAAGGTAAAATGTTGCATTGATGCAATAGGTCACGGTGTTAAAAACGTCATTATAATGGACGGAAGAATTCCACACTCAATTCTTATGGAAATCTTAACAGACGAAGGTGCAGGCACAATGGTCGTGGGGGACTAAAATGAGCAGTATTATCGAAAAAGACAAACAGTATGTTGCCAATACTTATGCACGTTTTCCACTTGAAATCGTAAGTGGTAAAGGTTCGTATCTTTACACGGCAGACGGTAAAAAGTATATAGATATGGGGACTGGTATAGGCGTTTCAGCATTTGGTTTATGTGATGACGAGTGGAAAAGTGCGGTAATAGACCAACTTAACAAAGTTCAACACACATCAAACTTGTATTACACAAGCCCTTGTGCAGATTTGGCTGAATTATTATGCAAAAAAACGGGTATGAAAAAGGTTTTCTTTTCAAACTCTGGTGCAGAATCAAACGAATGTGCAATAAAGGTTGCAAGGCAATACGGCATAGAAAATAAAGGTCAAGAATATACGACCATAATTACCCTTAAAAACAGTTTCCACGGCAGAACAATCACAACCCTTTCGGCAACGGGGCAAGACGTTTTTCACGCTAAATTTAAGCCTTTAACAAGTGGTTTTGTTCACGCCACTGCAAACGATTTACAAAGCGTTGTTGACCTTGTAAATAGCCACAAAGTTTGTGGTATTTTAATCGAATGTGTGCAAGGCGAAGGCGGGGTTATCGCACTTGATAAAGCCTTTGTTCAAGGCATTGAAAAAATTTGCCAAGAAAACGACATTATCTTTATGGTTGATGAAGTGCAAACAGGCAACGGCAGGACAGGCGAACTTTATGGCTATATGAACTATGGCGTTAGTCCTGACGTTATAACCACGGCAAAGGGTTTAGGGGGCGGACTTCCTATCGGTTGCTGTATGATGAATGAAAAAACCGAAAAAGTTTTGAGTTTTGGTGACCACGGCTCAACTTATGGCGGAAACCCTGTTTGTGCGTCGGGTGCAATCAGCGTTATTGAAAGGTTGACGCCGGAATTTTTAGCAAATGTAAAACAAAAAAGTCAATATATCTTTGAAACCCTCAACGGTGCAAAAGGCATTGAAAGCGTAAGTGGAATGGGTTTGATGATAGGTATAAAGACGCAAAAAGATGCAAAAACAGTTGTTGGCGAGTGCATAAATAGGGGTGTTGTTTGCTTAACGGCAAAAGATAAGGTAAGGCTTTTGCCAGCACTTAATATTCCTATGGAAGACTTAAAGTTTGCTATTGAAACGATAAAACAGGTTTGTGCAGAATAATTTAAAAAGGTGATAAAAATGAACTTAAAAGGCAGAAGTTTTCTTAAACTTTTAGATTTTACAAGCGAAGAAATTGCATATCTAATCGATTATGCATTAGAACTTAAAGACAAGAAGAAAAAGGGCATTGAGCACAGGGTTTGCCAAGGCAAAAACATTGCACTTATCTTTGAAAAAACAAGCACCAGAACACGTTGCAGTTTTGAAGTTGCAGCATCTGACCTTGGTATGACGGCAGTTTATCTTGACCCACAAGGCTCACAAATCGGCAAAAAGGAAAGCATTGCTGACACCGCAAGGGTTTTAGGCAGAATGTTTGACGGTATTGAGTATAGGGGCTTTGGTCAAGAAGTTGTTGAAGCATTATCAAACTATGCAGGCGTGCCTGTTTGGAACGGTTTGACAAACGAGTTCCACCCAACGCAAATTTTGGCTGACTTTATGACGATAAAAGAACATTTTGGAGAGGTTAAGGGCAAAAAACTTGTTTATATGGGCGATGCAAGATATAATATGGGCAACTCTTTAATGGTTGGTTCGGCAAAAATGGGAATGCACTTTGTTGCTTGTGCCCCAAAAGAATATTTCCCAGACCAAAAACTGATTGACGAGTGCCAAGAAATTGCAAGTAAAACGGGTGCTAAATTAGAGTTTATAACCGACCCAATGGTCGCAACCAAAAATGCAGACGTTATTTATACTGACGTTTGGGTTTCAATGGGTGAACCTGATAGCGTTTGGGAACAAAGAATTAACGCCCTTATGCCATATCAAGTTAATAAAAAAGTTATGGATAATGCAGGAAGTCAATGCAGATTTATGCACTGTTTGCCAGCATTCCACGACCTAAACACCACGATAGGCAAACAAATATACGAAAAATTTGGTATAACTGCTATGGAAGTTAGTGATGAAGTGTTTGAAAGCAAGCAGTCAATAGTTTTTGACCAAGCAGAAAATAGAATGCACACAATTAAAGCAATTATGGCAGCAACCTTATAAAAAAATAACAACAAAAAAGCCCTTGGCATTTTGCCAAGGGCTTTAATTCAAATTTAACGTAATTTTTGGCGATTTTTGTTTAGCGATATAAGTAGGGCGAAAACAAAGAGTGTTGTAATAAAAATTATAGCAAAAATTGTTATATATGATACTTGCCAACCGTTGCTATCGATAATTGCACCTAAAATAGTTGGTGCAAGCCCTGCTGAAATCCCGCCTGCCGCGTTCATAAGTCCGGCATGTGCACCTGCATTTACGTATTGAGAAAGTTTATATGAAATAACGCTGAACACCATTGAAATTGTGCCTTGAATTATAACTAAAAAAACACATACTAAAACAAGGGTTAATATAACGTTGGTTTTGAACAAGAAAATCAACAACAAACTTAAAATGCAAGCGAGCGATAAGTATATAAAACCGACAAAAACGAAATCAGGGTGTGTTTCACAATGCCTTATTGCTAAAACAGGACCAATCGCAACGGCAATCGGTGCAATCGCAGAAATTGCTTGAGCAATGCTTTCTTTCATAGCAAAGTTTTCTGTTAAAAGGCTTGGAAGCCAGTTGAGAACACCATAATAAACGAAGTGAACAAGAATGCTTAAAGCAAAAGAAATGACAACAAATAAGGTTTTCTTTTTCTTTGTTTTTAAGGTGAATGGCAAATTTTTAATAGGCATAAAATCAACTGTATTAGAAGTGTTTTGATTAACAACTTGTTGTTTTTTTAGTTTAGCGCATTTTGAAACGGCAATAAAAAACAAAACTGCTGAAATGGAGAGCAAAATTCCAAAGAAAGTAAAAGGCGAATCAAACCTTTTAAATGAAACAAAAAGTGAAGCCGAGCCATAAGAGATAATTCCAGAAGCAGGCATTGCAACGTTCATAAGCATATTGGCTTTTGCCTTCATATATATAGGAAGATATTTATCTAAAATTGCAGTGCACATTCCCCAAACACCAGCTTGTAAAATTCCGTTAATAGCCAAAATCCACCATAATTGCCAAAGGTCGGTAGCAAGAGCAACGAACACGGTGACAAGCCCTGATAGGAAAATGGATATAAACATATACCATTTAATATTTATTTTGCCCATAATGAAAAAGAGCAAAATTTGAACGGCAGAGTAGAATATGAAGTTAAAGGTCATAGCAAGGCTTGCACGTGGTTTATCAACGCCAAAGAGATTGCCTATTTCTATGTATTCAGCAGTGTAAATATTTTTTGAGCCTATGCAAATAAACCAAATGAGAACACAGGCAAATATTAAAAAATTATAATACTTTTTATTTTTCATAAACACAACTCATATAAGTTAATATAAGTATATTATCAATACAATTAATTCAAGTCAAGAAAATTAAGATAAATTAATAAAAGTGCTTAAAAAAAGTTGACAAATTGTTTTGCGATTGATATACTAATTAGGCTTTATCGAACAGCCAAAGGGCAAAGGAGGGTTGGAGAGAATGTCAATCGTAAGAGTTGGTGAAAACGAAAATATTGATAGTGCATTAAGAAGATTTAAGAGAAAATGTTCAAGAGACGGCATTATTGGTGATTTGCGTAAGAAAGAACATTATGAAAAGCCTTCTGTAAAAAAGAAAAAGAAGTCAGAGGCTGCAAGAAAGAGAAGCATTAAAGGCTAAAAACAAAAGAAGTCTATCGAAAGATAGACTTTATTTTTTTATTGCGAAAAAACAAGAAAAATAGCGAAATTTGTAGATTAACGGGAGAAATAAAATGGAAGAAGGTAAATCATTAAAACAATATTGCAGGGAAGCGAAAAAACGCTTAAAGCGTGGGTTTTGGCAAAATTATCAAAAAGATTTAAATAAAGGTATTGAAAGGGCGGAAAAAGCGGGCATATCCACTTCAAAGGTAAGGGAATATTACGCTGAACGGGTTAGCGAAAACATAAAAAATAAGGCCGAAGAAAAGGAAGATTTTTACCAAAAAGTCAAAAAACTTTTAAAAGAAGAGGGCGAAGTTTCAAACGCTATTGGAAGGCTTACCGATAAAGCGTATTTTGAAACGCTTAATTATGAAGAAAAACAAAGATACACTCTTTCGCTTTCGGAAAAATATTTAGAGGCGGTTGAAAGGTATAGAAAAGAAAGTTCGCTAGAAATAAATAGTTAATTTAACCTTGCAAAAATATAAAAAATAGTTTATAATATAAAAAAGTAAAGGAGATAATTATGTTTGAAAACTTTTCTGTATTAGCAAATAATAGACAATCGTGCAGAGATTTTAACGATAAACCGTTAGAAAAAGAAACTATAGATAAAATCATTGAACTTTCAATGCTTGCCCCATCTGCTTGCAACAGTCAGCCTTGGAAAATGTACGTGGTAAGCGAAGAAAGTGCGTTAAAAAAAGTTGCCAAAACTTTGCAAGATATGATGATGAACAAGTTTACTAACAAAGCCAAAGCGTTTATAGTTTTAGGCGAGTGCAACGCCACCTTAAAACTTGGTGCAAGCCTTAAGTTTGACAGAAACCACTTTGTAAAATACGATATTGGGCAAATTTCGGCATATATCACGCTTGCAGCAGAAAGTTTGGGTGTAAGTTCGTGCATCATCGGTTGGGTAAACGAAAAGGAACTTAAAAAAGCCCTTTCAATGCCGGAAGAAGAAGGGTGCAGTATAGTAATTGCACTTGGATATTCTGACACGCCAAAAAGAAAGAAAATGCGTAAAGATAAAGACAAGGTCGTTGTGGAAATAATTTAGTTTAACAAAATAAAAAACCCATCGTTGATAAACGGTGGGTTTTTTTGATTTTTTTAATATTAATCATTTTCCTTTTGCTTTTTTGCAAAAACATCTTTATTAATCACAAAGTCGCAAAACTTATTGTCAAGGTGCTTATTAAGGAAAATATAAATAAGTTTAGTAATGTAAAAGGCGATAACGCTTGAAATAAAACCAACTATAATTCCCGCTAAAACGTCTGATGGATAATGTGCTAAAAGATAAATTCTTGATGCACCCATAAGTAAAACGAACGGAAAACCAATCCAACTGAACTTTTTATTAAAACATAAAAAGATTGCGAGTGTTGCTGCTGAAATTGCCGTCATATGTCCAGATGGGAAAGAATAGCCGTCTTCATTAGGGTAAGAAAGTTCTAAAAATTGGCTTAAAAATTCACTTTCACAAGGTCTTGGCCTTGCAACCATATCTTTTAAGATAACGTTTGTTATCAAAGCCCCACAAGCGACCGCACCAAATATGCAAATGCCAGCCTTTCTTGTTTTGGAAAACAACATTAACACTATTGCAAATGCAAAAAAGATTAAACCTTTTTCACCAAGAAGTGTAATAACCTTAAAAAATGGCGTAAAAAACGCCCCCGCACTTTCAGATAAACGTAAAAACCCGTTTATAATGCTTTTGTCAAAAGAGCCGAATGCTGAACTTAAAAACTCTAACATAATTTTTTCCTTTGAATTATAATAAGGTCATTATAATACACCGCCCAAAAAAAGTCAAGTTAAGATAAGAAGTTTTGTTCGTTTTCGCTAAACCCAAGGCTTATTAAAAGTGCAGTGTTTACCTTTTGCATTTTTAAGGGTGAAAGTTCGCCTATTTTTTCCTTTAACCGCCTTTTATCAAGTGTTCTAATTTGCTCTAACAAAATAACCGAGTCCTTAACAAGCCCAAATTCGCCCTCGTTAAGTTCAATGTGGGTGGGAAGTTTGGCTTTGTTTAACTGGCTAGTAATGGCGGCGGCAATAATGGTCGGGCTATACTTGTTGCCCGTGTCGTTTTGCACTATTAAAATGGGTCTAACGCCACCTTGTTCGCTTCCAACGACAGGGCTTAAGTCAGCGTAATATAATTCTCCTCTTTTTATCATAAAATCTCCAAGTCCAACGAGTAATCTTCTGTTTTATTATATGTATATAGAAAAAAACTCGTTAAAACAGAATGTTTTTCTAGATAATTTTAACCATAAAATAAAAATAATATACACAAATAAAAAAACAAGTTTATAAGCGTTGAAAAAATAATGAAAATATGCTAAAATAATTAAGTAAGGAGAAAGTTATGACTATCGTAGCATTAACGGCATTGGGCGTGGGTGGTGCATCGGTTATCGGTGCATTGATTGGTTTTTTATTTAAGAATTCAAGTCATAAATTAAGCGATTTTATCTTGTCTTTTGCAGCAGGGGTTATGCTTTGTGCATCTATCGTTGGGCTAATTTTACCGTCGCTTGAATATGCCAATAATGACTTTGCAATAGTGATAACAGTGTTTGGTGTTTTCTGTGGTGCACTTTGCGTAAACGTGCTAGATAAAACACTTCCACACTTACATAAATTGACGGGCGTTGATATAGAAAAGCACCCAGAAAAAACGGCAGCATTAAACAAGGTGTTGTTATTCGTTATTGCTATTGCAATCCACAACTTGCCAGAAGGCATTGCAGCAGGCGTTGGCTTTGGCACGGGCGACAATAACGGGGCGTTTTTAATCGCTTGTGGAATAGCCTTGCAAAACATTCCAGAAGGTATGGCAATCGTTGGGCCAATGCTGGCGGCGGGTATAAACAAGAAGAGAACGCTAATCGTTGCAGTTGTCACAGGCTTAATAGAAGTGGTTGGCACGTTTTTTGGGTATTTTGCAGCAACCATTTCATCGGCAATCTTACCGTTTGCACTTGCTTTTGCAGGTGGGACGATGTTATATGTTGTGGGCGATGAAATTATACCAGAAACACACGCACACGGCAACGAAAGCATTGCAACGTATGGCTTGCTTATCGGCTTTTGCATAATGCTTTTATTAGACGTTTTAATATAATTTTGATAAAAAGGTTTTGTTGTTTAGGAGGATATTATGGCAAACAAGATTATTACTTTTGGAGAGTTAATGTTAAGGTTAGCACCAGAAAATTATTTAAGATTTTTACAAGCGAACAAGTTTCAAGCGACCTTTGGTGGTGCAGAGGCAAACGTTGCAGTGTCACTTTCTTGTTATGGCGAAGACGCTTGTTTTGTTTCAAAATTACCTAACCACGAAATAGGCCAACTTGCAGTTAATTCTTTAAGGCAAATGGGCGTTGACACGACTAAAATTGTTCGTGGTGGCGACAGAGTGGGTGTTTACTATTGCGAAAAAGGTGCAAGCCAAAGACCAAGTAAGGTTATATATGATAGGGCATATTCAACAATAGCAATGGCACAAAAAAGCGACTTTGATTGGGACAGTATTTTTGAAGGTGCAAAATGGTTTCATTTCACAGGCATAACGCCAGCGTTATCTGATAGCGTTGCAGAAATCACGCTTGAAGCGTGCAAAAAAGCAAAAGAAAAAGGCATCACTATTTCTTGCGACCTTAACTTCCGCAAAAAGTTGTGGGATAGAAAAAAGGCAGAACAAGTTATGACCGAACTTTGCAAATACGTTGATTATTGCATAGCAAACGAAGAAGACGCCAAAGACGTTTTTGGAATCGAAGCTGACGATACCGATGTTTATAGCGGAAAATTGAATAAAGAAGGCTATATCTCGGTTGCAAAGAAATTGACTGATAAATTCAACTTTAAGGGTGTTGCAATCACCCTTCGTGAAAGCAAGTCTGCAAACGACAACGATTGGTCAGCAATGCTTTATACTGATGGTGAAGCGTATTTTTCAAAGAAATACAGTATTCATATTGTAGATAGAGTTGGTGGTGGTGACAGTTTTGGTGCAGGACTTATCTATTCATTATTAAACGGCTTTGACAACCAAAAGGCGATTGAGTTTGCAGTTGCAGCAAGTTGCTTAAAACACTCTATTGAAGGGGACTATAATTACGTTTCAGTATCAGAAGTTTTAAATCTTGCAGGCGGAGATGCAAGTGGCAGAGTTCAAAGATAATATTTTATATTCATATAAAATACCAAACGAGCGATATAAAAGAAAATAATAAAAAAAATAATCAAAAACAAAAAAAAGGCGGGCAAAAACCCGTCTTTTTAGTTGATATTTATTTGATATATGATATAATATATATGTGATAAAGCGTTGTTAAGAATAACGCAATATAAGGAGAATAAATATGAGCAGTAAAATTCTAGTTCCTGGCTTAACGCCTGTAGAAAGCGTTAATAATGGAAACGACTATGAGGCAAAAGTTTGGAATAGGACGTATAAAATTTCTGATGCTCCGTTCTTTTCATCAATCTTAACGGCTGGAAAGGAAGCACTTGCAGGTCCAATTAGACTTGCTGGTGAATGCTTTGGTAGACCAATCGAGTGGGGGAAGTGTGAAAACTTTGAAATGCTTGACCACGACGATAAGAAAAGGACTTACGTTCAAACGACAAAGTTTAGCGAATTGATTTTGAACACAACAATGATAGTTCATTACGATGGCTTTGTTAAATGTAATATTACGCTTGCTCCACAAGGTTTTCACCCAGGTGTAATGTATGGTGTATCTCCAAAACAAAAGGAAAATTTAAGGTTAAACAAATTCTGGCTAGAAATTCCATTAAGAAAGGATTTTGCAACCTTATACCATATTAACCCACGTGGTATAACCTCAATAAACGGCAAAAAGATAAACGAAACTTATTTTTCTGCACTTGATTACGTGCCAGAAAAAAGCATGGTTCTTCCATTTAAGTCATCAGTTTATCTTGGAAACGACAATTCAGGTTTAGCAGTTTTGTTTGAGTCTGATGAGTGGTGGCGTCCAGAATTTGAAAACAGAGTAGTTGAAGTTTTAAATCAAGAAGACTGTGTATTGTTAAGAGTGCGTTTCTTGGATGAAGAACACCTTAAATGGGTAAATAAGGGTGGCTTTAACGGTGGATATTTATATCCAATCAACTTTGATTTCGCACTTATGGCAACTCCTGTTAAGCCTTTCCCAGCAAATCCATTTGCTCAAAAAGCATATCACGATGCTGGTATGGTTAAAACTGATGACGGCGTAAGAAGAACAAAGTTAGACAGGCCAATGTCAAAATCTTCTGACGGTGGTATGACTGCATCTGCACTTTATATAAAAGAAAAGGTTGACTCTGATAACGATGAACTTATGGTTGACGTTTTGAAGAAGTGCGGTGTCAACACTTACTATATTCACGAAATGTGGAACGACTTGCAAAACAGCGTTTTCTTAACAACTAAAACGGCTGAAAGATTAAGAAAACTCGTTGATATTGCACACTCTCGTGGCATCAGATTAATTCCATACTTCGGCTATGAAATTTCTTCATTGTCACCAATCTTCGACAAAAACTTTATGCAATATAAAAAGATGTTCGAAGATACTTATTATGACTTTATGACCGGTGGTTATTATTATAGAGAACCATACCAAAGAGATACCAGCGTTTGCTATAAGTCAGGCTATAAGAGAATTCTTCTTGACGGTATTGCTCGCTTAATGGATGAATTCCACTTTGACGGTGTTTACCTTGACGGAACTTATGCTCTTGCAAGATGTATGAACGAATCACACGGCTGTGGCTATAGAGACGAAAGGGGTGTTTTACATTTAACTTACGACGTTTATAGTAAGAGAGATATGGTTGAAGAACTTTATGAAATGGTGCATTCTCGTGGTGGCACTGTTGATATCCACACGGGCAACACTTTCCCAGCACCATTTATGCCATATGCAGATACCGTTTGGGATGGCGAATCTATCCAAACAGTATTGGTTAGGGGAACTGAAGACAGAGTGCCAGAAGGCCACTTCCGTTCATTATACACAGGCAGACCATCTGGTGTTGTTGTAAGACCTATCATTTACACAAACCCACCAGTTTGGACGTTCCACCACTCATTATCAACAATGATTGCGTTTGGTGTATTGCCAAAAGCAAACTCATACGAAGCAGTTATGGAAATGAAAGACGTTTGGAGTGCATACGATTCAATCCCAATGGAAAAAGCAGAATTTAAGGCTTTCTTTGAAAACGATGCAAAAACTACTAATGAAGACGTTAGAGTAAGTTATTTTGATTATGAAGATGGTGTTTTGGCAATCATTGCAAACCATTATAAACATCCATCTGGAAAGACCGAAGTTATATTTAACGGCAAGTTCAAGTCAGCAGTTGATAAAGTGACGGGTGAAAAAGTTGACCTTGTTGACGGCAACAAATTCAGCGTAGAATTTGAAACGTTTGACTATAAAATTGTTGAACTTAAAAAATAAACAAATCAAAAACAAAAAATCCCTACTTGAAAAAGCAGGGATTTTTTTATGGCAGATCTGGACTATTTTTTCGCTTTCAGCGAACACGCAAACAATGGTTTGCTCGCTCCTAATTCAAATCCCTCTAAAAATCCAAAACAAAAAACCTAAAACAAACTTAAGTTCATTTTAGGTTTTATTTGGCGGGCAAGTGGTGATTGCATTCTAAATTTTTAGCTGTATTTTCTAATATGACTAGAACTGCAAAATCTCTGGATATAATAAACACGAGCAAATTATTCAAAAAATAATTTTATTAATAAAAACAACCAATAGTTTACAAATCTCGTTGTTTTTGAAACCAATCGGTCATTGATTTTTTGTTGTTTAAGTGTTATAATATAAGTGAAATAAGGAGATAACTATGTTAAGAGATTCGTTAAAGACAAAAAGAGAAGAATTATCTATTACACAAAATGAAGTTGCAGAATATTTAAATATTAGTCCACAATCTGTTTCAAAATGGGAACGTGGAGAATCTTTACCATCGGTAGAGTATTTGCCCAAACTTGCAGAACTATTTCATTGTAAAATTGATGATTTGTTTGATAAATTTCCATACAGAATAATAAAAGAAGATAAATTTTTTAGATTATTAAACGAAAATCATGAAACAGCAAAAACAAATATTAACGTAATGTTACAAGAAAATGATTTGCTGAAAAAATTTATATATTTATTGTGTAAAATGCTTTTAGAAAACGATTGTATATTTCATAATGTTATTATGGAGAATTTTAATTTTAGTTATGATAGGGCAAAAAAACTAATAGAATCTTTATTTGAATCAAATTTAATCGAATTAAAATTCGAAAGATATTATGTAATAAAAGAGAACTTGGTTTTGCTACAAAAACACGTAATTTAGTGTTTTGTCTTTTTTTGTCAACGAGTGATGAAAATTCATCACTCGTTTTTATATGCAAAAAAGTTGAAGTAAATTTCCAAACTAAAGTTGCGTCATTTGTTATAATGAAAACGAAGAAAATTCTATTCTTTCAATAATTATCCCAGCCACACCTTTATAGCAAAAATAAAAAAGATTGTATCCGTTAGAATACAATCTCTCTTGGCGGGAAGACTGTTATCCAATCCTAACACCAAAATATATGTTGGCGTTGGGTGGGTGAAAATTGTTTTAAGGTTTTAATTTGTTTATTTCATCTTCTGTTTGAAATTTCATTTTAAAATTATCATCATCAATTTTATTAAACGTCTTCTCTTGATTTACAAAATTTCGTAGCATTTGTTTTAAATGCTTTGGAGTGTCAATTTGAGCAAAATTTAATAAACTATGAACGATATCCGTATTAATAATCTCATTTCCAGTGTGTTTCTTGTATAAGTAGACTAATATATATATTTTTTGAGTTATAGATTTTGCCAAAGAATATGACTTAAATTCTTCAATAAATTCACGCTCATTATTGATTTTCAAATCAACTATTTCTAATTTCATAGGTTTACTGCCGGATGTTGTTTTTGTTTTCTTTTTTGTATAATTCTTTTTTTCTTGTTCATTTAAAACATCTTTATCAGTACTTTCCTTAGTTGAATTGTCAATGGTAATACTTTGTATGAGAGAGTATATTTCCTTTACCTCATCAATTGAACCTTCAATTTCAAACTCGATGTTATTATTTTTATATTTAACTACCATTTTTTCTCCTTTTATTTCCAATTTTTATAATCAATTAAACTAATCAATTCTTGAATACAAATTCTTACATCCTGTTTTATTTTATCAATATCACTTTGTTTTGCACAAAAACGACGATTATGTGCAGCTAAGTCGCCTATATTTTTTATGTTTTTAAATCCTTGTTTAGCATTTCTACTTATATTCCATGATTTTTCTATCAGCAATTTATTTATTAAATCGCTTAAATAGAAAAAATCGCCATTTTTGTCTTTTATTTCGCTGTCCAATTTATGTTTTTCAAAACATTCAATAATTAATGTTTCAATCAACTTTCTTAACATTACAGAACATGCATCGAATAATTTTAGGTCATAACAACAGATTGCTTGACTAGAAATTTCCTGAATATAACCCCTTGTTTCGTTTACCAATTCTATTGGAAATAGATTATTAGATGGAGGTGGTGCTTTACGATTATTAAATTCATCATTAAATTTATCTTGTAATTGTTTTGTAATTGTAAAAACACCAGAGGATTTTTTAATAAATTTTTTATTTTTACCACTGCAATTATTATTCAAATATGCAGATATATTGGAATATTTCGGACAATTTAGCATTTCAAAACACTGTTGAATATCTTTTGTTGAAAAATTATCAAAATTGTTTAAATGTAAAAAGTACGCAAAATAATCTATTTGTTTTGCTGATGTAATCTCATTAAAGTTTTCTATTGTAAAAACAAAATTTTCTATAGTATCCTTTGTATACATTATTTCTTATCCTTATGTGGCAAGTCTTGAGTGACAAAGTTAATCCCTTTTATAGAAGTGGTAATTTTACCATCTACAAAATCAATGTAACCATATCTACTACTACTACAATCTCTCAAATTTTGAATTAATACTGCTGGGATTTTTTTACCTAATTCCATATAACAAGTAAAAATATGGTCAGGAGTTATACCATCAATGTTTAATATTTTTTCAAGATAATATGTCATTACTGCAGAATTCTGTATGTTTCCCTCTGGACATTTTTCTTCAAAGAATTGAGATAAAGTTTTTGTATTATCCGGACGCAAATTTAAATTTTTTACAAGTTGAGGCTTATAACTATTGGTATAGGAAGATGATGACGATGTTTTTGATTTTCTTTTCTTTTTGCTTACAGTCACTTTTTTGTCATCACTTATTTCTCCTTGTTGAATGGTATTGATAGCAACTTCCTGATTGTTTGTATTTGCTTGATTGTTTAATAAAAAATCAAATACTTTTTCTTGTAAATTTTCAGGATACTGTTTTACGATATCTAATATTTCATTTAACATATCTAATTTTTCTTTAAATTCCATATTAATTCTCCCTGTGTATATAGGCATTATAACATATTTGTATTGTATTGTCAAGTATATTCAATACAGATTAAATATACAATACAAAAAAGAAGAAGTTTTTTACTTCTTCTCGTGGGTTTTATTGATTGGATTGCAAATGAGAGTAAACTTCATTTGCTGATAGGTTAGAAAAGTTGCCATTTGTTTCTGCAAAGTTCTTTAAGGTGGGGTTATCTATTAAATACTTTTTTTCTTTTTTATTAGACATAATTACCAACTTTTGTAAAATCTTAAAAATATTATATCATAATAACACTACTTTTTCAATCTCTTTAAGTGTTTGACATCATCTTTCAACAATAATTCCAGCAACGCCTTTATAACAAAAAAAAGATTGTATCCATTAGAATACAATCTCTCTTGGCGGAGAGGAGAGGATTTGCTTCTATCGAGCCTCCCGCAAAATAGTCCACTGGACTATTTTTTCGCTTTTAGCGAACACGCAAACAATGGTTTGCTGGCTCCTAATTCAAAACCTCTCCATAATTTCACAAACAAAACAAAAACCCTACACATAAAAAGTGCAGGGTTTTCATTTATTTGGCGGAGAGGAGAGGATTTGAACCTCCGATACCTTGCGGTATACACGCTTTCCAAGCGTGCACATTAGACCACTCTGACACCTCTCCAAACAGTCTAACAATAATTTTAATATATTTGCTTTGTAAAATCAAGTGTATTATATAAAATTTGTATAAATTTATTTTTTTGTGGGGTATTGACATACAATAATATATATAATAAAATATATTTAAGATATATAATATGGAGGTAAAAAATATGGCAAAAAAAGTAAAAGATTATTTTGGATTAAGTTGGATTGTTAGTTTGATTTTGGCAATTATACCAATAACGTCTATGGTGTTAGGGGTATTAACTCGTTTTAAGGAAGGCAAGTATCTTGCGGCAATATTGCGTCTAGTATTAGGCTGGAACGTTATTTGGATTTTAGATATTGTTTTTATCTTCTTAAACCAAAGGATTTTAAGAGTTTTAGATATGTAAACAATAAAAAATTAACTAAAAATCAATCAAAAATAGCAAAAAAACGCCCTTTTCAAGCAAGAAAGGGCGTTTTTGGTTAAAACACAATATATTGTGGTATGGGTAAAAAATTTTTACAAAATATTGAAAAAAACTGTTGACACAGAGTACAAAATATGGTATATTTAAAACGCTCACTAAAAGAAAAAGCAAAAAGGAGAATGAAAAATGTTTCAAGTTAAGAAAAGAGACGGGAAAATAGTTGAATTTGATTTATCAAAAATCACAACTGCTTTATCAAAGGCGTTTAACGCAAAGCAAGTGAATTACACTGCAGACATACTAAACAGACTTTCACTTCGTGTTTCAGCAGACTTTGAAAAGAAGATTAAAGACAATATTATCACGGTTGAAGACATCCAAGACAGCGTTGAAGTTGTTTTAATTCAAACAGGATACGTTGACGTTGCAAAGAGTTATATTTTATACCGTAAACAAAGAGAAAAAGTTCGTAATATCGGCGAAACCATCGTTGACTACAAAAAGGTTGTTGACGACTATTTAAAGGTCGCAGACTGGCGTGTTAAAGAAAACTCAACAGTGACGTATTCAGTTGGTGGACTTATTCTTTCAAACAGTGGTGCAGTCACTGCAAACTACTGGCTTTCTGAAGTTTATGATGAAGAAATTGGCGATGCACACAGAAATGCTGATATCCACATTCACGACCTTTCAATGTTGACAGGCTATTGTGCAGGTTGGTCGCTCCGTCAACTTATTAAAGAAGGTTTAGGTGGTGTTCCAGGCAAAATCACGTCATCACCAGCAAGCCACTTGTCAACACTTTGCAACCAAATGGTAAACTTCCTTGGTATTATGCAAAACGAATGGGCAGGTGCACAAGCATTCTCATCTTTCGACACATATTTAGCACCATTTGTTAAGGTTGATAACTTAACTTACAAAGAAGTTAAACAATGCATTCAATCTTTCATTTACGGTGTAAACACACCAAGCAGATGGGGTACACAATCTCCATTTACGAACATTACGCTTGACTGGGTAGTTCCAAACGACCTTGCTGAAATGAACGCACTTGTTGGTGGCAAGGAAATGGACTTTAAGTATAAAGATTGCGTAAAAGAAATGGAAATGGTAAACAAAGCGTTTATCGAAATTATGATTGAAGGCGATGCTAACGGCAGAGGTTTCCAATACCCAATCCCAACATATTCAATTACAAGCAACTTTGACTGGTCAGAAACAGAAAACAACAAACTTTTGTTTGAAATGACGGCAAAATACGGCACACCATATTTCTCTAACTATATTAACAGTGATATGGAACCAAGTGACGTTCGTTCAATGTGCTGTAGATTAAGGCTTGACCTTCGTGAACTCCGCAAAAAATCAGGTGGTTTCTTCGGTAGTGGTGAAAGCACTGGTTCTATCGGCGTTGTCACAATCAACATGCCAAGAATTGCTTACCTTGCAAAGACAGAAGAAGAATTCTACGACAGATTAAAGAAGATGATGGACATTTCTGCTCGTTCATTAAAAGTTAAGAGAGACACTGTCACAAAACTTTTAGAAGCAGGCTTATATCCATACACAAAGAGATATTTAGGAACGTTTAACAACCACTTCTCAACCATCGGTTTAGTTGGTATGAACGAAGCGTGCTTAAACGCTAAATGGATAGGTAAGGACTTAACAAATGCAGAGGCTCAAAACTTCACAAAAGACGTTTTGAACTTTATGAGAAACAAACTTTCAGATTATCAAGAAATGTATGGCGACCTTTACAACCTAGAAGCAACGCCAGCAGAATCAACGTCGTTTAGACTTGCTAAACACGACAGAAAGAGATATCCAGATATTATCACTGCATCTGACAATGATAATTCACCATACTACACCAACAGTTCACACTTACCAGTTGGTTATACTTCTGATATCTTCTCTGCTCTTGATATTCAAGACGAATTGCAAACTCTTTACACCTCTGGTACAGTATTCCACGCTTTCTTGGGTCAAAAACTTCCTGATTGGAAGAGTGCTGCTAACTTGGTTAGAAAGATTGCACAAAACTATAAATTACCATACTACACAATGAGCCCAACATATTCAGTATGTGCAGACCACGGCTATATCGCAGGCGAAATTTACGAATGTCCAACCTGTGGTAAAAAGACCGAAGTTTATAGTAGAATTACCGGCTACTATCGTCCAATCCAAAACTGGAACGATGGTAAGAGAAAGGAATTTGAAGATAGAAAGGTTTACGATATTGAAAATTCAGTTTTCACTGAAAAGGCAGAAGACACTTGCTCTTGCAAAAAAGACGCTAGTGTTAAGGCTGAACTTGACGGACCAGTTTTATACACAAGAAACGGTTGCCCAAACTGCAAAACAAGCAAAATGATGCTTGATAAAGCAGGCTTTATCTATTCAGTTATCAATGCTGAAGAAGACAAGGAAACAACCTTAAAGTTCGGCATTAAAAAGGCACCAACCCTTTTAGTTCCAAACGGCAACGGCTTTGATATTTACGATAACGCAAGTGAAATTAGAAAATATATTGAGAGCAACAAATAATTATGTATGATTTAATCGTAATAGGTGCGGGCGCAGCAGGTATGACCTCTGCGCTATACGCATTAAGAAATGGCAAAACAGTTTTAGTGTTAGAAAGTGAAAGTTTAGGTGGGCAAATTGCCAACTCGCCAAGACTTGAAAATTACCCATCAATAAAAGAAATCAGTGGCGAACAGTTTGCAGATAACCTTTTTGAGCAAATTACATTCCACGGTGCAGACCTTGAAATTGAAAAGGCTGTTGATATTATAAAAACCGAAGATAAAGTTTTCCACGTTAAAACCGAGTTTAACGAATATCAAGCAAAAAGCGTTGTCATAGCGTCAGGCGTTAAGCACAAACACCTTCGCACCAAGTCTGATAGGGATGATTTGGTTGGAAAGGGCGTTTATTACTGTGCTATTTGTGACGGTGCGTTTTATAAAGACAGGGAAGTTGCTGTTATTGGCGATGCTAACACAGCACTTCAATATTCACTTTTACTTTCAAGTTATTGCAAAAAGGTTTACGTTTACACCTTGTTTGACAAATTCTTTGGCGATGCGTCTTTGGTTAAGGCTTTAAGGGCAAAAGAAAACATTGAAGTAAGGCCAAATACAAGCGTTATCGACTTTATTGGTGAAGACCAATTAACAGCCATTGAATATAAGGATAAGGACGGCAATATCTGCACACACGAAATACCAGCAGTGTTCGTTGCAATCGGTCAAATCCCTGATAATAAGGCGTTTGAAAAGGTTGTTGACCTTGACCAAAACGGCTATATAATTGCTGATGAAAGTTGCAAAACAAAGACCGAAGGGTTGTTTGTTGCAGGCGATTGCAGAACAAAGGCAGTTCGCCAAGTTGCAACCGCAGTGGCAGATGGTGCTATTGCAGCCACAAACGCATCAATTTATTTGGAAAGTTTAGATAATTAACAAACTTAAAAACATAGATAGTGTTTAAGAAATTGTTGACTTAAAGTTAAACCTATGTTATAATAGTTAAGAAATTAACCTTGGAGGATGAATTATGAAACATATTAAAGTAGTTGCATCAAAAAATCTTTGTGAAAGTGCAAAAAAAGGTGGTTGTGGTGAATGCCAAACATCTTGCCAATCTGCTTGCAAAACAAGTTGTGGTATTGCAAATCAAAAATGCGAAAACAGTAAAGAAAGCAAGTAGTTTTTAGGGCTATTTGACTTTTACTATCCCAAAAGGGAAAATAACATAAAAATGTTAGTTAGAAATGCAGTACGATAAAAGGTCGTATTGCATTTGTTTTTACTAAACAAAAAAGGAAAAACTGATGGTACACCAATATAAACTATTAAACCAAAATATCGTGCTTGACACTTGCTCTGGCGGGGTTTATGCCGTTGATGAAATGGCTTACGACACAATTGCACTTTTTGAAAAGCAAGAAAAAGAGCAAATTATAAACGATATTTTTAATAAATACAAAGACCAAAATGTTGATAAAGCAGAAGTTGAAGAGTGCTATAACCAAATTTTAGAACTTAAAGACAAAGGCGTTTTGTTTTCAAATGACACCTTTGAACATATGGCAAGCGAGTTAAAAGCCAAAACTTCTGGCGTTATCAAAGCACTTTGCTTGCACGTTGCACACACTTGCAACCTTAACTGTGAATATTGCTTTGCAAGTCAAGGCAAATATCACGGGGAAAGGGCGATTATGTCTTACGAAGTGGGAAAGCGTGCTTTAGATTTTTTGGTGGAAAATTCAGGAAGCAGAACCAATCTTGAAGTGGACTTTTTCGGTGGCGAGCCACTTATGAACTTTGACGTTGTTAAAGACCTTGTAAAATATGCAAGAAGTATTGAAAAGGAAAAAAAGAAAAACTTTAGGTTTACCTTAACCACAAACGGTGTGCTTATTGATGACGACGTGATTGAGTTTGCCAATAAAGAAATGTCAAACGTAGTGTTATCTCTTGACGGAAGAAAAGAAGTTCACGATAGATACCGTGTTGATTATAAAGGGGAAGGTAGTTGGGAAAAAATTATTCCAAAATTCCAAAAATTAGTTAAAGAGCGTGGGAATAAAGATTATTATATGCGTGGCACTTTCACGCACTTTAACCCTGACTTTGTGGAAGATATAAAAGAAATGCTTAAACTTGGCTTTACAGAATTAAGTATGGAGCCTGTAGTTTGTGCAGAAGGCGATAAAAACCAATTAACCAAAGAAGATTTGCCTATCGTTTTAGAGCAGTATGAAAAACTTGCCGAACTTATGCTTGAAAAGAAACAGGAAGGAAAGCCTTTCACTTTCTATCATTATATGATTGACCTTAAGGGCGGACCTTGTATATATAAGCGTATTTCTGGCTGTGGTTCTGGAACAGAATATATGGCAGTCACACCAACGGGCGACCTTTACCCTTGCCATCAGTTTGTTGGCGAAGAAAGGTTCAATCTAGGCAATATTTTTGACGGCGTGACAAATAAAGAAGTGACAAAAGAATTTTTTGATTGCAACGTTTATGCTAGGGAAGACTGCAAAGATTGTTGGGCAAAACTTTATTGTTCTGGCGGTTGTGCAGCAAACGCATATCACGCAACGGGAAGCGTCCGTGGCGTTTATAAATATGGTTGCGAACTATTTAAAAAACGTATGGAATGTGCTATCGCCTTATCAGTGATAGACGATTTAGATGAATAAATGAACACGCCTATTGTAGATTTTTTACAAAAATATAATAATTCTAATAGCGTTAGGTTGCATATGCCGGGGCATAAAGGCAAAATTGCGGGAACAAGCTACGATATAACTGAAATCAGTGGTGCGGACAGTTTGTTTGATGCTTGTGGTATAATTGATGAAAGTGAAAATAACCTTTCAAAACTTTATAACACTTTATTTTCGCTCTATTCAACAGAAGGCTCAACCTTATCAATAAAAACAATGCTTGCACTTGTTTATAAATACGCTAAAAATAATGGAAAAAAGCCACTTATTTTAGCAGAGAGAAACGTGCATAGCAGTTTTTTGTATGGGGTTGGACTATTAGATATACAAGTTGAGTGGATAGAAGATGAAAGGCAAAATTTATTTTCATCAAATCTAACTGCAAAAACGGTTGAAGAAAAGTTAAAATCAATGCAAGAAAAACCAACGGCATTATACCTAACTTCACCCGATTATTTAGGCAATATTTTGCCTATAAAAGAAATAGTAAGTGTATGCAAAAAGCATAACGTTTTACTTGTTGTGGACAATGCACACGGGGCATATTTTAACTTCTTAAAAGAAAATATCCACCCTATAAATTTGGGTGCTGATATGTGTGCTGATTCTGCACATAAAACCTTGCCAACCCTAACGGGTGGTGGATATTTGCACCTTAATAAAAGGTTTGATTATTTTTCAAAAAGCGATGTTAAACGTATTATGAAAACCTTTGCGTCCACAAGTCCATCTTACTTAATTTTAAGTTCGTTAGACAGCACTAATAAATACCTTTTTAAAGAAAAAAATGCATTTATTCAGTGTGAAGAAAAGGTAGAAAAACTCAAACAATTTTGCTTAAATTTGGGCTTTGATTTGGTGGGGGAAGAAAAACTAAAAATTACTTTAGATTGTAAAAGTTTTGGCTACTTTGGAACTGACATTGCAAGCCTTTTAGAAAAACAAAATATAGTGGTTGAATATTTTGATAAAGACTATGTTATTTTGATGTTTTCACCACTAAATACCGATAGCGATTTTGATAAAATTAAGTGCGTTTTTAAAGGTATTGAAAGAAAAAAAGAAATAAAAAAAGCCGACCTAATTTTTTCAATTCCACAAAGAAAAATGAGCATAAAAGACGCTCTATTTTCTAACGAAGAAAGGGTTGAAGTTGAAAAAGCGAACGGAAAAATTATTTCGTCAATATCGGTCAGTTGCCCACCAGCAATTCCGCTTATTTTTAGTGGGGAAGTCGTTGATGAAAACACAATAAAAATTTTACAATATTACGGCATAAAAGATTGTCAAGTTGTAAAAGAATAAAACAAAAACGCCACGGATTTTCCGTGGCGTTTGTTGTTAAAAATCATAACCTCTTGTCCCAATTTTCTTTACGTTTGGTTTAAGAATTTCAATAAATTCTAAAACCGTTTTATCGTCAACAGGTGAAAGGTCAACTGCGTTTATGCAATTTTCGTTAAACTTAAACTTTTGTAAAAAATATTTGTTTGCACCCTTTATCCACTCGGAAATGCCAAAAATATTTTCTTTTTTATGGAACTCGTTAATAAGCGTTGTCCTAAATTCGTAATCTGCGTTTCCGCTCAAAAAATATTCGGCAGTTTTTTCGACTTTTGCTATATCAAACTTGTCAAAACCAATAACTTTTGCATAGCCATCTTTATCGTTTTTAATATCCATAGCAAAGTAATCGCAAAGCCCGTTTTGGTGCAGTGATTTAACTAATTCTGGGTTAGTGCCGTTTGTGTCTAACTTAATTTTATAGCCAAGTTTTTTAATTTTTTCCATAAATAAAGCAAGGTCATTGTGTAAGGTAGGTTCGCCACCAGAAATGCAAACTCCGTCTAAAACGCCCTTTCTTTTTTCAAGATAATCAAAAATCTCGCTTTCACTAATTGTAGGCAAATTGTCAAACTCGTTCACAAGCAACGCATTGTGGCAAAAAGGACACTTGAAATTACATCCACCCGTAAACAAGGTGCAAGCAACCAAGCCGTCAAAGTCAACAAGCGACATTTTTTCAATACCCAAAATCTTCATAAAAAACCTCTTACGTATATTATAACCCTTTTACAATACGCTTGTCAAACGTATTAAATTGTGTTATTATATAGGAAGTAAAAAAGGAGAAAAAATGAAAGCAGTTGTTCAAAGAGTTTTAGATGCAAGTTTAACCGTTGATGGAGAGTTGATTTCAAAAATAGGCAAGGGCTATGTCGTTTTTTTAGGGGTAAAGAAAGGGGATAGTAAAATAGAAGCCGATTATTTTATAAAAAAACTTCCAACCCTTCGAATTTGCGAAGATGAGAACGGAAAAATCAACAAATCTATCGTTGACACAAATGGCGAAATTCTTTTGGTTTCGCAGTTTACCTTGCTTGCAAACACTTCGCACGGCAACCGCCCAGAGTTTTTGGATGCCGAAGTCCCACAACTTGCCAATGAACTTTATGAATATGTTTTAGAAGGTTTAATTAAGCAAGGCTTATCGGTAAAGAAAGGCGTGTTTGGTGCAGATATGAAAATTAACCAAACAAACGACGGGCCTTTTACAATAATTTTAGAAAAATAAAAAAGATGGCGACAGGTTTAATCTGTCGCCATTACTTATTTTATAAATTTTGTTCTTTATCGAGTTTGTATTTTTCAAGAGCCCTTGCAAGTTGGTCCCCACACGAAGTATTGCTTCTGCATTTGATACCTTTAAGTGTAGAAATAACTTGGTCAATATCTTGCCCTTCAACGAGTTTAGCAATGGCTTGAAGATTGCCACTGCAACCGCCGATAAATTTAACGTCTTTTAGTTTGTTGTCTTCGGTCACGTCAAATAAAATTTGTCTGCTACAAGTGCCACGAGTAATGTAAGTGTTCATTTTATTTTCTCCTATAATTAGTCTACTAAATTTTCGTAAATATTTCTATAAACATCCACGGCTTTTTCGCCCCATTTTTTGTAAATGTCTTTTGCGATTTGCCTATTAGGGACAACCACTTTAAGTTCTAAAACAGGTTGTGCAGGTTCTATAATTTTTAAGTAAACGGTATAGGTTCCGTCTTTATTCATAAAATAGTCTGCAACGCACTCTTGCTTTCTTCTATACTTGGTGCGATTGTTCTTAACAAAAATGGAAATTGCTTCACGGGTAGAGGCAGGGATATTGATAAAGAAGTTTGCCAAACAAATTCTTCCATCAGGGGTGATAGTATAAAGCGGTTCACCACTTGAACCAATATCATAAATCCAACCACATTCTAAAAGTTGGTTTAGGATAGGTTGGCAGTCCATATAAGCAAGCCAGTTGTTGGACGAACAACACATATCAAGCACTGTGTTTTCAGATAAAGGAACTTCCATCTTGTCGAAAACGAACAGCAATATTAACTTGTTTAAAGATGAATCACCTTTAACCTGCATAAACCGACACTCTCCATATTACTATTTTTCATTATAACATAAAAACGGAATTTGTAAAGAACTTTATGTAAAAATTTGCAAAAATACGCCAAAAAAAGTTTATTATGATATAAAAATGTGTTATAATATACTTGCGAAATTATGTTTAAATATAGTGTTAAAAGTATTAGTTTAAGGGGGATAAGACCGTGAACAAAAGAGAAGAGTTAGATTTATTTTTAGAGCGCGCACAAGAATTTATCGATTCCAAATACATTTTAGCAGACATTAAGATTGTAAACTTGCTTAAAGCCATTGCAAGTTCAGACACCTTGCTTGCACTGTTTAAGAATTGCTTAACCGACTTTGACTATGAAGAGGCACAAAAAAAATACCTTGTTAAAAGTCAATATTTATCTTCTGATAAAGGCGAATTTGTTTTGCCAGCAAGTTCAAAAGAACTTTTGGCGTTTACCTTTAATCTTTTGGTTGATTTTGACGCTAAAAACATTGAACTTGGCGGTTTTTTAAGCAGATATTTTTATGTGGACGGCAGTTTTGCATCTGGTTATGATGCGTTTATAAACGCTATGATAAGGCCTTTTGTTTCGGCAATAAAAACGCTTATGGAAAGCGTTATTGAAGGCAAACTTCAAGACCCTGTTGAAGCACTTACCGAACAAGAAAATAAGCGTATAAAAGCATTGGAAGAAGAAAAGGCACAAAAAGAAAAGGAAAAAGAACTTGCACAAAAAACTTATGGCGATAGCGTTAAGAAGATTAAAGAAATCTTGTTAAAGGATAAGCAAAAAGTAAGGGCAAAAAAATGGGCAGAAGATAAGCAAGAAGAAATTCTTTTGGTTATCGATATGCTTGGAAATGCTATTACTAGCGAAGATAGAGATGCTATTATTTACGCTTTTGTTTCGTATAAATTTATGGCAAAAGCAAACGGCTTGATGTTTTTTGGCAGAGCGAAAAAAGTTTTCAAACTATTAAAGGGCGTGCTTGATGCAATTTAAGGAAAAGACTGTAAGAAAAGAATATTTATATAAAGGCAAAATCTTATCGGTTAGAAAAGACCAAATTTTATTGCCAAACGGCAACCATGCCATAAGGGAAGTGATTGAGCATAGTGGCGGAAGTGCAATTTATTGCGAAAAAGACGGTAAAATTTTGCTTGTTAAGCAGTTTAGGTATCCATATCAACAAGAATTATATGAAATTCCTGCGGGAAAACTTAACGAGGGCGAAACGCCAGAGCAAACGGCAATAAGGGAACTTGAAGAAGAGGGCGGAATAAAAGCCAAACAAGTGGAAAAACTGTTTGATATTTACCCAACGCCAGCCTATACTGATGAAATTATAAGAATTTTTAAGGCGACCGATTTTGTTGAGGGCAAGATTAACCTTGATGAAGATGAGTTTTTGTTAGCAGAGTGGATAGAAAAGGACAAGGCATTAAATATGGTTAATAATGGTGAGATAAAAGATGCAAAAACTATTATTGCCATATTATCGCAAGTTAAATAAACGGGGAAAGGCTGAAATTTAAATAAAGGACTAGAAGAAATTGAGAAGAGAAGACGTAAGAAACGTTGCTATCATAGCACACGTTGACCACGGCAAAACCACATTGGTCAACGAAATGCTAAAGCAAGGCGGAATATTTAGAGACAATCAGGACGTTATGGATAGGGTTATGGACTCGGGCGATTTAGAGCGTGAAAGGGGCATAACCATTTTAGCCAAGAATACTTCTGCATTTTATAACGGCGTTAAAATTAACATTATCGATACGCCAGGTCACGCAGACTTTGGTGGTGAAGTTGAGCGTGTTTTAAAAATGGTAAACGGCGTTTTAGTTTTGGTTGACGCTTGTGAAGGGCCAATGCCACAAACGAGATTCGTTATGCAAAAGGCATTGGAATTAAACCATAAACTAATAATCGTTGTAAACAAAATTGATAGACCAGATGCAAGGCTATCCGAAGTTCAAGACGAAATTTTAGAACTTTTATTTGACCTAAATGCAAACGATTCGCAAATAGAAAGTCCAATTGTTTTCTGTTCGGGAAGAGCAGGAACTGCAAGCACTGATTGCAACAAGCAGGGCGAAGATTTAACGCCACTTTTTGACGCTATCGTAAATCACTTTGAGCCACAAGAAGTGGATATGGATGCACCTTTCCAAATGCTTGTTTCATCAATCGACTATAACGAATACGTGGGTAGGATTGGTATAGGCAGAATAGAGCGTGGTAAAGTTGCAGTTAATCAAGAAGTTCAAACTTGCAACTATAATATTCAAGGCAAGGAAATGAAAGGTAAACTTGTTAGCATTTATCAAATTGAAGGCTTAAACAGAGTTGCCGTTGAAGATGCAAAAGCAGGCGATATAGTCTGCGTGAGTGGGCTTGAAAACATTTCAATTGGCGACACTATTTGTTCGCCAGCATTGGTTGAGCCTGTGCCTTTTGTAAAGATAAGCGAGCCAACCGTTGAAATGACGTTTAGTGTAAACGACAGTCCGTTTGCGGGCAAGGAAGGCAAGTTTGTCACCACAAGACACCTTCGTGATAGGTTATTTAAGGAAATGCTTAAAGACGTTTCGTTAAGGGTTGAAGAAACCGACTCGGCTGACTCTTATAGAGTTTGTGGAAGGGGCGAAATGCACTTATCAATTTTGATTGAAACAATGCGTAGGTCTGGCTATGAATTCCAAGTCAGTGCCCCAAAGGTTATGTATAAAGAAGTAGACGGCGTGTTGTTAGAGCCTATGGAAAGGCTTGTTGTTGACGTTCCTGAAGATAAGACAGGCTCGGTATTTTCAAGCATGGGCGTAAGAAAAGGCGAACTGTTGCAAATGGAAAATATCGGAAGTCGTATAAGGCTTGAATTCAAAGTCCCTGCAAGGGGATTGTTTGGGTATAAAAGCCAATTCTTAACTGAAACCCGTGGCGAAGGCGTTTTCAACACCTTATTTTATGGGTATGAAGAATTTAAGGGCGAAATCGAAAGGCGTTCAACAGGTTCTTTGGTTGCTTTTGAAACGGGCGAAGCAGTCACTTACGGGCTATTTAACGCACAAGGCCGTGGCCAACTCTTTATCGGTGCTGGCGTCAACGTTTATGAAGGTATGGTTGTTGGCGTTTGCCCAAAGAACGAAGATATAAGCGTCAACGTTTGCAAGAAAAAGCATTTAACCAACACTCGTGCATCTGGCTCTGACGATGCTTTAAGACTTGAAACACCAAAGATTATGAGTTTGGAAGAAGCAATGGAGTTTATTAACGACGACGAAATGCTTGAAATAACGCCTAAAAACGTTAGAATTAGAAAGAGAACGTTGGATACGGAAACAAGGCTAAAAAGAAAGGCAAAAGGCCTAGAATAAAAGTCTTTTTATGCAAATAATTTTTACCTTTTTATAAAGACAAAGCGAAAATAATATTATATAATTAATAAAAAAATAATTTAAGGAAGAAGAAAATGGATTACAATTTTGAGAAGATAATTTCTAAATTTAAGGTTGAAGGCAAACTAATTTCTTGTGAAAGATATGGCGAAGGGCACATTAACGAAACTTACCTTGCAGTAGTTGAAAATAATGGCGAAAAGGTAAACTATATCGTTCAAAAAATCAACAGCAAACTTTTTACAAACGTTGAAGGGCTTATGAATAACATTAAACTTGTCACAGAGTTTAATAGAGAAAAGATTATTAAGGCTGGTGGAAACCCAGATAGAGAAAGTTTATCATTAGTATACACCAACGAAGGAAAGGCATATCACCACTGCAAGTGTTGTGACGGATATTTCAGAGTTTATAAGTTTATAACCGACGCTATTGCATATCAAGTGGTTGAAAAGCCAGAACACTTCTATCAAAGTGCAGTTGCTTTCGGCAACTTTGCAAACCTTTTGGCTGAATTTGATGCAACACAATTATTTGAAGTTTTGCCTAACTTCCACAACACCGAAATCAGATTTGAAAACTTTACAAAGTCATTAAACGCTGATAAGGCAGGAAGGGCAAAGGACGTTCAAAAAGAAATTCAATTTGTTTTAGACAGAAAAGAATATTGTGGCAGAATTGTAAATCTTTTAAAGAGTGGCGAAATGCCAACAAAGGTCACCCACAACGATACAAAGTTAAACAACGTTATGTTGGATAACAAAACAGGCGAACCTGTTGCAGTTATCGACCTTGATACGATTATGCCAGGTAGTATTTGTTATGACTTTGGCGATAGCATCCGTTTTGGTTGCAACCCAGCAGCGGAAGATGAAAAAGACTTATCAAAAGTTAATTTTGACATTAATTTGTTTGAACAATACGTTAAAGGTTATTGCTCTGCACTTGGCGATAGCATTACAAAAGTTGAAAAAGAAAACCTTGCTTTTGGTGCAATTTTGATGACTTATGAATGCGGTATGAGATTCTTAACAGACCATCTTGATGGCGACGTTTATTTCCATATTAAGAGAGAAAACCACAATTTAGATAGGGCAAGAACTCAATTTAAGTTAATCGAAGATATGGAAAGATTGTATGACCAAATGCTTGAAATAGTAAATAAATACTAATAAAGCATTAAATTTAGAAAACCTGCTTAAAACAGTTGACAAAGAAAAACTAAATGTATATAATTACAAGGTGTAAAGCGTTTTTGTTTTACACCTTGGTTTTTTATTATGGAAAAAGATTTAAGATACATTGAACTTTTTGAACTTTATCAAGGGCTTTTAACCGAAAGGCAAAGGGAAATTTTTTCTTGCCATTATTGTTTAGACCTATCCTTATCGGAAATTGCAGAGCCAGACGGAAATACAAGGCAAAGCGTTTATGCAGTGGTTAAAAAGGTTAAAGAGAAACTTGATGAGTACGAAGAAAAGTTGAAGATGAACGAAAAAAACCAAAAACTCATTTCGCTTGCAAACGACGTTTTGGCGCAAGATAAAGAAATATCACAACAAATTTTAGATATTGTAGGTAGGTAATGGCGTTATTTTCAGGGCTTAGCGAAAAACTTAATCATATATTTAGCAAGTTGACCAAGCACGGCAGGCTAACCGAACTTGAAATAAAAACGGCAATGCGTGAGGTGCGAATTGCACTTTTAGAAGCAGACGTAAACATTTCAGTTGTCAAATCTTTTTGTGCAAGGGTAAGCGAGCGTGCAGTTGGGCAAGAAATTCTAAAAAGTTTAAGTCCAACTCAACAAGTTATAAAAATAGTTAATGAAGAACTTATAGAACTTATGGGGAGTGCGAACAGCAAACTTGCTGTAAGTAGCAATCCGCCAACAGTTATAATGATGGCAGGTCTTCAAGGTGCTGGTAAAACAACGCTTGTTGGAAAACTTGGCTTAATGCTAAAAAAACAAGGCAAAAACCCCCTTTTAGTTGCGTGTGACGTTTACCGTCCTGCAGCAATCAACCAATTAAAAGTGGTTGGCGAAAAAGCGGGTTGTCAAGTTTTTGAAAAGGGGCAAGGCGACCCTGTTAAGATTGCTGTTTCCGGTGTTGAATATGCAAAATCTTATGGCTTTGACACGGTTATAATCGACACGGCAGGCCGTTTGCAAATTGATGAACAGTTGATGCAAGAACTTGAAAAGATTAAAGAAAAGGTTAATCCAAGCGAAATCTTGCTTGTAGTTGACTCGATGACTGGTCAAGTTGCAGTTGAAGTTGCCGATACCTTTAATAAGCGTTTAGAAGTCAGTGGTTTAGTTTTAACCAAACTTGATGGCGACACAAGGGGTGGTGCCACCCTTTCAATGAAAGCCGTGACGGGTAAGCCAATCAAATTCTGTTCGGTCGGTGAAAAACTTGGCGATTTAGAGCCGTTTTATCCAGACAGAATGGCAAACCGAATTCTCGGTATGGGAGACGTGCTTTCGCTAATTGAAAAGGCACAAGATGCCGTCACTGAAGAGCAAGCGAGAAAGATGGAAGAAAAATTTAGGAAAAATTCTTTCACTTTGGATGATTATTTAACCCAGTTTGAAACAATGAACAAAATGGGTGGAATAAGAGATATTCTTGCTATGCTACCAGGTATGGGAAGTAAGTTTAAGATTAGAGAAGAGGATATTGATGAAAAGAAAATGGCTCAAACCAAAGCCATAATTCAATCAATGACAATGTACGAAAGGAACAATCCTCAAATGATTAACTCATCAAGGAAAAATCGAATTGCAAAAGGCAGTGGCACAAGTGTTCAAGAAGTGAACAGGGTGCTTAAGCAATTTGAGCAAACCAAGATGATGATGAAACAAATGAAAAATAATAAAATGTTTAAATTTTAATAAAAATTAAGGAGAAAAGAACAATGGCAGTAAAAATGAGATTAACCAGAATGGGAGACAAAAAATCACCTTTCTACCGTATCGTAATCACAGACAGCAGAAACGCAAGAGATGGAGCATATATTGACAAAGTTGGTCACTACAACCCAACCGCTCAACCAGCAGAAATCGTACTTGACGTTGAAAAAGCAAAAGATTGGTTAGCAAAAGGCGTTCAACCAACCGAAACGGTTAAAAACATTCTCGTAAACAAAGGCGTTATTCCAAAGTCAGACAAACTTTCGCCAGCAAAGACGAAGGTTAGAAAGTCAAAGTAATAATTTCTTTGAATTAAGGAGTTATAATGATTGAACTAATAAAATACGTAGTTAGCCGTTTTGCGGAAAAACAAGACCAAGTTGAATACGACGTGGTTGAAGATGGAAAGAATGTGAACGTGGTAATTACGCTTGATGCGAGCGATATGGGTAAGGTAATAGGTCGCCAGGGCAAGATTGCAAAGGCACTTCGTACTTTAGTGCGTGTTGGCTCGTTAAAAGAGAACAAAAAATATAACGTTGAAATCGTAGAACGCGGGGAAAAGGAATAATTTCCCCGTTTTTCTATCAAAAAAAGAAGATGGAAAAATTATTCAAAATTGGGCTTATAGTAAAGCCACAGGGCATAAAAGGCGAGTTAAAAGTTCAGCCTTTAACCGACGACATAACACGTTTTAACAACTTAAAAGAAGTGCTAATTGACGATAAAAATTACCGTGTGGATAGTGCCAAAATTGGCGGAAACACAGTGTTTTTATCACTTTTTGGCATCAATGATAGAAATACTGCTGAAACTTTCCGTGGTAAGTTTTTGTGCGTTAAAAGAGAAAACGCTGTTAAACTTGAAGAGGGCAGATACTTTATTTCAGACATTATTGGATGTAAGGTAATCACTGATGAAAATGAAGTTGTTGGGGAAATAACCGACGTGTTTTCTTCAAGAACGGACGTGTTGACCGTTAAGTGTGAAAATGGCAAAATTATGCGTTTTCCTTTCTTAAAAGATTTGGTTATAAACGTTGACGTTGAGAATAAGCAATTCGTTGTTTATAAAAAGCGTTTAAGCGAGGTTTCGTGTTATGAAAATTGACATTTTGACCTTGTTTCCAGAAATGTTTGCACCACTTAAAACAAGCATTATTGGCAGGGCGGTTGAAAGCGGAAAACTTGATATAAACGTTATAGATATAAGAGATTATACCTTGGATAAACACAACAAGTGTGACGACACGCCTTTTGGTGGTGGTGCAGGTATGGTTATGATGGCTCAACCTATTGCAAGTGCTATCGAAGCCGTTGATAAAGAGCACAAAGCAAGGCGAATTTTTATGTCGCCAAGGGGCAGAACGTTTAACCAAAAAACCGTTTTAGAGTATGGAAAGGAAGAACATTTGCTCTTATTATGCGGGCATTATGAAGGTGTTGACCAAAGGGTTATCGACCTTTTTATTGATGAAGAATTGTCTATTGGCGACTTTGTTTTAACGGGTGGCGAAATTCCTGCAATGGCTGTTGTTGATGCTGTTGCAAGGTATGTTGACGGGGTTATAAATCAAGAATCGCTTTCACAAGAAAGTTTTGCAAGTGGGCTTTTAGAATACCCACAATATACCCGTCCACAAGAATTTATGGGTTTAAAAGTGCCAGAAGTTTTATTAAGTGGGCACCACGCCAACATAGAAAAATGGCGTAAAGAACAGTCGATAGAAATAACCAAAAAAAATCGTCCAGATTTACTTAAATAGGAGAAATAATGAAGCATTTACAGTGGTTTCCAGGTCATATGACGGCAGCGATGCGTATGATGGAAGAAAATTTAAAGGCTGTTGACGGGGTTATGATTGTGCTTGATGCAAGGGCACCAAGAGCATCTCTAAACTCTAAACTCGACAAACTTTTTATCAACAAAAAAGTGCTTTACGTGCTTAATAAATGCGACCTTGTTGAAGTCTCGGACGTGAAGAGAACGATAAGCGAATTCGCTTTAGAAAACAAGGAGATTATTGGGGTCAGTGCCATGGACAAAAAGGCAGTTGACCTGCTTTATAATAAGATTTTTTCTTTACTAAAAGATAAACTTGACCGCAATAGAGAAAAGGGCGTTTTTAAGCCAATAAGAATTATGGTTGCGGGCATTCCTAACACGGGCAAATCAACTATAATCAACGCTTTATGTGGCGGGAAAAAGGCGATTACGGGCAACAAGGCAGGTGTGACAAAAGGCAAGCAGTGGGTAAGACTTAAAGAACTTGAACTTTTAGATACACCGGGCACAATGCCACCTGCTTTTGATAACCAAACGCTTGCAAAACACCTTGCATATATTGGCAGTATGAACGACGCAAATATAGATTTCAACGACCTTGCGTATGAACTTTTAGCAGAACTAAAAGTTAAGTATCCAAGCCTATTAAAAAGCAAGTATGGCATAGAAGATTTAGACGTTGAAACGTTAGAATTATTTAATGCGATTTGTGTTAGACGTGGCTTTTTAAGAAGGGGTGGCGACTTTGATTACGAGCGTTGTGCCACTGCTATTATAGACGATTTTAGAAAGGGTAGAATAGGTAAAATTATTCTCGATTAAAATGGACAAATTATTTTACGAAAGAAAGCATTTAGAAAGTGGAAAAAAATATATAGCAGGCGTTGATGAAGTGGGCAGAGGTCCACTTGCAGGGCCTGTTGTTTGTGCATCTGTAATAATGCCGTTAGACGATATTATTGAGGGCGTGAACGATAGCAAAAAACTGACTGAAAAGAAAAGAGAGCAACTTTATCCTATCATCAAAGAAAAGGCTATTTGCTATTCAATTCAAGAAATTTCCGAACAAGAAATTGATGAAATAAATATTCTAAACGCAGTAAAAAAATGCATGACAAACGCCGTTGAAAGTTTGTCCGTTAAGCCAGATATTACCTTGGTTGACGGCAACGATACGGGGTTAAAAATAAACGCTGAATATATAATTAAGGGCGACTTAAACAGTTATACGATAGGGTGTGCATCAATATTAGCCAAAGTTTATAGGGATAATTTGATGAAAGAATATGCAAAAGAGTATCCTGAATATTCGTTTGAAGCACATAAGGGGTACGGGACAAAAACGCATATAGAAAAGATTAAGGAGATAGGACCTTGCAAATTGCACAGAAGAACTTTTATAAAAAACTTTTGGGTAGAGTCGGAGAAAAGAGAGCAGTAGAATTTTTGAAAAAGAAAGGTTTTAAGATTTTAAAGACAAACTACAAAACCGTGCTTGGCGAAATTGACATAATAGCACAAGATAACGAAGTTATAGTTTTTATAGAAGTTAAGACAAGGACAAGCGACGTTTTCGGTGCACCTGCCGAGGCAGTTGACAAGAAAAAGCAAGAAAAATACTATAAAACGGCAACCTATTATTTGCAAAAAGAGAAAAAACTTGATAGCGAATGTAGGTTTGACGTTATAGAAATAGAAAATGGGCAAATAAATCATATTTTTAATGCATTTGGGGTGTAAAACGCTTGCAATAAAGATTAAAATGTGATATTATAATAAACGCTTTGAGCGTTCCTCTTGCAAAATGTAGTTGACAATGAACGCTAATAAATTGGAGGTAAAAGCAAATGAAAGGCATAATTGATGCAATCAACCAAGAAAACTTAAAGAGCACAATTCCACAATTTAACGTTGGCGACACTGTTAAGGTAATGGTAAAAGTTATCGAAGGTGACAGAGAAAGATTACAAGCATTTGAAGGTATTGTAATTGCAAGAAAGCACGGTGGTATAAGCGAAACTTTCACTGTTAGAAGACTTTCTTTCGGTGTAGGTGTTGAAAAAACATTCCCAATCCACTCGCCAAAGGTTGCAGACATTCAAGTTGTTAGACACGGTAAAGTACGCCGTGCAAAACTCTACTACTTGCGTGCAAGAACTGGTAAGGCTGCAAAAGTTAAAGAAATTAAGAGATAATTTAATCTTAAAAGAAAATGAACTTGTCAAAAATTGGCAAGTTCTTTTTTTATCTTTATTTTTCCTTGATTTTCGCTATATAAAGTGTTTACTTTTATTTTAAAATATTATATAATAATATAATAAAAGGGGCAGTGTTGCCTTTTGCGAGTACAAAGGGGAAATATGATTGCAAAAGTAAATGGTTTTTCGCTTATAGGATTACAAGGCGTTGCTATTGAAGTAGAAGTCGATATCAACAACGGCCTACCTTGTTTTGACGTGGTTGGGCTTGCTGATACTGCCGTTAAAGAATCTAAAGAAAGGGTGCGTTCAGCCATAAAAAATAGTGGCAGAAACATTCCTGTTAAGCACATAACCATAAATCTTGCCCCTGCCGACGTTAAAAAGGAAGGCTCTGCACTTGACCTTGCTATCGCAATGGGAATTTTGATTTCAAGCGGGCAACTAGATGCTGACGTTAAGGACGTTGTGTTTTTAGGCGAGTTATCACTTGACGGAAGTTTAAGAAGGGTAAACGGCGTTTTGCCAATTCTTATTTCCGCACTTGATATGGGTTATAAAAAGTTTATAATTCCAAAAGCCAACCAAGTTGAAGCTTCTTACGTTGACGGAATAGAAGTTGTTGCCGTTGAAAACCTTAAACAAGCAATCGACCATCTTTCAGGGCTAAACCTTTTGCAACCTATTCAAAAACACGATTATAGTGCAAAGGAAAGCAAAAATATTTATCACAGTGACTTATCGTTGGTTAAAGGTCAAGCGGTTGCAAAAAGGGCGTTGGAAGTTGCCGTTTCGGGCGGGCATAATCTTTTGTTTGTCGGTGCACCGGGCACGGGCAAAACAATGCTTGCAAAGTGCATTCCAACAATAATGCCAGATATGACTTTTTGCGAAGCACTTGAAACGACAAAAATTCACTCTGTTGCAGGAATATTAAAAGATAGTGACGGAATAGTTTTCAATAGACCTTTTAGAAGTCCACACCATACTGCATCAATGGTTTCGCTTGCGGGTGGTGGTGCTCACGTTAAGCCGGGTGAAATTTCGCTTGCACATAACGGGGTTTTGTTTTTAGATGAAATGCCAGAATATACCCGTTCAAGTTTGGAAGTTTTGCGTCAACCACTTGAAGACGGAAACATAACCGTTTCAAGAGCATCGGGTTCGGTAAATTATCCTGCAAACTTTATGCTTTGTGGAAGTATGAACCCTTGCCCTTGTGGGAATTATGGTTCGGCTGAAAAGGTTTGCACCTGTTCACCATCACAGATAGCAAAGTATAAATCTAAAATTTCAGGTCCACTATTAGATAGAATTGACATTCAAGTGGAAGTTGATGAAGTTAAATATTCCGAACTTACCGACAACTCGCAAAACGAAAGTTCAAAGCAAGTAAAAGAAAGGGTAAATAGGACAAGGCTTATTCAAAAAAACCGTTTTAAGGACGACGGGATTTTGACTAATAGCGATATGGGTGAAAAACATATACAAAAATACTGCGTGCTATCGAGTGAGTGCGAAGAGATTTTGAAAAGTGCGTATGAATCTTTGCACTTATCCCCAAGAGCAAGAAGCAGAATAATAAAGGTGGCAAGAACTATTGCCGATATGGACCTATATGAAGATATACGCCCAGAACATTTGTTAGAAGCAATAAGTTATAGACATACCTAATATGAAAAAATATACTAAAGATGAATTAAGCCTTATTTGGATAGACAGTTTTTTAGGGTTAGAATATAAACACAAACTTGAAATTTATAAACAGGTTAAAAACTCTGAAAAAATTAGCCAAGGTTTAGCATTAGCAAAAGAATATATCGAAAATAACGTTGGCGAAAGCGAGTATAACACGCTTTTAGGTTCGGCTAACCAAAATTATTTGGACTACGTTTTGACCGAACTTGATAGAAAGGGGATTGAAGCAATTACAATTGCGTCAAACGATTATCCAGAAAGTTTAGCGAATTTAGAATTAAAGCCATTGGTTTTATACTTAAAAGGCGATAAAAAATTATTGAGCCAAAAGGCTTTTGCAATAGTCGGAAGTAGAAAAAGTTTGCCAATCTCATTATCTTTTGCCCAAAATTACGCTAAAAAACTTTCAAGCCATTTTACCATAGTGACGGGTATAGCAGAAGGTGTTGACAGTGAAACAATAAAAGCCGTGCTTGAAAACGGCGGAAAAGTTATATCAGTTGTTGCGGGTGGTTTTGATAATATTTATCCAAGTTGCAACCAAGGGTTAGCAGACCAAATTGCAAAAAACGGCTTGCTTTTAAGTGAATATCCACCAAAAGTAGCACCAAAGCCTTATTTCTTTCCAATAAGGAATAGAATAATAGCAGGATTATCACAAGGCGTTTTAGTTGTTAGTGGCGGATTGAAAAGCGGAACGCTTTATACTGCTGAATATGCTGGCGAGTATGGAAAAGATATTTTTGCTTTGCCATATAACGTGGGTGTTAAGTCGGGCGAGGGTTGTAATGAGTTAATAAAGCGAGGAGCGATATTGACCGATAACGCAAACGATATTTTAGAGTTTTACCATTTAGAAGATAAAGAAATTAGCGTTCAGTTATCAGACGCTGAAAAAGAAATAATAAAAGCATTGTCAGACGGGCAAATGCATATAGAAAAATTAAGTGCCGTTTTAAATAAACGCACGTTTGAAATAATGCCAACGCTTTCAATACTTGAAATTAAAGGTGTTGTGGCAAAAGGCGGGAACGTTTACGAACTTGTTCGTAAGTATTCGGAGGAATAAATGCAGTTAGTAATAGTAGAATCACCACACAAAGCCGAAACAATTAAAAAATTCTTAAAAGGCGATTATGAAGTGCGTGCATCAAAAGGGCATATTAGGGACTTGCCTGTAAATTATATGGGTATTTCAATAGCCAATAATTTTGAGCCACATTACGTTATCACGCCAGAAAAGAAACAAGATATACAAAAGTTAGAAAGCATTTCAAAAAAAGCCGATAAGATATTTCTTGCAACCGACCCGGATAGAGAAGGGGAAGCAATATCTTGGCATTTAGCAGAAGTTTTGGGGCTTGACCAAAACCAACTTAACAGAATTGAGTTTAACGAAATTTCTGAAAAGGCGGTTAAGAACGCACTTTTAAACCCAAGAAAAATCGATATGAAATTGGTTGATGCTCAACAAGCAAGGCGTGTTTTAGACAGACTTGTGGGTTATAGCGTTTCGCCTGCAGCAAGTTCAAGGCTAAACGACAATTTGTCAGCAGGCAGGGTTCAATCGGTTGCGTTAAAAATGGTTGTCGATAGAGAAAGGGAAATTTCAGCCTTTGTTCCACAAGAATATTGGACAATTAAGGCAGAAGTTGAAAACCAAACGGCAAACGCTTTTAAGGTTTTATTAAAAGAAAAGAACAAAAAAGCGTTTAAGGTTGAAAGCAAAGAGCAAGCCGAACAAGTTGAAAACCAACTTAAAAATAGCGAGTTTATAGTATCAAACGTTAAGCGTGCAGTAATCAAAGCTCACGCACCTGCACCTTACATTACAAGTACTTTGCAACAAGACGGTTCGATAAGGCTAAACCTAACTTCGCCACAAGTAATGCAAATTGCTCAAAGATTATATGAAGGTGTGCAAACACCTGCGGGCAATATCGCACTTATAACTTATATGAGGACTGACTCTGTCCGTATTTCACAAGAGGCACAACAAGAAGCATTAAAATATATCGGCAAACAGTTTGGAAGCGAATACGTGCCAGCAAAACCAAACGTATATTCTTCTAAAAAAGATGCTCAAGACGCTCACGAAGCAATCAGACCTATTGATTTAAGCAGAACGCCTGAAAGTTTAGTGGACGTTTTGGATAAAAACCAATATAAACTTTATAAACTCATATTCGATAGATTTGTTGCATCACAAATGGCAGAAGCAAGATACGATAGTATGTCGGTTGACGTTGTTGCTGGCGAATATGGGCTTAAAACAAGTGGCAAAACCCTAATTTTTAAGGGCTATCTTGCAGTGTATGACGATACGAAGAAAGAAGAAGATGAAGAAAGTGGCAATGCACTTTTGCCTAACTTAACAGAAAACGAAAGGTTAAAGTTAAACGCAATCACAAAAGAACAAAAGTTTACAAAGCCACCAACAAGATATACCGAAGCGTCATTAATTAAGCGTATGGAAGAAAAGGGCATAGGCAGACCATCAACTTACGCAACAATAATGGCAAAACTTTCGGACAAAAAGAGAGAATACGTTAGAAAGGAAAAGAAATATTTAGTTCCAAACGACGTTAGTTATGGATTGATTGACTTTTTGGTTAAATATTTCCCAGACATAATGGACATATCGTTCACGGCAAAAATGGAAAACGACCTTGACGATATTGGAACGAGTGGAAAGGATTGGCATAAACTTATTGCAGAGTTTTACGAAGGGTTTGAAAAGCAACTTTCATCTTCAAAAGTGACCGAAGTGCTTTGTGATAAGTGTGGTGCACCTATGATAATCAACAGTGGTAAATACGGAAACTATTACGCTTGCTCAAATTACCCAACCTGCCAAAACATAAAGGCGGTAAACGAAAAGGTTATTATTCCTACCGATAAAATTTGTACCAAATGCGGTTCACCAATGGTGGAAAGAGAGGGTAAGTTCGGCAAATTCCTTGCTTGCTCAAACTATCCAAAATGCAAAAACACAATCAGTATGACTGAAAGTGTTGGCGTTTGCCCAGAGTGTGGAAAACCAACCAAAAAGATGACCAGCCGTGGCGGAAAAACTTTCTATGGCTGTTCAAATTATCCAAACTGCAAGTTTATGAGTTGGGATATCCCAACGGGCGAAAAATGCCCTGATTGTGGTGCATTTTTAATAGAGATTGACGGTCAAGTTAAATGCTCGTCTAAAAAATGTAATTTTACTCAAAATGCAAAAAGTTAAAGTAATAGGCGGTGGCTTGGCGGGAAGTGAAGTTGCATATTACCTTGCAAAAAAAGGTATTTTGGTTGAACTTTATGATATTAAGCCAAGCAAAATGACGCCGGCACATAAAAGCACTGATTACGCAGAACTCGTGTGCTCAAACTCGTTAAAAAGCAACGACGTTTTTGGTAATGCGGCAGGCTTATTAAAAGAAGAAATGCGTGCGTTAGGCTCGCTTATCATTGAAAGTGCGGATAAAAATAGAGTCCCAGCAGGCAACGCACTTGCAGTGGATAGGGAAAAGTTTGCAAAGTATATAACCGAAAAACTTTATGCTGAAAAAAATATCAAGCATATTCAATGTGAAGTTGAAGATATTGACTTTGATGAATATACGGTAATAGCAACGGGACCTTTAACAACCGATAAATTAAGCCAAAAAATTAAAGATAGGGTTGGCGGTGCATTAAGTTTCTTTGATGCATCAGCACCAATAGTTGCTTTTGAAAGCATTGATATGGATAACGCCTTTTTTGGCGATAGATATGATAAAGGTAATGGAGACCATATCAACTGCCCAATGAATAAGGAAGAATATACGGCGTTTATAAACGACCTTATCAGTGCGAAAAGGGCAAGTTTGCACGACTTTGAAGACACGGCAGTTTTTGAAGGGTGTATGCCAATCGAAATTATGGCAAACAGGGGCGTGGATACGTTAAGGTTTGGGCCACTTAAACCTGTTGGGCTAACCGACCCAAAAACGGGGAGATGGGCTTACGCTTGTTTGCAACTTCGTAAAGAAGATGAAAACGGAAGCATGTATAATTTGGTCGGCTTTCAAACCAACTTGACTTTTGGCGAACAAAAGAAGGTTTTTGCAAACGTTCCAGCATTAAAAAATGCAGAGTATTTAAGATATGGCGTTATGCATAGAAACACTTTTATCAATTCGCCAAAAGTATTAAAGCAAGATTACTCTTTAATAGATAACGAAAAGACGTATTTTGCTGGGCAAATCACCGGTGTTGAGGGGTACGTTGAAAGTGCAGGCAGTGGTCTAATGACGGGTATATATCTATACGCTAAATTGATGGGTAAAACCATCCAGCCTATTTCGGATAAAACCGTGCTTGGCTCACTTGCAAAATACATAACCACTGAAAATAAAGATTTCCAACCTATGAACGCAAACTTTGGAATTTTGCCACCACTTGACAGGATTGTTAGGGACAAGGCGGAAAGAAAACGCCTTATGGCAGAGAGAAGTTTAAGAGAAGTTGACAGGTTTAAGAAGGAGAATGAGATATGATAGAATTTAAGGGAACGACAATTTGTGCTGTTAAAAAGGACGGCAAAACTGCAATTGCGGGCGATGGTCAAGTGACAATGTCGCAATCGGTAATTTTTAAGAACAATGCAGTTAAGGTTAGAAGAATTTATAACGGCAAAGTTATTTTGGGCTTTGCTGGTTCGGTTTCAGATGCGTTTAGCCTTTCTGAAAGATTTGAAGAAATGCTTAATAAATATTCAGGCAATTTAATGAGAAGTGCCGTTGAACTTGCTGAACTTTGGAGAACGGATAAGGCAAGAAAATTAGAGGCAATGATGATTACTGCTGATAAAGACACGTTGCTTGTCGTTTCAGGCACCGGCGAAGTTATCGAACCTGACGGCGGTGTTTGTGCAATAGGAAGCGGTGGCAATTACGCTTTAGCAGCAGCAAGGGCATTAAACCAAGAAACAGACTATTCTGCTGAAGAAATTGCTAAAAAATCACTTAAAATAGCAAGCGAGATTTGCGTGTTCACTAACGATAACATCACTTGTGAAGTTATTTAAGGGGGAGAAAAATGAATTTAAGTCCTAAACAAATAGTTGAAGAATTAAATAAATATATAATCGGTCAAGACGAGGCGAAAAAGGCGGTTGCTATTGCACTTCGAAACAGATACAGAAGAAGTATGTTGAGTGCAGAAGAAATGGCTGAAATTACGCCAAAGAACATCATAATGAAAGGTCCAACGGGCGTTGGTAAAACCGAGATCGCAAGAAGGCTTGCTAAACTTGTTGGTGCACCTTTTGTAAAAGTTGAAGCAACAAAATATACCGAAGTTGGATACGTTGGCAGAGACGTTGAGTCAATGATAAGAGATTTGGTTGAATGTTCGGTTAGACTTGTTAAAGAAGAAAGGTTTAGAAAAGTCACCCAAAAAGCCGAAGGAACGGTTGACCAAAAACTATCTAAAATCGTTGCCGAAGTTCGCCGTTTAGACAGGGGCGAAACGCCACAAGATATTTTTGAAAAGAATATTTTAGAAGGTCTTAAAAAGGGTTATTACGACAACGAAGTAATAGAAATTGAAATTGCTGATAATCCAAAACCAATGGAATTAATCCCAGGTGCTGGGGAAATCAGCCTTGGCAGTATTTTTGGCGATATGATGCCAAAAAAGAAAAAGAAAAGAAAAATTACCGTTAAAGAAGCAAGGCGAATTCTTTTAGAAGAAGAAGCGGACAAGTTGATTGATAAAGATTCGGTTAATGAAGAAGCAATCCGCCGTGCTGAAAACGAAGGCATAATCTTTATTGATGAAATCGATAAGATTGCCGCAAAAACCAATAAAACGGGTGGTGGGCAAGACGTTTCAAGAGAAGGCGTGCAAAGAGATATTTTACCGATTGTTGAAGGCTCAACCGTTATGACTAAATACGGTGCAATAAAGACTGACTACATTTTGTTTATTGCTGCAGGGGCTTTCCACATTTCAAAGGTAAGCGATTTAATCCCAGAATTGCAAGGCCGTTTTCCAATCTTGGTTGAGTTAAAAAGTTTAACACAAAAAGACTTTGTGGATATTTTAACAATACCTAAAAACGCAATCACTATCCAATACGCAACTTTGCTAAAAGTTGATGGTGCGGAATTGAAGTTCACTGACGATGCAATTAGTGAAATTGCAAGAATTTCAGAAGAAATGAATATGACCAGCGAAGATATAGGTGCAAGAAGATTGCACACGGTTATGGAAAACTTGCTTGAAGACGTGTCGTTTGAAGCAGACGGAACGGGAAAAGAAGTTATCATCGACAAAGCCTTTGTACAAGGCAAGTTGGGTGTAGAAGCCAAAACCAAAGACTTAAAGAAGTATATTTTATAAGGAAGAAATAAAATGATAAACGTACCAAAAGGCACAAAAGACGTTTTGCCAAGCGATAGTTATAAATGGCAATTCGTAGAAAAAACGGCACGAGAAGTTGCAAGAACGTTTGGTGCAAACGAAATAAGAACACCAACTTTTGAGCATACCGAAGTTTTTTTACGTGGCGTTGGCGAAACGACAGACATTGTAAACAAGGAAATGTACACCTTTTTAGACAAGGGTGGCAGAAGCATTACTCTTAAACCAGAAGGGACGGCGGGGGTCGCAAGAGCGTTTGTTGAAAACGGTATGCACTCTGCAGTTCTTCCTGCAAAACTCTTTTATATAACACAATGTTTTAGATATGAAAGACCACAAGCGGGCAGATTAAGAGAGTTCCACCAATTTGGCGTTGAGTTTTTAGGCTCAACCGATGCAAACATTGATGCTGAAACAATACTTTTAGCAAAAACCTTTTTGGATAAGGAGGGTATTAAGAACGTCACCTTATACCTAAACAGTATCGGTTGTAAAGAGTGTAGAAAAAAATACGAGCAAGCACTTAAAGATTACCTAAACCAAAACATAGACGATATGTGCGAACTATGTAAAGACAGACTTAACAAAAACCCATTGAGGATTTTGGACTGCAAAAACGACAAGTGCAAAGAAATAACAAAATCAGCACCAAAGATTTTAGATTACATTTGTGAAGACTGTTCTAATCACTTTGAAAAGGTTAAAAACTACTTAACCATTGCAGGCGTTGCGTTTAAGGTAAACCCTAATATCGTTAGAGGGCTTGATTACTATAATAGAACTGTTTTTGAATTTGTTTCTGATAACATCGGGGCACAAGGCACAGTTTGTGGCGGTGGCAGATATGATGGGCTTATCGCACAGTTGGGCGGTGCAGACGTTGCAGGTATAGGCTTTGCAGTGGGTATTGAAAGAATTTTAATGCTACTTGAAAACTTGGGCGTTGAAATTCCAAACCCAAACAAAGTTGTTTACTATATTGCACCTATGGGCGAAAAGGAAACCGAAAAGGCTTTTGAACTTGTTTCAAAATTAAGAGAAAAAGGAATTTCTGCCGACTTTGACCATATGAATAGGAGTATTAAAGCACAGTTTAAGTATGCCGACAAAATCGGTGCAGAAAAAGTTGTTGTAATCGGTTCTGACGAGTTGAACAACGGCGTTGTAAAAGTTAAAGAAATGAAAACGGGCATAGAACAACTTATGACTTTTGATGAACTTACAAAATAAACTTTAAGTTTTTGTATTATTAAATTCGTATAGCAAATAATATTCACATAATCTTTTGGTTATTAAGGAGAGAAAATGATGAGTATTGAAGAAATTTTAGGCATAGACGAGTTTGAAAAAATAATAAAAGAACACAAGTTAGTGCTTGTTGATTTTTATGCAAGTTGGTGCACGCCTTGTAAAATGCAAACGCCAATTTTAGCAGAATTTTATGAGGAAATGGATAAAAAGGTCAAAATTATAAAAATAGACGTTGACCAAAACCCAGAATTAGCAAGCAAGTTTAACGTTCAGTCAATTCCAACCCTTATCTTGTTTAAGGGTGGGCAAATAAAAGAAAAAACCGTGGGGCTCTCGGCGAAGGCAACGCTTTCGGAAATGCTTATAAAACATATTTAGAAAAAATTAGGTATTAAACCAAGGAGAAATAAAAAATGATAGACTTATCTTCAATCAAAGCACTAGACCCAGAAGTATATGAAGGTTTAGAAAAAGAACTTCAAAGACAAAGAAACAACATTGAACTTATTGCAAGTGAAAACCTTGTTTCAGAAAACGTGTTGCTAGCAGCAGGAAGCGTTTTAACCAACAAATATGCAGAAGGCTACCCAGCACATAGATATTATGGCGGTTGCCAATGTGTTGACATTGTTGAAAATCTTGCTATTGAACGTGCTAAAAAGTTGTTTGGTGCAGACCACGCAAACGTTCAACCACACAGTGGTGCAAATGCTAACTTTGCAGTATACTTTGCAGTGTTGAACCCAGGCGACACCATTATGGGTATGAGCCTTGCTCACGGTGGACACTTAACTCACGGTGCACCTATAACCGTTTCAGGTAAATACTTTAAGTCAGTTGGCTATGGTGTAAAGGAAGAAACGGGTGCAATCGACTATGATGATTTAGAAGCACAAGTTTTAGAAGTTAAACCAAACATTTTTGTTTGCGGTGCAAGTGCATACCCAAGAGTTATCGACTTTAAGAGAATTAGAGAAATTTGTGATAAAGTTGGCTGTTATATGATGGTTGACATTGCACACATCGCTGGTTTAGTTGCAACAGGTTTGCACCCAAGCCCAGTTCCATATGCAGACTTCGTGACAACAACAACTCACAAGACCTTAAGAGGTCCAAGAGGCGGTATGATTTTGTGTAAAGAACAATATGCAAAAATCATTGACAAGGCTGTTTTCCCAGGAACACAAGGTGGTCCACTTATGCACATTATCGCAGCAAAGGCAATCGCATTTGGCGAAGCATTAAAGCCAGAATACAAGGCGTATATGGAACAAGTTAAGAAAAATGCAAAGGCAATGAGCGAAAAGTTCTTATCATTAGGCGTTAAACTTGTTTCTGGTGGTACAGATAACCACTTGATGCTTTTAGACTTGTCTGATAAAGATTGCACAGGTAAAGATTTGGAAATTATGCTTGATGAAGTTAACATCACGTTAAACAAGAACGCAATTCCATTTGACAAACAAAAACCATTTGTGACAAGTGGTGTTCGTATCGGTACACCTGCTGTGACAAGCCGTGGCTTTAAGGAAGAAGATTGCGAAAAAGTTGCTGAACTTATCACAAAGATTATCAACGAAAAAGAAAATGCTTTTGAATACGTAAGAGCAGAAGTTAAAAAACTTATTGAAAAATATCCTTTATATGAAGGAGTTATAGACTAGGAGTAAATTTATGGAATATAAATCTACGCTTAACTTGTTGGAAACTTAAATAGCGATAAAGTTTATAAAAGACACGTTTGAAAGAGAACTTGCGAAAGCCCTAAAATTAACAAGGGTTTCCGCACCTTTATTCGTGCAACCAGAATCTGGACTAAACGACAATCTAAACGGCTATGAAAGGGCTGTTAGGTTTGACGTTTTGACCTTAAAAAAGGACGTGGAAATCGTGCAATCTCTTGCAAAATGGAAGAGAATGGCACTTGCAAAATACGGTTTTGAGGAAGGTGCAGGGCTTTATACTGATATGAACGCAATTCGCCGTGATGAAGATTTAGACGCATTGCATTCGGTTTACGTTGACCAATGGGACTGGGAAAAGATTATAAACAAAAACCAAAGGACCATTTCATACCTTAAAAAGACGGTTAAGTCCATTTATAAAGCACTTAAAAAGCTTGCTAAGGCAGTCAATACAAAATATCCAACGATAACGCACACTATTCCAGATGAAATCACCTTTATTTCAACCAAGGAATTAGAACAAGAATATCCAAACCTAACCAGAAAGCAAAGGGAAAATGCCGTTGCTAAAAAATACGGAGCAGTTTTCCTTTACCAAATCGGTTGGGATTTATCTGATGGCAAACCACACGATGGCAGAGCCGCTGACTACGATGACTGGAAGTTGAACGGCGATATAATTTTGTGGTATGACGTTTTAGATTTGGCACTTGAAATTTCTTCAATGGGTGTAAGGGTTAATGATAAGAGTTTAGTTAAACAACTCAAGAAGAAAAAAGAATTACATAAACTTGAAAACCCATATTGCAAAGACATTATTGATGGCAAATTACCACTTACAATCGGTGGTGGAATAGGTCAATCAAGACTTTGTATGTTCTTTTTGAACAAAGCACATATCGGCGAAGTGCAAGCATCTATTTGGTCAGATGAATGCATTGAAGAAAATGCTAAAAAAGGAATATATTTACTTTAATGAGTGCATTTAACCGTGTTGAAAACTTAATCGGCAAAGAAAATTTATTAAGGCTATCGGCATCAAAGGTCGCCATATTTGGCGTGGGCGGTGTCGGTGGCTTTGTCATTGAAGCGTTAGTTCGCTCTGGTATAGGCGAAGTCGCTATTTTTGACGGAGATATCGTTGATAAAACCAACCTTAATCGTCAAATTATAGCAACTGAAAACACTATCGGGCGTGACAAGGTTGAAGTTGTAAAAGAAAGGCTTTTAAGCATAAACAAAGACCTTAAAATACACACTAAAAAAGTTTTTTATTTGCCAGAAAACGCCGATGAAATTGACTTGAACGGCTATGATTACATAATAGATGCCGTCGACACGGTAAGTGCAAAAATTGAGATAATATCTCGTGCAAAAGCCTTAAATATCCCAGTTATTTCTTGTATGGGAACAGGTGGAAAACTTGAAATTGAAAAATTAAAGGTTGCAGATATTTCTAAGACTGAAGGTTGTCCACTTGCAAGGGTTATGCGCAGAGAACTTAAAAAACGCAATATAGAAAAAGTTAAGGTCGTGTATTCTGTGGAAGGTGTAAAAAATCAAGAAAAAGTTGTGTCGGAAAATGGAAAAACCGTGCCAGCAAGTATGATTTTTGTGCCAGCCGTTGCAGGACTTTATATTGCAAGAGAAGTCGTTATGGACTTAATTGAAGGCTTTTGTCACAAACTATAACTGATTTTTGGTGAAAAAAACCTAATAAATAAAAGAGAGAATTAATATGAAGATTTTAATCGCATCAGATTTACACGGCTCAAGTTATTATGCCGAAAAACTTATAGACGCGTGTTATAAGGAAAATGCAGATAGAATGATACTTTTAGGCGATATTTATAATCACGGACCAAGAAACGATTTGCCTAAAGATTACGCACCTAAAAAGGTTGCAGAAACCTTAAATGCCGTAAAGGAAAACATAGTTGTTATAAAGGGAAATTGCGATAGCGAAGTTGATAAAATGATTTCGGAATTTTCTTTTATAGAAGATATGTGTATTTTGAGTGCAAATAAAATCGTGTTTTTAACGCACGGCCACGTTTATAATAAAGATAA
>CAJGDO010000004.1 GCA_904502225.1 uncultured Clostridia bacterium
AAGATGAAAATGCAACGTGGTGAACTGATTGGGTTTCAAGGTTGTTTGGGTTATGATTACGACAAGGAAACAAAAACTATCCACATAAACCAAGAAGAAGCGAAAATCGTTAAATACATTTTCAAACGTTATATTGAAGGTGCAGGAGGACATATTATCGCTAAGGAGCTTCGCCAAATGGGGCATAAAAGCAAACGCGGCTTACTGTCATGGCCAGAGTCAACAATTACAGGAATTATTTCTAACGAAAAGTATAAAGGTGATATTTTAATGGGGAAAACCTTTACAGTTGACCCCATATCCAAAAGGCGATTAGAAAATATGGGTGAGTCGGATAAATTTTATTTATCGGAACATCATGAACCGATAATTTCAGTGGAGGATTGGGAAATGGCGCAGGAAATATTAAAGCGTCGTTCAAGACCCAGACTTGCGCCTGACGGAGCAAAGAGAGAACCGTTTACAAGGAAATATTCATTTAGTTGTATGATTAAGTGTGGGTTTTGCGGTGAAACGCTTTCAAGAAGAAGTTGGCATAGTGGAACGCCTCATCAAAAATCAGTATGGCAATGCGTAACGGCAACAAAAGGTGGCAGAAAATTTTGTCCTGATAGTAAAGGTGTAGATGAAAAGTTGATTGAAAGAGCATTTGTTGAATCATATCAAAGATTGATGCAAGACAATGAATCAATTCTTAATGACTTTTTGGCAAAGGTTACTGCCGAACTTTCTGACGATAGTGTTGTTAAGGAAATAGAAAAAGTTAATCGAGAAATTAGAGACGTTTTAGCACGCAAAGATAAACTTTTAGATTTGCGATTAGATGAATCTATCACAAAGGACGAATATGAGTTGAAAAACTTGGAATTATGTGCTAAAATAGAAGAGTTAAAACTCCAACTTGAAGAACTGCAACAAGCCGATACGTCGAGAAAGAGTATCGAAAAGCGTATTGCTGAATTCAAAAAAGTGCTTTTAGAGAATAAAGGCTTAACTAAATTTGACAGAGCCGTTTTTGAAAGTATTGTAGAAAAGGTTATTGTTGGTGGTTTTGACGAAAACGGTGCAAAAGATCCTCAAAAAATCTCATTTGTATATAAAACTGGTTTTAAGGACGACCTAAACGGACGCAAATTTAGAAGTCCGAGAAAGGTTAGAGTTGATAAAAAAACGGGAATAAAGGGGATATCGTCTTCTTCTAAGAGTAGCGAGTTTGAGAAATTGTGCTATTCTGACGAAGACAACACACGTTGAAACTTTAGTATGCCTTAATAAAATAAAGCATTAGGAGTATTTATGAAAATATTATCCATCGGCAACAGTTTTTCTCACGATGCTCATCGATATTTGCATAGTTTAGCAAAAAAAGAAGGTCAAGACTTTAAGACCGTAAATTTATACATAAGCGGTTGCTCTTTAGAAAGGCATTACAACAATTTAGTGGGTGACAAAGCAGATTATGACTTTGAGTTAAACGGTGAAAAAATAGAAAAATCAACCATTAAGCAAGCACTTGAAAGCGATGCTTGGGATATTATAACATTGCAACAAGCAAGTCGATTTAGTTTTCAATATAAATCATATTTGCCTTATATAGAAGAACTTGTAAAAGTGATTAGGCAAACTCGCCCTAACGCCAAAATTTTTATTCATCAAACTTGGGCGTATGAAGATGGCAGTGAAAAGTTAAAAAGTTTGAAATTTAAAACTTCTAAAAAGATGTTCAAAAAGATTTCAAGATGCTATAATAAGATTGCTAAAAAGATAAAAGCAGACGGCATAATACCTTGTGGAGAGGCAATGCAAAAGGCTTTAGAACTTGGGCTTAAAAAGGTGCATAGAGATACTTACCACGCATCTTTAGGTGCTGGCAGATATTTGTTGGCACTTTGCTGGTTTAAGGCATTAACCGAGCAAGATATTTCATTAAACGCCTTTAATGACCTTGATGAACCGATAACTGAAAATGAAAGAGAAATTATAATCAAAGCAGTTAATTCTGTTTTTTAATAATTGCATAAATGTTGATTTTCGTCAGTATATTTATAATGATAGTTATCAACATTATGTATAAAATAATGCTTAAAAATGTTGATAAACTCATAAAAAATATGATGTTATCAACATTTTTTGGTGTTTATGCTTGTAATTAAAAAATCCAACTTAATAATATCCTTTGTGCTAATTTTAACAATTTTAACCTTTGTTTTATGTTTTGGTGCAATAAGTAGCAACCCTGTTGGCAGTGGCTATGCAACAAAAATTAAAGTGGTTTTAGATGCTGGCCACGGTGGTGTTGATGGCGGTGTTGTTGGGGTTAGAACGGGCGTTAAAGAAAGCGAGTTAAACCTTAAAGTTGTTAAAAAGATTGAAAAATATTTGCTTGATGCAGGTTTTGTGGTGGTTTTAACACGAAGCAGTGAAGCAGGACTTTATGGCGTTGCGAACAGCAGTTTGAAACGCAAAGATATGGAGCAAAGAAAAAGCATTATAAATAAAACCAAACCAAATTTAGTTTTAAGTGTGCATATGAACCAATACTCGTTATCAACAAGGCGTGGGGCACAAGTATTTTATAATTCTAATAACGATAAAAGCAAATTGCTTGCCGATAGTGTGCAAGACGCTTTTAACAATATGCAAGAAGCAGTTAGGCACTGTTCGGCGTTATCGGGCGATTATTACATAATAAAATGCACCGAATATCCGTCAATTATCGCCGAGTGTGGCTTTTTATCAAGCCCAGAGGACGAGGCACTTTTAATAACCGACCAATACCAAGAAAGCCTTGCTTACACCATTTTTAAGGGTATATCAGCATACCTTGCACAAACTACTTTTATTTATCAAAATTGAATAAGAATAAAAAGTATAGCCCGATAATAAAAAATCGGGCTTTTTTATTGTTTTTTTAATTAAAGTATTGTATAATTTAACCATAAACAATAAAAGATAGTTGAGGTTTTTTTATGGAACTTATATCACATAATAAATTTGACCTATCTAAGCATTGTGGGCATATTGTATTATTGTATGTGGATACAATCGATAGCAAGGTTGCTAAAATAAAAGATGCATTAGAGATGGCAGGGTTTGTATATTATAGTTATCCCGTTTCAAATACAGGAAAAAATATATCGTATAATGCAAATGAAATTTTTGACAATTGTTCTTGTTTAATAAGTGTTTTTTCAGAAGAGTTTTTTAAAGAAGAAAACGAGTTTGTTAAAAATCAATTTTTCTATCATATAGGCTACGTGAGTGGATTAAATAAAAATTCTGTTTTACCATTTTGTTTGGAAAAATCTCAAAATATAACATTAGAAAGAACTCCACTTCAAAAATTAGACTTTATAACAAGTATTGAAAGTTTATTTGATGCATTAAATTCAAGATTTTCAAATAAATTGCTTAGGTATAATTATTATAGCAATTATATGGTCAACAAGTATGCTACTTCTAGAATTTTTTATAGGTGTTTACACTTAAAATTCAAGATTTATGATACAGCATTTCAAAATGCTAAGATTTATTACGAAGATTTTTTTTCAAGAGCAATTTCTGACAATGCGTTTGATGAGTTTTTGTCTGAAAATCTAATTTGCGGGTGCAAAATTGTTAGTTTTGGTAATGATAACCATTTAACACCGCAAATGATACCTTACAAAGATGAAGTTTATGCAAGAATTGATGACTATCCACAAATAATTTCTGGAAAAAAAACATATACTCTACTTTCAAAGGAAAATCAAGAAAAAACAGGTGTAAGAGCAGAGTTAACTATGGATATTTTAATGCCTATCCACAAGTTATTAGGTTCATATTTTAAGTGCTATATTACTAGCAAGCAAGAAAAGTGCCCTGTATTTTTACTTTTGTCCTTATTTGAAGGTGATTTTATCGATGCTCAGCCAGAGTTTAGAGATAATATTTTAGAAGACGCTGTTTATTGGCAAAATATTTATTCAAAAGAAACGTTTGTTGATGAAGAAAATAGTCGATTTTATTTCAGCATAGGATTAAAAAGTCCCAACAATATAACCGTTGACGAGTCTCTTAAGGTAGGCGACTCACTAGATTACATGTTTCCACAATAAGAAAAAGGAATTAAAAATATGTTGAATTTACAAGAGAAAATATTAGGTGATTTTGATTTCTATACACGTTTGCCAAATGAAGAAGAGAAAAAGTTTTATGGCATTTTTATTTCACACTCAAATTTTGACCAAAATGAAAAAGACTTGTTGCAATTTGTTCAAACTGCAATGGTTGAGAAAGGGCTATATGTTTTGTGTGATAAAGACTTTATAAGGGGTGGAGACGATTATCAAATTAGGATTGAAAATGCTTTGGATTGTTATGCTGCGGTAGTTATCCTAACAAAAAATTCCATAATGTCTGATTGGGTTAACTATGAAATGGGCTATTTAAGAGGAAAAGGTAAAACCATTTATGTTTGGGATAAGGACAACTTGTTTTCAAAAGAAAATAGGGATAAAAATCCTTCATTAAACCTTCTTTATTATACTCATTATAAAAAATACGGAAACATTTACAACGATATAAATATCATTTTAGAAGAAATTTCTAAACATTCACAGTATTCACAAATGTTCAGTAATGAATCGGCTTTTTTAACGAGAGAAGAGTTTGGGCAAAGACTCAATGATAACGTAGTTTCAGTTATAGCAACATTAGCAAGTCCAATTTTTGATAAGCATTATAATTTATTTAAGGATTGCAAATTCGGTTTGTTAACTATGAATTTTGGAATGTTTTATAGTGACCATGGAGATGGTTGTCAATGTTATAGTAAAAGAAATAACCCAATTGAAAACAAAACTTGTCCTATAAGCAATAGTGAGTGTGCTTTGGTGCAAAAAACCGAAGTGACTGCTAAAAATAAAGAATGCGTTTTATTAAATAGTTTAATTTATAGTGGCGTATTAAAAAAGGGTGGAACACTTGATAGGCTTGGAAATGTGATTGAATGTGGTGGGATAGAGTATAATCTTCCTGTACATAAATTGTATGGCACGGAATTTAAGTTTATAATAGACGTTCCTAATGATGACTATTTTGTTAGAATGCTAAACATACTAAACGAAGTAGGCATGAACGCAACAAAATCTATTTCGAACATTGAAAATAGAATTTATTTATCTTTGCCTGAACGTAGAGGTCAAGGGTTATATAGATTACAACACGAGTTTTCAAATAACTTTATTTGTCCGTATGCAATAAGAAGTAAATTTAGATAAGAGGTGTATTATGTGGGGAATTTGTCTTAACTTATCAATATCATTTGCATTAATAATATTGCTAGCAATAATTGTAATAAGTTTTACTAAAATTGCAAACAGGAAAAGATTTAATTTAAATTATCTATTTTTAGTAGGATTTTTTACAGTTGGCTTTATACTTTTCTTACCAATTTTTAGTTTTAGTAAAGATGGTGATGGCTTGTCTATTTTTCAAAGCATAGTCTTATCTTGCATGAATTCATTAAAACTATTCATTTCTGGGTGCGACTATGGTGACATATCTGAAATTATTAGTCATGCCCCACAAAACATAACCTTGGCTTATCAGGCTTGGTTTTTATTCTTGTATATTTTTACTCCTGTTTATACAATAGGCTTTATACTTTCTTTTTTTAAAAACGTTAAGGCAAGTATTCAATATTTGGCAAATTGGAATAAGGACGTATACATATTTTCAGAATTAAATGAAAAGTCTTTTTATTTAGCAAAGGATATTAAAACTAATGATAAAAAAGCAGTGTTAGTTTTTGTTGGTTTTGATAAAAAAGAAGAAAAACAAAATCCATACTTGTTTGAATTGCAAGCAATGGGCACTATTTTGTTCTATAAAAATTTATTTTCAATTAATTTTTCAAAGCATAATCAAAATAGAAAAATAACGTTTTTTAACATAGATTATGATGAGGATAAAAACTTAAAAGACGGTTTGAAAATAATTCAAAAATATAGAGATAGAAATAACGTTAATCTTTATATTTTTTCAACAAAAATTGATAGTTCATTGCTTCTTGCCAGCACAAATAAAGGTAAAATAAATGTTAGAAGAATAAATGAAGTTCAGTCGTTAATTAGTAGTCATATTTACGAAAACGGAAATATTTTATTTGAAAATGCTATTAAAAACAATAATAATGACAAAGAAATTTCTGCATTGATAATTGGACTTGGCAAATATGGGACTGAAATGCTTAAAACATTGTCTTGGTATTGTCAAATGGATGGATATAATCTGACTATTAATGCATTTGATAAAGATGAAAAATCGCTAGACAAACTAAAAAGCATTGCACCGGAACTTTTTAGCGAAAAATTCAACGGTGCAAAAATTGATGGCGAAGCCGAATATAAAATTAATGTTTTTTCGGGCGTTAACGTAAATGAAAATACTTTTAATGATATTGTTGAGCAAATAAAAAGTGTTTCTTATGTGTTTGTATGTTTAGGTGATGATAATCTCAATGTTGAAACCGCAATAAGTTTAAGAAGTTTGTTTGAAAGAATAAATTCACGACCAACTATTCAAACTATCGTTAATAGTACGTTGCAAAAAAATTCATTAAAAGACTTAAAAAATTATAGTGGACAATGTTACGATATCGATTATCTTGGCGACGTTGAATCTATATATTGCCAAAAAGTTATAATGAATTCTGAACTAGAACAAAAGGCATTAAAGCAACATCTAAAATGGGGCGAAGAAGCAAAGTTTTGGGAATATGAGTATAATTATCGCTCGTCATTAGCAACAACTATGCATCTTAAAGCAAAAAATTTATGTAATATTAAGGGGGCAGATAAAAAAACTGACCAATTAACCGAAGAAGAAAAGATTATAATAGAAAAACTTGAACATAGAAGGTGGAACGCATATATGCGAAGCGAAGGATATGTGTTTAGTGGTAGTTTAGATGAGAAAAGCAGAAATAATTTAGCAAAAACACACCATAATTTGGTTCCATATAATTTGTTAAGTAAAGAAGACAAGAAAAAGGATAGTGATATAGGAACTATATAGAAAGTTTATAAATAAAATGTGTAGCCCGATAATAAAAAATCGGGCTTTTTTATTGTTTTTTTGTTAAAAATATTGTATAATGATTATAAATATATCGTGGAGAAGTGTTAGTGTTTAAGTTAGGCGAAATAATGGATAATAATAAGGCTAAAAACCTTAACCCAATTGTTCTAGCATTTGTGGGGGATGCCGTTTATTCTTTATTCGTTAGGGAAAGGTTGACCTTTTTATCCGACTGTAAAACAGGCGAACTTAATATTAAAGCAACTTCCGAAGTAAATGCAAGTGCCCAAGCAGAATTTGTTAAGGAAATTTTAGAAATCTTAACCGAAGAAGAATTGGCAGTTTTTAAAAGAGCAAGAAATGCAAAAAAGACAACCAAGGCAAAGCACGCATCAGTTGCAGAATATAATATGGCAACAGGTTTTGAGGCAATTTTGGGATATTTATACTTAACGGGGCAAAACGATAGATTAAATTTTATACTTAATAAAGGAATAGAAAATGAAAATTGAAGGTAGAAATTCGGTTTATGAATTATTAAAAACCGATAAAGAAATTGATAAAATTTTAGTTCAAAAAGATTTGAAGGACGAGCCAAGTAAAAGACTTATAAACGTTATTCGTTCACACAAAGTTAAAGTTCAATTAGTTGACAAATACGTTATTGAAAAAGAGAGTGAAAGCAAGCGTCACCAAGGTTTTATTGCATACGTTTCAGATTATAAATATTTTGATATTGATGACATTTTAAACGATTGTAATGGTGAAAATTCTTTAATCGTTGTATTAAATGAAATTTTAGACCCGCATAATTTAGGTAGCATTATAAGAGTTTTAGAATGTGCTGGGGCAGACGGGCTTATTATCGGCAAGGACAGGAGTGCATCGGTAAACGACACTGTTATGAGGATTTCTTCGGGGGCACTCAATCACTTAAAAGTTGCAAGAGTGACCAACATTAATAATGCTATTGACACCCTTAAAGATTATGGCTTTTGGGTATATGGTGCAGAAACGGGTGGACAAAGCATTTATAAAGCAAACTTAACAGGCAAAGTGTGTTTAGTTATTGGCGGGGAAGATAGTGGCGTTAAAAGATTAACTAAAGAAAAGTGCGATGGCATAATTTCTATACCAATGTTTGGTAAGGTTAATTCATTGAACGCATCAGTTGCTTGTGGTATTGCCGTATATGAAGTTATTAGGCAAAGAGTGGAAAAATAGATGGCAAAAGAAAACGTTAAGGGTTTATCTGATGAGCAACTTGTGGCTTTGGCTCAAGAAAAAAATGAAAATGCAATAGAAGAACTCTTTAATAGATACAAATACATAGCGTCGTCAATCGCTCACTCATACTTTCTAAACGGTGGCGATTCGGAAGATTTGCTACAAGAAGGTTTGTTTGCTGTTTTTAAGGCAATATCTTCTTTTAATGCCAAGGCAAATTTTAAGACATACGTTTATACTTGTGTTAAAAACAGAATTTTTTCGGTTATTAAAAGTTCTAATAGATATAAAAATCAGCCACTAAACAACTACTTGTCCATTTCAGGCGGGTTAGATGGCGAAGAAATTGATAAATCCAAAGTTGTTTTAGACAGCAACTTTAGTCCGGAAGAAACTTACATAAATTTAGAAGCCGAAAATGAACTAAAAACTAAAATTAGCCAAATTTTAAGCGATTATGAATATAAAATTTTAATAAATTACTTAAAAGGCTATTCGTATAGCGAACTTGGAAAGATGTTTTCTAAAAAGGAAAAGTCGATTGACAACGCAATACAAAGAATAAGAAAAAAAATATTATTAGAAATTCAAAATAAAGGTTAAGTTAAGGTGCAAAATGTCGTATTTAGCATTGTACAGAAGGTATAGACCAAACACGTTTGAAGGTCTTATCGGACAAGAACAAGTGGTTAAAACGCTTGTAAATCAAATATTAAGCGATAGATTAGGTCACGCCTATTTGTTCACAGGGACACGTGGGACGGGTAAGACTTCTGCTGCAAAAATTTTTGCAAAAGCAATTAACTGCCTTGACAATAAAAACGGTTCGCCTTGTGGCGTTTGTGCTTCGTGTAAAGCAATTGAAAACCCAGCGAATATAGACGTTATTGAAATTGACGCAGCGTCAAACAATGGCGTAAATGAGATTAGAGATTTAAGGGAAAAGGTGCAATATCCACCAGTTTCGTGCAAGTATAAAGTTTATATTATTGATGAAGTACATATGCTTACGGGTGCTGCGTTTAACGCACTTCTTAAAACGCTTGAAGAACCACCAAGGCATGCAATTTTTATTTTGGCAACAACCGAAGTGCATAAAATTCCAGCGACCATTTTATCACGTTGTATGCGTTTTGATTTTAGACTTATTCCTGATGAACAAATTGCTGATTTAATTTCAAAAATTTATGATGAGCAAGGCAAAAAATATGAAAAGGAAGCAATTTTTGCAATAGCAAAGGCTGGGGAAGGCAGTATTAGAGACGCTTTATCTATTGCTGATATTGCACTTTCTTATTCCAACAGCGTATTGACCTATAACGACGTGATGGAAATTTTAGGCTCGTCAAACGCTGAACTTTTATATGATTTTGTTGAAAATATTATCAAAGGCAATTCGGGAAACGTTTTAAGCACGATTGATGAGTTGTGTTCACTTGGTAAAAGTGTGGGCGTTTTAATTAAAGATATAACCCTTATTTTAAGGAATATGTTAATCATTAAAACTTGTGCTAATTCAAACGATATTTTAGGCTTGCCAATAGAAAAATATAATTTATTAGCAAATATTTGTAAGCAAACTACAGAACAAAGACTGATTAGAATTTTAGAGTTATTTGCAGAAAGCGAAAACTCGTTAAAATATACAAACCACGCAAGAATAGTGTTTGAAACATCTTCAATTAAGGCAAGCAAGCCTGAAAGTGATTACGATGTTGATGCGTTGCTTGCTCGTGTAAAAGAACTTGAGTTAAAAGTTAAAGACGGTATAAAGGTTGAAATTTCAAACCAAAACGCTTGTCAAAAAGTCGAAAACGTGGTTGAAAGTGTTGAAACTAAAAAAACAGTCGCAAAGCAAGCCATTTCTTCAATTCCACTAGAAGAATTAAAGGGTAAATTGCTTATAAATTTAAGAAAAAACGGCAGTGAAGCCTTATGGAACTTGCTTCAAACTGTAGATATTAAAGTTGTAGGAAGTATTTTAACAATCACAACTTTTAATGACTGTGACCAAGAATTTTTGGATAGGATTGAAACAAGAGAAAAAATTGATCAAGCGTTAAATGACTTTTTGCCATTTGAATTGCAAGTTCAATTAGATGAAAGGGAAAAAATCCTTGATGAAATTGATGAAGAATCGAAAAGATTAAAAGAAATTTTCGGTGAAGATATAGTTATAATTAAAAACAATTAAAGGAGAACAATTATGTATAAAGGCGGTTTTGGTGGTTTCGGTGGTGGAAACCAAATGCAAAATTTAATGAGACAAGCACAAAAAATGCAAGAAGAAATGCAAAAAGCACAAGCAGAACTTGAAGAATTAGAGGTTAACGGCAGTGCGGGTGGCGGATTGGTTAGCGTTACTATGACGGCTAAAAAAGTTGTGACAGGCATTTCTATTAACCCTGATGCTGTTGATTTAGATGATATAACAATGCTTGAAGACCTTATTATTGCAGCACTTAACGATGCAAATGCAAAGGCCGATGAAATTTGCTCTGAAAAAATGGGTATGTTCGGGGGCTTGGGACTATAAATGAAAGTTTATATCGAGCCTATAGGTAGGCTTGTTAATGAGTTTTCTAAACTACCTGGCGTTGGGGCAAAAACAGCACAAAGGTTTGCTTATAAAGTTGTTAATATGTCAAAAGATGAGGCACAAGCCTTTGCTGATGCGATTTTAAACGTTAAAAATAACGTGCATTATTGCTCTATTTGTGGCAACTTTTCCGAAGGCGATATTTGTGAAATTTGCAAAAATCGTGAATCACAAACCATATGTGTTGTAAAAGAACCAAAAGACGTTGTCGCTATTGAAAAACTTAACGAATTCAATGGCGTTTATCACGTTTTGCACGGCACAATTTCACCAATTGATGGTATTGGTCCAAACGACATCAATATTAAAGGTTTGTTAAAAAGAATATCAGAAGGCAACGTTAGTGAAGTTATAATGGCAACAAATCCTGACGTTGAGGGCGAAGCAACAGCAATGTATATTTGTGGTTTACTTAAACCACTTGGAATAAAGGTCAGCAGGCTTGCACACGGCATTCCAATCGGCACCGACCTTGAATATGCAGATGAGGTTAGTTTGGCAAGAGCATTCATTGATAGGAAAACATTATAGGCGAGTATGAAGATTTCGGTTTTAGGTTGTGGGCGTTGGGGCTCTTTTATAGGTTGGTATCTCGTTAATAACGGACATAAGGTTATACAATGGGGCACGGCTGGTAATTATAGTTTTGACGTCTTAAAAAATACAAAAAGAAATGAATATGTTGAACTTGACGAGCGAATTGATTTAACATCTGATTTGCAATATGCTGTTGAAAGTAGCGATATTATAGTTATATCTATAAGTTCGCAAGCACTTCGCAGTTTTATGCAAAGGGTTATGCAGTTTGACGTTAAGGATAAAAAGTTTGTCCTTTGCATGAAAGGTATTGAAATTGATACGGGAAAACGCCTTTCAGAAGTTATGGTTGAAAGCGGTATAAGTTCAGATAACGTTGCAGTTTGGGTTGGCCCAGGTCATATCCAAGCCTTTACAAAAGGGTATCCTAACTGTATGGTTATTGATTCGAGCAATAAAGAACTTGTTAAGTTTTTAGCAGACAACTTGCGTGGCGAATTGATAAGGTTTTATTATGGTGATGACCTTATTGGCAGTGAAATAGGTGCAGCCGCTAAAAACGTTATGGGAATTGCAGCAGGTATGCTTGATGGTGGTGGCTATACAACGTTAAAAGGTCCATTGATGGCTCGTGGTGCAAGGGAAGTTGCAAGGCTTATAAAAGCAATGGGTGGAAATGAACTTTCTGCATACGGTTTGTGCCATTTAGGCGATTATGAAACAACCTTGTTTTCAGAATATTCTAATAATAGAAGCTTTGGCGAACAATACGTTAAGGGCGTGCAATTTAAAAAACTTGCAGAGGGCGTAAGTACGGCAAAGGCGATGAGAGAACTTGGTATTAAATATAAGGTTGATTTGCCTATTACAAACGCCATATATTCAATTTTATACGATAAAAACGACCCTATGAAAGAGTTGTTAAAGTTGTTTGCAAGAAGCACAAGAAAAGAATTCTAAACTAAAAGCACCGAATAAATCGGTGCTTTTTTTAATCTTTATATTCATTTACAATATCAAGTGCACATTTTTTCACTTCATTATAAAGTTTTTCGGGGGCAAGAACCTTTATTCCGTTTCCATAAGACATAATCTTTGAAATCAAACCATTGTCATAAGGCAATTTTACTTCTGCAACAAACTTGTTGTTTTTAACAATAATATTCTCAATTCCAAGCCATTCTTCAACGTCAGAAAGGCATTTTTTATCAATTTCAAGTATAACGTCTTGCGTTTCAATTTGTCCGTTTTGCCAAAAGTTAAGCGGTAAATCAGACGGCAAAATATTCCTTCTAACAAATTTTTCGTTTAATATAGTTGCTTGTTCAATTCTTCCCGTCTTAAAAAACCTAAAATCGTTGCGTAGGTGACAGAAAGCATAAACATACCAAAGCCCTTGTTTAAAAACAATAACGTGTGGCTCAATAGTTCTGTCTGAAATTTCGCCATTTCTGTCGTGATATTTAATAAGAAGTTGAGTGTTGTTTTCAATGCATTGTTGCAAAACGTTAAGCTTGGCTTTATACCCAACAGCATCGCCCCATGGGCCAGCATCTATAATCAAATTCCCGCTTGATATATTGTGTCCACTAAATTCGTTTCTAACCACAGATTTAAGTTTGTTTATAACGCTTGTAAGGTCTTTATTAGGCACGCTTTCAGTAATTGCTGATAGCGTGTTTATTGTTTGTTCAAACTCTTTTTCAGTCATAAAAGTTGATGAGAATTTATAAGTATCCACAATTGCAAACCCGCCGTTGTTTCCACGGAGCGTGTAAATAGGAACGCCAGCCATTTCTAAACAGTTTATATATCTATGGATACTTCTAACGCTAACTTCATATTTTTCTGCAAGATATGACGCTTTAACGCACTTTTTTGACATTAATTCAAATAAAATTTTCAACATGATTTCGTATTTCATATTCTTACTTACCTTCCTTTACACATATTTTATAAAAAATAAGAAAAAAAGTCAACAATATGACAAGCGTATGTCAAAAAATAATGATATTATATGGGCGTAAAGGAGATAAAATATGATAAAATACATTTTAGAAAAATTCTTTAATAAAGAAAACGCAAAAAAAGACAATCCGCTTACCATCATTAATGCAAGCAGAAGAACAAATGACGTTGTTAGACAAAGGGTATTATTCGAAAAAAAAGAAAGGCAAAAAACTTGCCTTTCAAAATATTTTGAAGATATCAAGGGGCTAAATGCCATTGATAGAAATTTATATTGTGAAATTAAATTTTAATGTAAAGCATCGGCAATAATTCGTGAGATTAGCCTGCTAGAATCAACGATAGGGAAATTGTCGAAGTTTCTTTTAAGGTTGTGCCTATTTGCATAAGCCGAGTTTACAGCAAGAATAAGCGACTTTTGAGTAAGTGAAGATTGCGGTAAAACGTGTGCTAAACCTAATTTTTGAAAATACTGTGCGTTTAACACTTGGTCGCCACGAGAATTGCCTTTTGGCAGAGGGATTAAAACTGTTGGAATTTTAAGTGCTAAAAGTTCAAAAACTGAATTTGAGCCCGCCCTTGAAACACAAACCGAGCAAACAGAAAAGGCGTGTTCAACTTGGTTTAAGTATTCGGTTTGAAAATAACCATTTTGAACGTGCTGTTCTGAATAATTGCCTCTGCCACAAATATGGATAATATCATACTTTGGTAAAAGTTCGTTAAGAGACTTTCTAATCGTGTCGTTAATCGCCTTTGAACCTTGGCTTCCGCCCATAACTAATAAAACAGGCTTATTTCCCGTTAAATTGAAATATTTTAGTGAGGTGCTTTTTACAGTTTCAAATAAACTTTTTCGTATAGGTGGGCCAACATATTCTGCATTTTTTAAGGTTTTTGCCGTGTCTGTAAAAGAGGTTAAAACCTTTTTGCAGTATTTAGCGGTTAATCTGTTTGCCAATCCCATAGAATAATCGCTTTCGTGCGAGATAATAGGTATTTTTCGCTTTTTTCCCGCTAGAATAGTTGGAACAGCAACGTATCCACCTTTAGAAAAGATAACGTCAGGCTTAAGTTCATCAAGCAATTTGCCTGCTTTGATATAACCGGAAACCAACTTAAACGGTATCGTAAAATTTTGAAAGTTAAATTTTCTGTTTAATTTTGCACAAGGTATAGAATAATATGGCAAATTTTCATTACCAATAATTTCTTTTTCTATTCCGTTTTCGCTGCCAAAATAATATATCTTATCAAAATCATTTTTAAGGTGTGGTAAAATCGCAAGATGTGGTGTGACGTGGCCGGCAGTTCCGCCACCCGTTAAAATTAAAGTTGCCATACATTATATATATGTGTAAATATAAAAAATTGTATTCAAAAAAAATAACTCAATGCTTTCGCATTGAGTTATTTAACTAATTAGTCATCAGTTTTTTCTTCATTAACGTTTTCGCCAAAGTCTTGAACGTCGCCATAAACGTAATCGTCTAAAGTTTGTTCTTTATCTTCGGTTTGTTCATTTTCGTCAACTTCCATAATAGGTTCAAAGTCGTCAGCACTTTCGTCCTTTTCCGTTTTTTCAATAGGTGCAGGTGCTTTCTTAACTCTGCTTCTTACAGTGTAATGTGATTTAGCATCAATCTTTGCAGCCTTGCGTTTGCGAATAATATTTTTGATTATTAACATTGCAATTGCAACTGCTAATGCAACAGCAAGGAGGATAGATGAAAATGACATCCAGAAGGTTGCAGGGTCTCTATTAATTAATGATTCTTCTTCAGTTTCATCTTCAACAGGTTCAAAATCATAAGGGTCATACTCGGTTGGGTCAATGGTGTTATAGATTGCATAAATCATCGTATCTGTTTGAGCCCAAACGTAAGTTGGTTCGTAAGAAATGTTTGCACCTTGTTTATTCTTATCTTTGTTATATGCTTTTTCGATGTCGGTAAGCTGACGTACGTATGTTAAAAGATTTCCATTTTCAAATTGACCAACCATGTTAGATAATGGTGTTCCTGTTCCACTTAAAGCATCGTCCAAACGTTTAGGTTCTTCAAATGCACTGTCGGTCTCAATGTTAACGCTCTTTACAAATACATAACCGTTAGAGGTGAGAGGATTAGTGTTAGAACGTTCACCATTCCACATTTCAACCCTGAAATCTTTTTGTGTGTCACCCGTTCCGATATAGAATTCAACAGTCAACCATTCATCTTCGCCCATCATATCTGGTGTGACGGCAAAGAATAATGATTTTTCAGCAATGGTTTCATTTAGGTTGTTGAATTGTCCACGAGAAGTGTTTACAGTGAATTCATCAAATTTAAGAACGTCTTTTTCCTTTTGTGAAACGTCAACTAAATAAATGTATGCAGTTGCATCAACAACTTTTAAGGTGACTGAAACGTAGCCATAAGAGTTAGCGTATATAGATTGCTTTTCACCAATATAACCATAACTATAATTATCGGTTCCATTTTTAAGTGGAGTAATCATAAGAGGTTGAACGCTGTTTTCATCATCGTTATGATTTAAAGCATTTCTAACGCTTTCTGACCAAATATAATTGCCGTTATCTTGGCTATAAACATATTTGCTGTTAATTAAGCCTGAATTTTTATTTTGGTTTACAAGCACGCTGTCTTGAATATTACCCGTTATATAATAATGTTGTGCATCAATACCAGTGTATCCTTTTGGCGTTGCAGGTTTTGTGATAATCGTGCCAATATCGCTTGATGCAACGTTCATATTGTAAACTTCGCTTTCATCTGGTTCACCAGCATAGTCGTTCTTATTGCCGGTATATAAAGCGATTTCGCCAGTTGGGTTTGAAGTGAATAGGCTATAGAAAGTATAGTTTGGTGTTTCAACTTTGCTATCGTCATCTTCATATTGATAAGTTTTGCCTGTTGCAACGATAGGGTTAGAAATATAAACAGTTCCAAGAGCGTATTTGTCAATTGATTCTTGGTATGAGTCTGGGCCAATAACGACTTCTAAATAGAATTCACGAGGGGTGGTGTATAGTTCTTCATCGAAGTTGTTTTTTACAACAACGTTATATTTAACCCACTCATCGCTTAATTCAGAAATAGTGGCAACAGCAGCTCTTTCTTCTGTTTTACCGCCATAAATATCTTGAACGTTAATAACGATATCTTTTGCATAAAGTTTGTTCAACTTGTTTTTCATAAAGAAGGTGATAGAAGTATAACTTTCGCCTTGTAAAGTAAAGTTTGAACCTTCGTTGTCAAGTTTAACAGAAACACTTGCAGGTTGCTTTAATTGAATTTTTAAACCTTCGTCAATACCATAAGCAACGTCGCTAAAATCACCGCTTTCTAAATCATATTCAAAAACTTCATTTTTTGGCAAGTTTTTCGGATTACCATTTTTATTATTGTCTTTGTATTGTGTGAAGTAATAGTTGCTTGATTGGTTAGAAAAAGATATAACGTCAGTAAAATTATCGCCAGCATCAGTTAAGTCTAAAGATACGTCGTACAAATAATATTTTGTGTCTAAATAATCTTTTGCTTCAATTTGTAATGCAGTGTTATCGTTTTTCTTATATTCTAACGTGTACTTTTGAACGAGTGAAGAATCATTGTTGATTTCCTCTAAATATTCTTCTTTATCTAAAAGTTCAACAGTAATGTCGTCAAAATATGCAGTACCTTCTGCGTAGTAATCATTATAACCTAAACCGAGAACTAAACTAAATTTTGTTTCAAAAACTGAATCGGCCTTTAAATATAACGTATATTCTGTCCATTCGGTGTCGGTAATATTGAAGATACCGAAGTCTGATTGGCTAATGTTATTAAAACTGTTTTTAATTCTGATGTTTGCACCGATAGATTTGCCATAACCAGATTCAGAAGTAGAAAGGTTAAGGTTTTCAGTTTTAACAAACACACTTATTTTTGCATATTCACCAGCAGGAATAGTAATCGTTTTTGCTGAAGTCAATGTTTGTTCACAACCAACGCTTAAATCGCTTGAAAGGTAGTTGTTTAACATATACACCTTGTTGTCGGTTGCGTTAGCGTGTTTTCTTGGGTTGGTGAAAGGTGCTGTTATGCCTGAAGTATTATCTGAAACAATAAAATATTTTTCCGCAATATATTCTCTGACTTGTGAGGTTGTAGGTTTGTTTTTGTCATCATCATATTTGTCTGGGAAGGCTTCTATCATTTCTTCTCTGATATCGGTGTCGGTAAAGTTTCCGTTAAGAGCCTTAACATAACTTAAAACACCATTATCCTTTGCTAAATTGTATAAAAGTTTTTCCCAACCTTTGTCTGAAACGTCAATAACGCCTGAATTTGACGTTGCCGTTTTGGTAATATCCCAACCGGTAATAGAAGTCTTTGGAAATTCAGAATATTCCATATGAGCAGTGTTGTAAGTAAAGTCAGGGTTATCAATTTCACAATCTGATTTGTCTGTGTAAAAATAATCAGGATAAGTTGAACTTGTGCTTTCATCTTCCTTGCACGCTGCTGCAAAAAATAGTGATAAGCACATCAATATAGAAAGTATAAAAACAAGAATTTTTCTCGTCGAAGATAAAGTGTTGTTCTTTCTCGTCATAATTCACCTACAAGTCAAAAATTTGGTTATAAAACCTAGAATAAATCAATATTGAAAATATTATATAATATTTTACCAAAAAAATCAAGAACATATAAGGCAAATATTGTCAAATTTATATTTTTTTGCTAAAATTTTTCTTTTTTGCTTATAATAAGTTTTGATGAATAAGTGTTGTAAAAAAGAAGGCATAAAGAAAAATAAAGGAAATTTATTCGTTTGTATATGCACAGGTGCAATATCTGGTGCGGTAAACGGGATATTTGGCGGGGGTGGCGGAATGATTGTTGTTCCAATGCTTACAAAGTTATTAAGGTATGAAGAGAAAAAGGCACACGCAACGGCAATATTGATTATTTTGCCTTTATCAATCGTGAGTGGGTTGCTATATTTGGTTTTTGGCAACTTTCCTCTTTCTACAGGGATACCGGTTGTTATTGGTGTTGTTGTAGGTGGTGTGGTTGGGGCATTATTGCTGTCAAAATTGTCATCGAAATGGGTAATTTTAATTTTCTCAATAGTGATGGCTTTTGCTGGTGGAAAAATGTTGTTTTTTTAAGGGGATTTATGAGTTTTGTTTTATATTCAATCGCTGGTGCTATTGGTGGTTTGATAGGTGGAATGGGAATGGGTGGTGGCACACTTCTAATACCAATTTTAAATATATTTTGTAAGGTCAAGCAACACCAAGCCCAAGCAATAAATTTGATAGGCTTTATTCCTATGGCTGTTGTGGCGTTGATTATACACGTTAAAAATCATTTAGTCGTGTATAAAGACTTGCTACCAATAATAATTTCAGGTGTTATCACCTGTGTTGGTGGTTGTTTTTTATCCAAGATAATTGGTGGGGACTTGCTCGGGCGTGGCTTTGGTGCTTTTTTATTGGTGCTTTCTATTTTTCAGTTTGTTTTTGCAATAAAAATGTTTAAAAACAATAAGCAATAGTTTTTTGGTTAAATGCTAATCAAATTTACAAGTCAAAAAATTCAATTTTTGCTAGAAAAACACTAATTTTATCCAAGTTTTAATTATTTAACTTTCTTTAATCTATTTTTTCAAAAAAAATTTGCACAAATTTTAAAAAAGGTATGTACAAACACAATATCTTGTGTTATAATTATGAAAAAAATAACATAATGGTACGGTGAGTAATGGAAAGAATAGCAATCATTGATTTAGGCTCGAATACGGCAAGATTACTTTTGATCGACGTTAAAGAAAATGGTCATTTTCAAATAGTTGACCAACTTAAAGAATCTCCACGCCTTGGTGAAGGTATGGAAAGAGATGGGTTTTTAAAGCCTGCCCGCGTTCAAGAAACGATTAAAACTTTAAAAATGTTTAGAAAATTATGCGACGTGAACGGTATTGAAAGAATTATCGCTGTTGCGACAGCGGCTGTTCGTCGTGCAAAAAATCAACGCAGTTTTCTTGATGAAGTTAGTGCAACTTGTGGCATAAAATTGCGTGTTTTAAGTGCGGAAGAAGAAGCAGTTTACGTTTATCGTGGCGTTGTCAATACAATGGATATTCCAAAGGGTATAATTCTTGAAATTGGCGGTGGTAGCACGAAAATTGTTTATTATAACAGAAGAAATCTACTTAACTATGAAACGTTGCCTTTCGGTGCGATTACCTTAACTGAACTTTTTGCAGAAAGTGGATTATCACCTGCAGAACAAACTGAAAAAATTAAGGAATTCTTTACCGAACAACTTTCACATATTGAATGGCTAAAAGACGTTGACCCTGAAACACAAATGATTGGTGTAGGTGGTTCGTTTAGAAACCTTTGTCGTATGACCAAAATTATGAAAAAGTATCCATTAAAGACTATTCATAATTACGTTGTAAACGACAACGATTTTACGCACGTTTTTGACTTGGTTAAAGGTCTTGACCTTGATAGAAAGAAAAAAATTAAAGGTTTATCAAGCGATAGGGCGGATATTTTCCCAAGTGCACTCGCTGCAATCTCTGCATTTAAGGAATATATGAACCTTAAAGACATTGTTGTTAGTGGCAGTGGCTTGCGTACAGGCATAATTTATAATTACGCTGTTCCAAGCACGTTAGATAAACCTATTTCTGACGTTTTATCTTACAGTTTGAACAATTTGGTCGATTGGTTTGGCTGTGACCAAAAGCATACCGAACAAGTTGTTAATTTGTCTGTTCAACTCTTTAAGCAATTAAGGGTTTTACACAAATTCCCAAGGCAATACCTTAAGATTTTGAAGGTTGCTGCATACTTATATGATACGGGTAAGCGTGTTGGTTTTTATAACTTTGAAAAACATAGCGGATACGTTATCCTAAACTCAAATATTTACGGAATTTCACATAGAGATTTGGTTTTGGCATCGTTTGTTGCGTCAAACACGGCTATTGAAGATATTAACCCATTCGATTGGGCAAGGTATCGTGATTTAGTGACTGATGAAGATGTGGACGTTGTTAGAAAGATGGGAACAATGCTCCGTATAGCAAATTGCTTGGATAGGAGTTTATCATCAGTAATTAAAGGGTTAAATTGTGATATTTTGGGTGATTCAGTTATTATGAAGACCGAAGTTGAAGGCGATGCGTCGCTTGAAATTAACTTTGCACTTGAAATTGGTGCTGATTTTAGAAAAATATTTAAGAAAAACTTGGAAATTCTTTAATGAAACGACGCTGTGTTTTTCACAGCGTTTGTTTTAATGATAAAAGGTGGTTAAAATGGCAAACGTTAAACTTGCAATAGATTTTGACAGCATTAATACTAATATTTATATGTCTGGCAGTGGGCTTGTGTTGTCAGAGCCGACTGTTGCGGCAATTGACCTTGATAATAAAAACGAACTTAAACTCGTTGGTGAAGACGCAAAGAAGATTATAGGCAAAACTGCAAAAAACACAAAGATAGTTTTTCCTGTTTTTGAAGGCGAAATTGTGAACGAAACTGTTGCACAAGGCGTTTTATCTGCGTTTTTAGATAAATTAGGTGTAAAAAACGGCTTATTTGGTTGTCAAGCAATATTCCCTGTTGCTTGTGGCAGTGGTGCAGACGTTATAAATAAGTATAAAAAGATTGCAAAAAATTGTGGTATTAGCAAGGTGTATTTTGCAGAAGCACCTATTTTATCAGCATTAGGTCAAAGAATTTCTTTAAGCGATTCAACCCCTTGTTTTGTAATTGATATGGCTGGTGGAACGACTAATATTGCAGCACTTTCGTTAGATGGTGTTATCGCAGGTATTTCAGTTAATTTTGGCTATAACAAAATAAGCGTTGATATTATGGACTATATTTCTGATAATTATGGCTTGCAAATTGGGTTATTAACTGCTGAAAAATTAAAAAATGAAATTGGTAGTTTGGCTGAAAACGATGCTCTTACCATTGTTATTAACGGCAGGGATTTAAAAACCGGTGCACCACGCTCGGTTTCTGTTAAGGCAATGGACATTCAGGCACCTATCAAAAAATATTACGATAAAGTTTATGAACTTGCAACCGCTGTTCTTAAAAAATTGCCACCAGAAGTTTGTGCAGAAATTACGCACGCTGGAATTTACGTTTCAGGTGTTGCATCTTCAATTTATGGCCTTGAAAAATATTATTCAACAAAGTTTGCAATGAAAACCAACGTTGCTGAAAATGGCGACATGGCCGTTGCACTTGGCGGTGGAATTGCTATAAGCGATGCAAGTTTATTAAAAAAGGTCGCAATCTCTAGCAAATAATAAAAATAATTACGACATAATACCACGCATTTTGTTCTAATTGGTCAAAATGCGTGGTCTTTTTTTATCTAAAATAAGTTAGGGGTAATTATGGCAAGAAAAATTGTAATAACGTCTGGTAAAGGCGGTGTTGGAAAAACAACCATAACGGCAAATTTAGGTATTGCTCTATCTGAATTAGGGGCAAAAGTTTTGCTTGTTGATATTGATTTTGGATTAAATAATTTAGACGTTGTTTTAGGGCTAGAGAATAAAGTTTGTTATGATATTTCTGACGTTTTGTCGTGTAGGTGCAGGCTTAAACAAGCCTTGGTTAAATATGATGAAAAGAAATCGTTATACATATTGCCATCATTAAACAGCACGTCGATGTGTTCAATTAGTGGGCAAAGTATTAAACTTATGTTAGAAAGCGTGGATATGCTTTTTGATTATATAATTTTGGACTGCCCAGCGGGTATAGACGTTGGTTTCCATAGGGCGGTTTCTTGTGCAAATCAAGCAATAGTTGTTGCAACGCCAAACTTAACAAGTATAAGAGATGCTGATAAAGTCGTTTCAGTTTTAAAAAGTTATCGGCTTGATGCTGTAAATCTTGTTGTTAATAGGGCAAGGGGCGACTTAATAATGAGCGAAAAAATGTTGCTACCATTTGATATTGAGGATATATTAAAAATAAAACTAATAGGCGTTTTGCCGGAAGAAGACGTGGTTTTTCTTTCTAGTGGATATAGAATTTCTAAAAAGAGCGAGTCGTTTAAGGCTTTTAAAATTCTTGCTAATAACTTGCATATGGGGAAAAGTAAGATTTTTGATGCAACAAAAAAATATTCGGGCTTTTTTGGAAGTATTAGGGGGAGTATAAAAAGGCGTGTATGAAAAATAATAAAAACGAAATTATAAGGCTTCAATCAATAATCGAAAATGATAGAATTAGCACGAGTGATAATTTTAATAAATTACTTATGTCTGATTTAACCGACTTATTAAAAGATTATTTTGATTTTAAGGATAATTTAACTTTAAACATTGAAAGAAACGGTAGTTGTTTTCAAATAGGAATAAATTTATTAGTAACTAGAATAAAGAATTTTATTAACATTGAACAATAGTAGTATTATTCAAGCGTTTTTGCATATTATTATGTTAGACATAATTGTATTTATGAATAAAAAAATCTATTATGGAAACACTATTTTAGGGGAAAAACAAATGGGTTTTATTTTAGGACTTATTTTAGGCACGAATTTTGGTTTAATCTTATTTGGGATACTTAACGCAAGTAAAAATTAGGCAAGTTTTAGTTTGTAAAAATTAAGTGATAGGACAGACAAAAGCCTGCCCTTTTTTATTTAAGTAAACATTTGAAATTATTAATTTTATTGGTTGACTATTCGTTGACAAAGGCAATTCAATTATTATATAATTATACAAATATAATTTTTATATTAAATTTGGACTTGAAAAATATTATTGCGTAGGTATTATTATGAAAAATGTTTTTGACGTGTTGAAAGAAAGAGGCTTTATTAAACAAACGGTTTATGAAGAAGAACTTTACGATTTGTTAGGAAAGGAAAGCGTGCCTTTTTATATTGGATTTGACCCAACGGCAGATAGTTTGCATATCGGCCATTATATTCCTATTATGGCAATGGCTTGGATGCAAAGATATGGTCATAAGCCTGTTGCTCTTATCGGTGGTGGCACGGCTATGATTGGTGACCCTTCTGGAAGGTCTGATATGCGTTCTATGATGACAAAAGAAACAATTGCACATAACTGTGATTGTTTTAGAAAGCAAATGAGCCGTTTTATTAGGTTTGAAGGAGAAAATGCTGCTATTATGGCAAATAATGGCGATTGGATTTTAGACCTTAATTACGTTGATTTTTTGCGTGATATTGGTGTGCATTTTTCAGTTAATAGAATGTTGACAGCAGAATGCTTTAAGTCAAGAATGGAAAAAGGCCTTTCATTCCTAGAATTCAACTATATGTTAATGCAAGGCTATGATTTCTTAAAATTATATCAAGACCACGGCGTTGTCTTAGAACTTGGTGGTGATGACCAATGGTCAAATATGATTGCTGGCGTCAACTTGATTAGAAAAAAGGAAGAAAAACCAGCGTATGCTATGACGTTTACTTTGCTTTTAACAAGCGAAGGCAAGAAGATGGGCAAAACAGCAAAAGGTGCTTTGTGGCTTGATGAAAATAAGACAACTCCTTACGAATTTTACCAATATTTTAGAAACGTTGAGGACGTTAAGGTTGAAGAATGTATGCGTCTACTAACCTTTATGGATATGGACGAAATTAAAGAGTTGACAAAATACAACGATGAAAGAATGAACCTTGCAAAAGAAAGACTTGCTTTTGAAGTGACAAAACTTGTTCACGGCGAAGAAAAGGCGATTGAAGCACAAAAACAAGCAAAAGCGGCTTTTGGTGGTGGAAGTCAAGAAGATATGCCAACTGCTGAAATTGATTCAAGCATTGTGCTTGTGGCAGACCTTTTGGTTAGCGTTGGTCAAGCAAAATCTAAAGGCGAAGCGAAACGCTTGATTGAAGGTGGCGGGGTTAGTATCGACCAAGAAAAAATTACCAATCCGTTTGGCGAAATCCCTGCAAAATCTTTACAAAATAAAGAGTTTATATTGCACAAAGGTAAAAAGGTTCATATAAAAATTAGTGTAAAATGAGTTATGAATTTTTTACAGTAAACGGCGAAACGGAAAACGTTATTTTAATCGAGCGGTCAAAGTTTATTTGCAATATAAAAGGCATTGAAAACGAAGAGCAAGCAAAGGAATATATAGAGTTGATAAGAAAACGCCATTCGCTTGCAAATCATTGTTGTTATGCATATATTGCTGACGATAAAGGCTTAATTCAAAAGTTTTCTGATGCGGGCGAGCCACAAGGAACGGCTGGATTGCCAATGCTTGAAGTGCTTAAAAACAAACGAATTTTTAAGGCTGTTGCCGTTGTCACAAGATATTTTGGCGGAATAAAACTTGGAACGGGTGGCTTAACACGGGCTTATGGTGGCTCGGTTTCAGAATGCTTATCAAAGGCAGATATTGGCAAAATGGTTATGTCAAACTTGATAAGTGTTGCCCCTGATTATGAAGGATATTCACGCTTGTTAAAAGTTTTAACCGATGAAAACGTTTCGGTTGTTGCAACCGAGTTTGAAAACGTTGTAAACGTTAAAATAGCGGTGAAATCTGACTATTTAGACACTTTTAAGAACAAAATTCTAAACGCTTTTAACGGAAAGATTGAAATTATAGATTTAGGAAGTTCATATTTTGACTTTGGGTGAGATATGCCTTGTATAACAAACGTTTCAGTTCAGAAAAATAATAAAAAAAGGTGCAACATTTTTGTTGACAATCAATTTTATTGTGCCTTAAATCTTGAAACTGTTGTTAAAAATCAGTTAAAAAGTGGTTTAGAAATTGATAAAGAGCAACTTGAAAACATTGTTTTTGAAAACCAAAAGCAAGAAGCACTTATCAAGGCGGCAGATTATATTTCTAAAAACCTTAAAACAAAAAAAGAAGTCAAAGACTATCTTGTTAAAAAGGGTTATACCGAACAAGTTGCGTGGTATTGTGTTGATAAACTTAAAGAATATCAGTATATCGATGATAAACACTATTCAAAACGCTATATTGAAAGCGTAAATAAAAGACAAGGCAGGCGTTTAACCGAATATAAACTTATGATGAAAGGGGTTAAAAAAGACGATATTGAATCGGCTTATATTGAAACCCCTGTTGATGAGAAAGAAAACGCAAAACTTGTTGCACAAAAATACTTGAAAAATAAAGAAATCACGAAAGAAAATATAGCAAAAGCATACCGATATTTAATTGGCAAAGGTTTTTCTTATGAAGATACAACTTTTGCTTTGAGAGAGTTTAACGAGGAATAATGGAAAGGGTTTTGTCTGTCAGTCAAATGCAATATGCCGACAAGTTTACCATTGAAAAACTTGGTGTTTGCCAAGATGAACTTGTTAAAAGAGCAGGTGGGGCAGTTGCTGACGTTGTTAAAGAACATTTTGTTGGCGGAAGAGTTTTGGTTTGCGTTGGTAAGGGTAATAACGGCAAAGACGGTTTGGTTATTGCTGATATTTTATCTAAAACTCACGGCTTTTCCGTTTCAATTTTTAATACCGAAACTTGCTTTTTCAAAGTTTTTGAAAAAGATTATGATATTGTTATAGATTGCATATTTGGAACAGGTTTGAACAAATATGTGGACGGAAAATATTTAGAAATTATCAACAAAATCAATTCGATAAACGCTGTTAAAATAGCGTGTGATATACCAAGTGGGATAAATGGTGATACGGGCGAAGTTATGGGCGTTGCAGTGAAAGCAAACATAACCGTTGCAATCCAAGAATATAAACTTGGTCACTTTTTGGGCGATGGAATTGATTATTGCGGTAAGGTTGTATGTAAGGACATTGGCATAAGCGTTTGGGATGACGACGTTGTTAAGAGAATAGGTAAGACCGAAGTAAAACAACTGTTTAACCACAGAGATAGAAATGTAAATAAAGGCAATTTTGGCAAAACTTGCATTATTGGTGGAAGTCAAGATTTCCCAGGGAGTGTTATTCTTTCTTCAAACGCAACTTCAGCACTTAAGTCGGGTGTTGGGTATACTTATTTGGTTGTTCCAAAAACATTATATAATGCATACGTTGGGAAAAATCCAGAATGCATTTTAATTGCACAAGATTTAGATAGTGATATAGTTGATGCTTGCAGTTTGGAAAAGGTTTTACATTGCAATTCTATTGGTGTTGGAATGGGAATGACGGCAAGTCAATCAACTTATAACGTAATTGAATATTTATTGAAAAATTATAGTGGAACTTTGATTATTGATGCGGACGGATTGAACGTTTTAAGCAAGTTTGGAAAAGCCTGCCTAAAAGATAAAAAATGCCAAGTGGTTTTAACCCCGCATTTAGGTGAGTTTTGTAGGCTTTTAGGGGAAGATAAAGGCGAAGTTTATAAAGATATAATTGGCAAATCTAAAAAGTTTGCAAAAGAATATGACGTTATTTTGGCGGTTAAGAGTGCTGTTAGCATTATAACTAATGGCGAAGAAACTTATATAAATACAACCGGTTGTTCTGGTATGGCAAAAGCAGGAAGTGGCGATGCACTTTCGGGGCTTATCTCTGGGGTGCTTGCAAGGACTGAAACTTCAGTGGAAAACGTTGCAGGTTCGTTGTATGTGTTTGGTAAAGCGGGAGAGTTTGCACAAAAAAATGGTTGCGAATTTACTATTACGGCAACCGAAATAATCGAGCAATTTAGCAATGTTATAAATAGTTTTTGATTAAGCAAAGTACACGCCAAAACCACCGTTAAAAGCAAGAAAGATTAGGTATGTGTTAAGTGCGATAAAAAGTGGCATTAAAACCATAAAAATAAGACTTTTAAGCCTATACTTAAATATAAACATAAATATAAATATTCCGATTGCTCCACCTAATAAGCCTGTGAAAAGCAGTTTTGCATCGGTTATTTCGGTGGTTTCGGTCTGTAAGTCTTTGGCATTTTTTTGGAACTTTAAGATTAGTATGCCGTATAGATTGATAGCGACAATGTAAGTTGCTGTTAAAATATAAAATAAATTTAGCATAATTATATTAGTATTTTGAGCAGAAATAATAAACATTATTATAATATTTCTGTTTTAAAAAAATAAAAGAGGTTAAACTTTATGAAATGTATGTATTGTGGTTGCATTGATAGCAAGGTTATCGATTCTCGTTCCGCTGAAGAAGGTGCGATAATCCGTAGAAGAAGAGAGTGCGTAAATTGTGGCAAACGTTTCACAACATATGAAACGATTGAAAGTGCCCCAATTTTCGTTGTAAAAACAAATGGTGCAAGGCAAGTTTTTGACCCAAATAAAATGAAAAACGGTATCATTAAGGCTTGCGAAAAACGCCCTGTTTCTGCGGCAACGATTGATGCTTTAGTCAGTGATATTCAAAAGCGTATTTATAATTCGTTGGCACAAGAAATCACCAGTAAAGAACTTGGTGAAATGGTTTGTGAAGGCTTAAAGACAATAGACGAGGTTGCGTACGTTAGGTTTGCGTCAGTTTATCGTTCTTTTACCGATACAACGTCATTTATTAAAGAATTAGAAAAAATGGTTAAAAAAGATAAGAAATAATAGGTGTACATATGAACAAATGGGATGAAAGATTTATGAACCTTGCAGAAACTGTTGCAGGGTGGTCAAGTTGCTATCAAGAAAACAGACACGTTGGTGCGGTTATTGTTAAAGATAAAAGAATTTTAACAACCGGTTATAACGGTGCTCCAAGCGGTATTGAAAGTTGCAGTGAACGTGGTGAATGTTTAAGGCGTGTTAGAAATATCGCAAGTGGAACAATGCAAGAAGTTTGCTATGCTGTTCACGCTGAACAAAACGCTATTATCCAAGCAGCAAAACTTGGCGTAAGTTTAGAAGGAGCCACAATGTATGTGACCCATCAACCTTGCGTTATTTGCACCCGTATGATTTTAAATTCTGGTGTTAAAAAAGTTATATACAAAAACGGCTATCCAGATGACTTCGCGTTGGAGTTATTTAAAAAATCTGACGTTGAATTAATAAAATATTCAGATTTATAAAAAAACCCTTTAAAAACGCTTGCATTATTTAAAAAAATAATATAGAATATATCGTGCTGTGCAAGTGCGATATATTCTATACGTAATTAAGATTGCATAAAACTCAATATAATTGTGGAGAGCTATCGAAGTGGTCATAACGAGGCGGTCTTGAAAACCGTTTGGGTGCAAGCCCACGGGGGTTCGAATCCCTCGCTCTCCGCCAACGAAAAAAGAGTCATCAATGGTGACTCTTTTTTTTGTTGCTGATATCGAGATTTGGTTTCGGTTCTTTGGTTCGGCTTTGCCATCGTAGTGAAACGTAGATGTATCCCTCGCTCTCCGCCAACGAAAAGTCTAATCTAAAATTTAGGTTAGACTTTTTTGTTATATTTTTAACTAAAATTTGGTGCAACGTTATCTATTATTTTAAAAAGTATTGTAGAGTTAGTAAAATGTTAGAAAATATATAATAATTTAATATATTTTTTAATAAAACATATTGACTTTATATTGGGGCTATGCTATACTTTAAAAAATTTATTAAAAAATGGAGAAAAAAGTAGATGAAATTTGATTTTCCAAAAGATTTTTTATTCGGTGCGGCATCATCTGCTTGTCAAATTGAATCTGCATATCTTGAAGACGGCAAAGGCGAGGACGTGACTGGGTATTACAGCAAAATTTATCCTGAAAAATTTGCTGGCAGTCATCCAAACGACAGTGCCGATTTTTATTATAAATATCCAGAAGATATTAAGATGATGCAAGATTTGGGGCTTAAATGTTTCCGTTTTTCAATCTCATGGTCAAGAATTTTCCCAAACAATCCAGATGAAATTAACCAAGCAGGCATTGATTATTATTCTGATGTGATTGATAAGATTAGAGAGGCGGGAATGAAGGTCTTTTTCGACCTTTGGCACTGCGACTTACCAATGTGGGTAATCGAAAAAGGCGGGGTCGTTAATAGAGAGTTTATTGATTGGTTCCACAAGTATGCAGAAGTGTGCTTTAAGGCGTTTGGCGATAGAGTTGATTTTTGGTCAACTATAAATGAACCAAGCATAAACATTATGGCTGCCTATGCTTATGAACACCAAGCACCATTTTTAAGGGATATGGACCTTGCGATTAAAGCGTGCCACGTTGCAATACTTGCACACTATGACGTTGTCCGTTTATATAAGTCAATGAACTTTACCGGTCAAATTGGTGCAGTTATTCACGTTGAACCAACTTATGCATTAACAATGGATGAAAAAGATGAAAAGGCTGCTGAAAGAAGATTTGCTTTCTATTCAGGTGTTTGGATGGACCCAATGTTTAAGGGATATTATCCAAAGATTTTGATGGATTACCCTTGGTACACAAGTAAACTTCCAGAAGGTTTTGAAAAAGAACTTGCTGATAACTTTATTGACAGTGACTTTATTTCAATCAACTATTACAGCCCATCATTTGTTAAATATGCTGATAATGGCGAACTTGATTATGAGTTTGTTAAAAACCAACAACTCCCAGGGGATGACTATGGTTTTGTTGTTTATCCACAAGGCTTGTTCGACGTTGTTAATATTTTGCACAAAACTTATCCAAATAAAGACATTTATATTACTGAAAACGGTATTGGTGTTAAGAAAGAAGGTACTTTAGATGAGCAATTAGTTGATGATTATAGAATTAACTATTTAAGAGAACATTTGCATTCTGTTTCCAACGCTATTAAGGCGGGTGTTCCTGTAAAAGGCTATTTCCATTGGTCAATTATTGACACATGGGAAGGTTATGCGGGCGGATATAACTTTATTTTCGGCTTTATTCAAGTTAATTATCAAACACGTGAACGTCGCCCAAGAAAAAGTTATCATTATTATAAAGAAGTTATTAAGCAAGGTAGCGTTTACTAACTCGTTTTAACTGTAAAAAATAAAAATCAAAATTAATTTAATTAGGAGTATTATTATGAAATTTACTTTCCCAAAAGATTTTATGTTCGGGGCAGCAACTTCTGCTGTTCAAATTGAAGGCGGTATTCACGAAGGTGGTAAGGGTGAAGATTTCCACTCTGACAACTATAAGAAAAACCCTGCCTTATACAAATATTCTGACCCTGCAAAAAACGCTGACTTTTATCATAAATATCCAGAAGATATTAAGATGATGAAAGACTTGGGGCTTAAATGTTTCCGTTTTTCTATTTCTTGGTCAAGAATTTTCCCAGACGGACCATATAAAGTTTGCCAAGAAGGCGTTGATTACTATAACCGTGTTATTGATGAACTTAAGAAAAATGGTATCAAAGCGTTTTTCGATTTGTGGCACTGCGATATGCCACTTTGGTTGGTTAAACTTGGTGCTTTAACAAACAGTTCGTTTGTTGATTGGTTCTCATACTACGCAAAAACTTGCTTTGAAGCGTTTGGTGATAGAGTTGATTACTGGTGCACTGTAAACGAACCAAACATTAACTGCGTTTCTAAAGAAGCCGGTGGGGACAAGTTTACTTTCTTTAATATGATTATGGCTCACTATAAATCAGTTCAAATTTATAAGTCAATGAATTTGCCTGGTCAAATTGGTGCAGTTATCCACGTTATTCCATATTATTCACTTTCTATGGACCCAAAAGATGCAGAAGCTGCTGATAACGCAATGGCTTTCTATGCTGGAAGATGGCTTGACCCAATGTATAAAGGCTACTATCCAGAAGTTCTTTTAAAGCAAAAAGAATTCATCAACAGTTTGCCACCTGATTTTGAAAAATTAATGAAAGAAAACTTTGTTGAAGCAGACTTTATCGGCGTCAACATTTACGGACCAGAACACGTTGCATATGGCGAAGGTGAACACTACCTTAACTATAAGAAAATCATAAATAAAAATACTCCAAAAGACGACTATGGCTTTGAGTATTACCCACAAGGTATCTTTGACACGCTTGCATATTTGAGCGATAATTACCCAGGAAAGAACATTATTATTACCGAAAATGGTATCGGTGTTAAGAAGTGGGGTAATTACGAAGAAGAACTCCACGACGATTATAGAATTAACTATATGCGTGAGCACCTCCGTTCACTTTCTCGTGCTATCAAGGCTGGTTTCCCTGTAATTGGTTATTTCCCATGGTCAATTATGGATACAAGTGAACTTCGTTCTGGTGGATATACGCTTATGTTCGGTCTCGTTCAAATTCGTTACGAAACACTTGAACGTGTGCCAAGAGACAGTTGGTATTTCTATCAAAAAGTTATCAGCGAAAGTAGGGTTGACTAAACAATTTTTGCGTTGTTAAAATACTTATTTTGCTGTTAATTGTTGACAATGAATTATAAAACTAACAAAAATCTTAATTAGCAAATATATTTTTAAATTTTTGATATAATATTTTAAAAATTCCGTTGACAAAGATTGCAACTTTTAGTATAATTCATATATAATGTATTTAAAAGCAACATTTATGCCCATATTTTGTGTATAAGTGTGTGTTTAAGAATTAAATTTCCATTGATTTAGGAGACTTTTAATGTCAAATTATAATAAAAAAATTGTTATCGCAGGAAATATTCTTGTTGATATTGTTAAAAATATCGATTCATACCCAAAAATTGGTATGCTTTCGCACATAACCGATATGTCTATGGCTGTTGGTGGTTGTGTTCCAAATACTGCGATTAACCTTGCAAAAATTGATAAGAATATTCCTATTTGTGCATCTGGTTTAGTTGGTGATGACGCAAACGGAAAATTTGTTATTGGTGAATTAGAAAAGGTTGGCATTGATACAAGTTTGATTGCTTATTCAAATACTAATACAACAGGCTTTTCTGATGTTATGAGTATTGAAGGTGGGGAAAGAACGTTCTTCTTCAAAAAAGGAACTAATGAAGATTTTTCACCAGAGTATATTGACGTTGATAAATTAGACTGTGATTTATTCCATATTGGCTATATTTTGTTATTAGATAAATTTGATGCTGAAGACAGTGAATATGGCACAGTTATGGCAAGATTGTTAAAATCTGTTCAAGATAAAGGTATCAAAACTTCTATCGACGTTGTAAGTAGCAATACTGCTGATTATGGTAAAATGATTTTACCAGCATTAAAATATTCTAACTACGCTATAATCAACGAAATTGAATGTTGCAAAATTTTCAATCTAGATTCTTATGATGAAAACGGCAAGTTGTTAAAGAATAACGTTGAACTTGCTATGCGTAAGATGGCTGAAGCAGGTGTTAAGGATAAAATTATTATTCACTGCAAAGAAACTGCTTTTGCTTATGACGTTAAAACTGATGTGTTTACCGAAGTTCCATCACTTAAAATCCCATCAGAAATGATTAAGGGTAGTGTTGGTGCTGGCGACACTTTCTGTGCAGGTTCGCTTTACGGTATTTATCACGGTTTAAGTGATGAACAAACGTTAAAATTTGCTTCTGCTGCCGCTGCTTGCAACTTGTTTGCTGCGAACTCGGTTGACGGTATCAAGAGCAAAGAAGAAATTCTCGATATGGCTGAAAATTGGGAAAGACTAAAATAGGTTTAAAGCTTACAAAAGCTTAAATAAAAAAGAAAATAAAAATTTATAAATCTTTTCAAGGAGGATGAAAGTATGCCAGTATATGAATCCATAAAAAATGCTGACAACAAAATCGTTATTTCTGCTAAAAACAGAGACAGCGTAACTTTCGGTTGGGACAAGGTTGTTGATAAAATCGCTTCACTTGTAGATTCAACCGATAAAAACATTGCACTTGACGGTTGGTATGGTATTGATTTTGCTAAAATTGCTGAAGCAGTTGCTGCAAAATTAAAAGCAAAGGGTTTACAAGTTGAACTTTTCGCTGCAAGCCAACTTTACAAGTCAAGAGAGGACATTATCGCTTATAATGCTCCATATGTAACTGATGACCCAGGCTTTGGTAAAGTTAACAAGACTGGTGTTATCGAAGACCTTATGTGTGAAAAAGCAGTTGCTGACTTAAAGAAAAAGCTTGCTTCTAATGCAGTTGTAATCGCTTACGGCGAAGGTGCTTGCATTAAAGAACTTGCTGACCTTTATGCAGTTAAATGCTATGTTGATAACACTCACCAAAAAGTACAATGGGATATGTGGGAAGGCAGACTTAATACGTTTGGTTGCACCACCCCAACTAAAGACTACAACTGGAAAGAATACAACTATTCTGACTACTATATGTTGAAACGTCAAAAAGACTTCATGTATGGTGCAATGGATTTCTATGTAGAAAACTATTTCGAAAACGATTTAGTATTAGTTCCAAGAGCAGCATATGACGAAATCATGTCAACTCTTGTTAAATACCCAATCCACGAAGTTAAGATTTTCAGCCCAGGTCCATGGGGTGCTTATAGATACTTGGATATGGATTATCAAGTTGAAGGCCTTGCTAACAACGCTTGGAACAAAATTGCTGGTCCAGAACTTCGTATTCTTATCGACTTCGGTGGCGAAAGAAGCATTTCTATGCCAATGCTTAACGCTATGCAATATGGTGAAGAACTTGTTGGTGGCCTCATCAACAAACAATATCCTGGCTTGTTCCCACTTGACATCTGGCTAGATGACGGTTGGCACCCAACCCCACAACCAGCTGAAAGAATTTCAATGCCAATGCATATCCACCCATCAAGCAAATACGTTAAAGACAACTTTGACGAACCACTCGGCAGATATGAAACATATTACATTGCAGAAGCATATGAAGGTGCTAACACCTGGATGGGCTTCCACGATGATGCTGATATTGAAGAATGGGAAAGACTTTGTGAAGAATCACAAAACATTAAACCTATTGAAAACTGGAAAGACTTTATTGCTAACTGGTCAAGCAAAGAAGGTGACTTATACTTGATTCCTCCTGGAACAATGCACGGTCACGGCGGTAACCAAATGGTTCTTGAAATGGATACTAACCCAAGTATCAACGGTACAGAATATTCATTCTTTGAATATGACTTCGCAAGACCATCATGGGATGACAATGCTAAAACTATGACTGGCAAACCATTGAAAATGCACCTTGAACACGGCAGAAACATGGAAAAAACCAGAAGAGCATCTTGGGTTAAAGACCACTTATTATCGACCCCATCAGTTGTTAAGTGGACTAAAAACTACTTCATCGACCGTTATAAGTCAACCCCTGTTATGCCATACCACGTTGAAAGAATCCACTTCGAAAAAGTTGGTGAATTCTCAACAGAAGGTAAGTTCATGAACATGCTTACTTTAACAGTTGGTAGCAAAGTGACTGTTCGCTCAAAAGCAAACCCAGAATATTTTGCTGTTTGCGATAAGTTCCAAACGTTAGTAGTTCCTGCATGCTTCGGTGATTATGAAATCATTAACGAAGAAGGCGGACGTGCTACTTGCGTTATCCAAAGATGGAAACAAGGTTAATATATAACTAAACTGTAATTTATGAGCCACGGTTAAAATTATTTTTATATTTTTGACCGGGCTCATATTTATAAAAAGGAGTATTTATGAATATTTTAGCAATTGGTGCGCATCCGGATGATGTTGAAACTTGTTGTGGTGGCACGTTAGCAAAATACGCAAAACAAGGCCATAAGGTTTTTACTGCTACAGCAACTAATGGTAATATAGGTTCAGCAACTCTTTCTATGGAAGAAATTGCAAAAATAAGAAAAGAAGAAGCACGCAGGGCTGCTGCTCATATCGGTGCAGAATATATCTGCCTTGATTATGATGATGAAATGTTTTATGAAGATAAGCAAGCAAGGCTTAACTTTATTAACCTAGTTAGATATTGCAAAGCAGACGTTATCTTAACACATTCACCACACGATTATAACCCTGACCATGAAGTAACTAGCAAAATCATTAACGATATTGCCGTTATGATACCTATTGCAAAAATTCAAACCAAGGCAAAGCCTTATGACAAAATCCCAATTATCGCATATTTTGAACCTGTCCACGGTTTAGGCTTTATTCCAACTGAATACGTTGATATTTCAGATGTTATTGATATTAAAAGGGCAATGTGCTATGAGCATAAGAGTCAAATTCAATGGATGTCTGACAACTATAAAGATGCTGTTGGTGATAAGGACTTCCTTGAAGGAACAATGGTTCAAGCAAGATATAGGGGTATCCAATGTGGCGTTCAGTATGCAGAAGGTTTCCGCATGGCTAACGACGCATTTAGAGTAGTTCCAAGGAGAGTTCTTCCTTAATGCATGCTTATATACAAGAATATAAACATTTTGGCTTATGTTTGTTTGCCGAAAATGGTGACGTTAAAATTGGTATTCCATTAAATTTTGGGATACGTATTAGTTATTTATCGTATAAGGGCAGTGAAAACTTGTTTTTTGAGCAACCAGCAGATATGACTGATATTACTACGGAAGAAGGCTGGCGAGTTTATGGTGGCCATAGATTATGGATGGCTCCTGAAAGCGGTATAACTTATTATCCAGACAATGACCCTATTACTTATCAACTTGTTGATGATAAAATTGTTTTAACTCAAGAAATTGACCCTTGGTTAAACATTAAAAAGGTTTTTGAAATAACTTTGGGTAAAAAGACTGTTAAGATTAAACATATTGTTCAAAACTTAAACGATAAACCTATCAAATTTGCACTTTGGCCAATAACATCGCTTGATGGCGGTGGTGTTGAAACAATCCCTTTGCCAACATTAAAAGATGGTTTTAAGAAACATTATAATCTTACGTCTTGGTATTATAATGATTTAAGTGACGAAAGGGTTGAATTTAGCAAAAATTATATAACAATAACACATAAACCGATTAAAGTTAACTTTAAGATTGGCGTTGGGCATCCATACGGCAATGTTAAATACGTTAATAAAGGCGTTGTGTTTGAAAAGGCATATAAAGTTTTTGACAACAAAAAATATACTGACGGTGGCGTCTCTTACGAAACTTATTTTTGTGAGCATATGGTTGAAGTTGAAACTTTGTCACCATTATTTACTATAAAACCTAATAAAACGGCAGTACACACAGAAAAGTGGATATTGTCTAAAAATAAAAAATAATTATAAATGGAGAAAATTATGAAATTGAATGTTGCAACTGTGGCACTTGCTTGTCCTGTTGAGGTTGGTTTTGATGAAGCAATGCCATTACTTAACAAAACGGTTGAGGCTATGGAAAAACAAGGTATTTCTTGTGAAAACACCGGCGTAGTTATGCACGACATTAACACTGTTCGTGAAGCCGCTGAAAAATTGAAAGCAACCGATGCAGACGTGCTTATGATTTGTATCGCAACGTGGAGTGAAGACCACCACTTGCTTGACCTTTTATCATACGTTGACAAGCCTTTAATTCTTCGTGCTTACCCTGCATTTGACACTGGTTCATTGTGCTGTGCACACCAAATTAGTGCAGTGTTTAGAGACATTGGCAAAACCTGTGAATTCGTTTACGGTGAAGCAGATGATGAGGCTTGCGTAAAAGAAATTAAAACTATTGCAACCGCTTATGCACTTAAAAACTCTATGAGCAAAACTATTGTTGGTGCAATCGGTGGCAGGGTTAAGGGTATGACTGAAATTGCTTATGATGAATTTGCAATTAAACAAAAACTCGGTTCAAGAGTTGTAAACCTTGATGAAGAAGAATTGACTGCAAAGGTCAACGCTATTTCTGATGAAGAAGCAAAAGCACTTCTTGAAGAAAAGAAAGATATGTTAAAGGGTTGCAAAATCACTTCTACAAACGAATCTATGCTTGAATCAATGAAGTTCTATAAAGCAATGAAAGACCTTGCAAAAGAATATGAATTGCAAGCATTATCTGTTAAATGCTATACAAAATACATGGGTAAAGTTTGCCTTGGTTATTCACTTTTAGCAGAAGAAGGCATCGTAGGTTCTTGTGAAGGCGACGTGACAAATGCCTTAACTATGAAACTTATGTATGATTTAAGTGGAAAACCAATCAACAACACTGACTTATTGTTCCCAGATGAAAAAGCAAACACTATTATGTATGCTCACTGTGGTTCATCAGGTTTCTCTATTGCAGAAGGCGAAATTGAATTAGCACCTGTTCGTTTAATGGAACGTGGCGTATGCTCAAAATTCGTTGTTAAACCTGGCAAAGTGACAGCAGTAAACATTTGTGGTCACGGCGATGAATTCCGCCTTTCATTTATGGTTGGCGACGCTATCCCTTGCGGTATGGAATTCCCAGGCAACCCTGTTAAGATTAAATATGATAAACCTGTATCACAAATCAACCGTGAAATTATGAAATATGGTATTGGTCATCACTGGATGGTTGCTTATGGCGACTTTAGTGAAGAACTTAAATATTTCTGTAAAATAAACAATATTTGTGTTTATGAAATTTAATTAAAGGAGAAATAATATGAAACGTTCAGAAATTAACTCAATAATGAAAGATGCTCTTGAATTATTCAAAGAGTACAAAATTTGTTTGCCTGATTTCGTGCTTTGGACACCAGAAGAATGGAAAACAAAGGGCGATGAAGTTCAAGAAATTAAAGACAATATGTTAGGTTGGGATATTACCGACTTCGGTAATGGAGACTTTAACAAAGTTGGTTTATTTTTAATCACACTTCGTAACGGCAACCAAAAAAATCAAGCAAAATATCCAAAGCCATATGCTGAAAAACTTATGATAGTTAGGGAAGGACAAATCACCCCAATGCATTATCACTGGTCAAAAATGGAAGATATTATCAATGCTGGTGGCGGTAATTTGATTATCAAATTATATAACACAACAGAAGATAATAAACTTGCAGATACCGACGTTAACGTTGTTATTGACGGCGTTAAACACGTTTACCCAGCAGGCACAGAAATTTGCTTAAACCCTGGTCAAAGCGTAACCTTAACACCTGGTTTGTTCCACAGATTCTGGGGTGAAGTTGGTAAGGGTACTGTTATTGTTCGTGAAGTTTCAATGTGTAATGACGATGCAAACGACAACTGTTTCTATGATAAAGCAGGCCGTTTCCCAGAAATCATTGAAGATGAGGCACCACTTCACTTACTCTGCAACGAATACAATAAATAATTTAAATTAAAAACTAATGATGCTAAAATTCAAATAATTTTAGCATCATTTTTTTAAAAATTACTAGCAAAGATTTGAAAAAAATGGTATAATTATACTGTATTAGATTTTGTGCAAAATATTAAAAAAACAAAAAATCCCAACCACTTGTTGTGATTGAGATTTTGTGGCAAGGGTGGTGAGATTCGGGCGTAGCCCTGCGTAGTATTAACGGAGCAGTCAGCAACCGTAGGTTGCGTGATTATCCATTAAAAACAAAAATCCCAACCACTTGTTGTGATTGAGATTTTGTGGCAGGGGAGACGCGATTCGAACACGCAACCTACGGTTTTGGAGACCGCTACTCTACCGTTGAGCCACTCCCCTAGGACATTGTAAATTATATAATAAAATTAGGTTTTAGTCAAATAAAATCAACATAAAAAGGTGAAAAATGAAAAAGAATTTTAAATTAGGCGTTATTGGTTGTGGTTTTATGTCAACAGCAATTATAAAAGGTGCAATTAATGGCAAAATTTTGTCTGCTGAACAAATTTGCGTTAGTGATATAAATAAAGATGCACTTGATAGAATTGCTACTCTTGGCGTTAATACAACGTTAAATAACGTTGATTTAGTTAGTAATTCTGAAATAGTTTTGTTTGCGATTAAACCACAAAACTTAAACGACGTTTTATCTACCATAAAAGGCTCAAATTGTAAAAAATTTATTTCAATTATGGCTGGTGTTAAAAAGCAAAAAATAAAAAACGCATTTCCAGACGGCAAAGTTGCACGTTGTATGCCAAACACGCCTTGTTCAATTGGTTCAGGTGCGGTTGGGCTTGATTTATCCGACTACAAGTGCAATAGGGATAAGAAGTTTATAACTCTACTTTTATCATCTTTTGCAAAAGTTGTTTTGGTTGATGAAGATAAGTTAAATGCCGTGACAGGAGTTAGTGGAAGTTCGCCTGCATACTTTTATTTGTTTTTAAAAGGAATAATAGAAAGTGGTGTTAAGCATGGGCTTGATTATGAAGACGCAAAACAACTTGCTGTTAGCACAATGATTGGTGCAGGTAAAATGGTTGAGCAAAACGCTAATAAAAGCCTTGATGAACTTATAAATGCCGTGTGCAGTAAAGGTGGAACAACAATTCAAGCAATTAACACGTATAATGATTGTGGTTTATCTGAAATAACTGAAAAGGCAATTGATGCTTGTGTAAAAAGAGCATCGGAATTGGAAAATCTATAATGAAAACAGTTGATATTTATACAGATGGTGCTTGCACTAATAATCCTGGTGACGGTGGATATTGTGCAATATTGATTTATAACGGAATAGAAAAAATAGTTAGTGGTAATGAAAAAGATACAACTAATAACCGCATGGAACTTCTTGCCGTTATAAAAGGGCTTGAGGCCTTAAAAGAAAAGTGTGCCGTAAATTTATATAGCGACTCGCAATACGTGGTTGATGCTTTTAATCAAGGCTGGATATTCGCTTGGGTAAATAATAATTGGAAAACAGCGGGCAAAAAAGAGGTTAAAAACGTTGATTTGTGGATGCAATTATTAAATCTATACAACAATCATGAGATTACCTTTATTAAAGTTAAAGGGCATGCTGACAACGAATATAATAATAAATGCGATAAAATTGCAGTAAGTGAATATAAAAAATTAATCAACAATTAATAATCACGGATAACTATTTATACTAGGAATATAATAATAGTATGGTAGTTAAAAGCAAAATTCAGTTAATTAAAACTATTTTATCAAGCATTTTAATTTCGCTTGTAGGGTGTTTAGGCGTTGTATTTTCAGTTTTATACGTCCATACGTTTAACTGTGGTTTTTGCTATGAATATTCAAGTATTATAATCTCATTATCGGTTGGGTTTATATCACTTTTGACCGCACTTGCAATAGCCTTTTCTAACACAGCGAAAAAATTTGTGTACAAACTATTTTTATTAGTTGTTGTTTTGATTTCTATAACTGTGTTTGCTTTATATATCTTAAAAACTTCTGGATTTTTAACTAAAATAGACAGTGTTGAAAAGTTTAGAAGTTATATTGCATCTTTTGGGAATAATGCAATAGTTTTATTTACGCTAATACAGTTTTTACAAGTTGTTGTTTTGCCGATACCAGCGTTTATAACGGTTGGGGCGGGAGTGCTATTATTTGGCCCACTAAAAGGTGCAATATTTAGTTGTGTTGGCATAATTTTAGGTTCAATAGTTGCTTTTTATATTGGCAGAATTTTTGGCTTCAAGGTTGTCAAATGGCTTGTTGGGGAAGATGGCTTAAATAAAGGCTTAAAAATGCTAAAAGGTAAAGATAAAATCATTTTAACTTTTATGTTTCTTTTTCCATTTTTTCCGGACGATATTTTATGTTTTGTCGCTGGGATAACGACAATGAGTTCGTCTTTTTTCCTAACGATGATTGTAATTACAAGGATAATTTCAGTTTTTGCCTCGTCGTATTCAATGAATAATAGTATTATTCCGTACGATACTTGGTGGGGTTTGATGCTGTGGATAATATTTATCGCATTTACAATATTTTCAATGATTTTCATTTGTAAAAAAGGCGATAAAATTGAAAAGTATTTCTTGAAAAAGAAAAGAAAGAAAAAATAAGTGTTTTACTAACAAATAGAACGATTTTATGTCAGACATAATAGGTGTTAAATGAATGTTATAATAATCGGTGGTGGTGCTGCAGGCATGATGGCAGCATATTCATCGGCAAAAGAAGGAAACCAAGTTGTTTTATTAGAGAAAAATGAAAAACTTGGAAAGAAGATTTACATAACGGGAAAAGGCAGGTGTAATCTAACTTGTGCTGTAGATAAAAATGACTTTTTTTCTAACGTTGTAAACAATCCTAAATTTTTGTTCAGTTCAATAAATGCCTTATCGCCACAAGAATTGGTTTCTTTTTTTGAGCAAAAAGGTTTGAAGTTAAAAGAAGAACGTGGTAAAAGAATATTCCCAGAAAGTGATAAAGCAAGCGACGTGACAAAAACGCTTGAAAGAACCTTAATCAATTTAGGTGTTGATATTAGGCTAAACACAAACGTTGTTGGACTGATTGTTGAAAATGAAAAAATTATAGGTGTTAAAACCGAATTAGGAACTGTTTTTGGTGAAAAAGTTATAGTTTGCACAGGTGGAATTTCTTATCCAACAACGGGTAGCACGGGTGACGGCTATAAGTTTGCTAAACAATTTGGACACGCTATTATTCAGCCAAAACCAGCATTAGTTGGCATTGAGTTAAAAGGTTCAGATTATGCACTTTTACAAGGTTTATCTTTAAAAAACGTAAAAATTAGTGTGTTTAATCAAGCAAAATTGCTTTATTCTGATTTTGGCGAAATGTTGTTTACCCACTATGGTGTGTCGGGACCTATTATTTTATCGTGTTCGTCAGTTATAAACAAGTTCAACGTTGAAAATTTTAGTTTATCAATCGACTTAAAGCCTGCCTTATCCGAACAAGTTTTAGAGCAAAGACTTATTAGAGAGTTCGCTGACAATAACGCAAAAAATATCACTACGGCAATTCGCTCGTTGATGCCAAAAAGTTTGATTGACGTGGTTATATCTAAAGCGAATGTTTCTGCAAAGAAAAATTGCAGTCAAATTACTGTTGAAGAAAGAAATAGGTTAGTAAAAACCTTGAAAAATTTAACCTTTAACTTAAAGAAATTGCGACCTGTAGAGGAAGCAATTATTACTTCGGGTGGTGTTGACGTTAAACAAATTAATCCAAAAACAATGGAAAGCAAACTAATAAAAGGCTTATATTTTGCAGGGGAAGTGCTTGACGTTGATGCTTTTACAGGCGGTTTTAATCTTCAAATAGCCTTTTCAACCGGTTTTGTTGCTGGGAAAAATTAGTTCAAAATAAAATTTATTAACTATAATTAACTATATAAAATAAAAGAGGTAAAAAACAATGGAAAAAATTATTAGAATTGCTCTTGATGGTCCTTCTGGTAGTGGTAAAAGTACTATTGCAAAAAATTATCACAAAAATTAAACATTTTATATCTTGATACGGGTGCTATGTATAGAGCCACTGCAATTAAGGCGTTGTCTCTTAATATCGACACCTTCGATGAAAAAGGCGTTAAAACTTTTATTGACGATATTAACCTTGAGATTAAATATATTGACGGAACGCAACACACCTTTTTAGATGGAAGGGACGTTTCAGAAAAAATCCGTGAGCCACACGTTTCTATGGCTGCATCAAATATTTCAAGTTTAAAATGCGTTAGACTTAAAATGGTTGATATGCAAAGAAAAATTGCAAGTCAAATGTCTTGCGTGTTAGATGGCAGAGATATTGGTTCTTACGTTTTGCCAGATGCAGATTTTAAATTTTACATTACCGCTAGCGTTGACGTTAGGGCAGATAGGCGTTATAAAGAGTTGACGCTAAAAGGTCATACTGTAAACTTTGAAGAATTAAAAAAAGAAATAGAACAAAGAGATTATAATGATAAAAACAGGGACTTTTCACCACTTAAAAAGGCTGATGATGCAATAGAAATTGACACGTCGTTTATGTCTATTGAGCAAGTTTCAAATAAAGTTTTATCATATATTGAAGGATAGAAGATGAATTTTTTTCAAAAAATACCTATTTTTTTCTTTTCGCTATTATATCCTATGAAGGTTTATGGAAAAGAAAATATACCACAGGGTGGTTCAGTCTTTGTATGTAATCATTTTAGGGCTATTGATTGCGGATTTATTGCAAGAATTTGTGATAAGGATATAAAATATTTAGCCAAAAAAGAAATTTTTAAGACAAAATTGATTACTAAAATCGTTAGGTCTTATGGTGGCATACCAATTGATAGAGAAAACCCTGATATGAAATCGCTTTTAGAAGCAATTAAAGAGATTAAAAAGGGCAACAAACTCTGTATATTCCCAGAAGGGCGAAGGAATGTTTCAGGCACAAATGATTTGCAAGAAATAAAAGGTGGTTCTATTATCTTTTCAATCAAGGCAAAATGCCCGATTGTACCTATAATGATGCTTAAAAAAGCAAAGATTTTTAGAAAAACGCATATTATTATTGGTAAACCATTTGAACTTTCCGATTATTATGGAAAAAAACTTACTGAAGAAGATATGAAAGACTTGGCAGAAATCGTTAGGTCAAAAATGATTGAACAACAAGAAATACTTAAGCAATCTTTAACAAAGGGAAAGAAAAACAAATGATAATTCTTAAAGGCGAAAATTGTGGTTTTTGTTTTGGGGTTGATAGGGCTGTTAAATGTGCCGAGCAACTTAATGGTGAAAACTGTTTTATATTAGGCGACATAATACACAATGAAACCGTTATAAAAAAGATTAAAGATTTAGGTGTTAAGTTTATTGAAAGTTTGTCTGATGCGGAATTTAAAGGCGGTGAAACGCTTTTGATTAGAAGCCACGGGGAAGCGAAAAGCGTTTTTGATAAATCGAAAAGTTTGGGACTTAAGATAATTGACTGCACTTGTCCTTTTGTTAAAAAAATTCAAAATATTGTTAAAAAGCATTATGAATTAGGTTATAAAATTGCAATAATTGGGGACGCAACACATCCAGAAGTTATAGGGATTAACGGTTGGTGTAATAATTCTGCATTAATTACTGAAAACAGACAAGATTTGCTTAACGAAAAAGCCGATAAATTGTGCATTGTGGTACAAACAACCTATTCGGAAGAAAAATTTAATAAAATTATTAAAAATTTTAACAGTACTAATGTAAAAACAGTTGATATTTTCAACACAATTTGTTATACTACAACCAAGCGACAAAAAGAGGCGGAATTATTGTCCAAAGAGTGCCAAGCAGTTTTGGTAATCGGCGGTGCAAGAAGCAATAATACTGATAAACTTTATGACATTTGCCTAAAAAATTGTAATGAAGTTTATAGAATAGTTAATCCAGCCGATTTTGATTATTCGAAAATAAAAAGTTATAATAAAATAGGAATTGTTTTAGGTGCATCGACGCCAAGAGAACAATTTCAGGAGGTTATCTCGCATATGGAGAAGAACATTACAGCAGAAGAAACTATCACTACCCAAACGGTTGTAAGTGAGGTTGCACAAGAAGTTAAGGCTACAAAGTCTGAAATGGAAAAGGCTTTTGATAGCATTAGACCAGGCAAAGACTTAAAAGTTGGACAAATTGTTTCAGCAATTATCACGTCAGCAAAAGACGAAGGTCTTACGTTATCTATTAAAGATGCAAAAAGAGACGACTTGTCTTTACCAAAGGACCAACTTTTAAATGAATATGATAAGAACGCTTATCAAGAAAAAGTAGGACAAAAGATTCGTGTTATGGTAATTGCTAAAAATCCTATCGTTTTCTCTGAAAAAGCGATGGAAAAAGTTTTGAAAGAAGAAGCTGAAATTGAAGAAATCAAAAACGGCAAAATTTTCGAAGCAACTATCACCGAAACAAATAAGGGTGGTTTGATTGGTAAATATGGTTCATACCAAGTTTTCGTTCCATCTTCACAAATTAAACTTGGCTTTGTTAAAGATTTTGAAAAATACGTTGGTAAAACTTTAAGACTTAAAGCAGAAAAGGTTGAATCAAGGGGTGCTCGCAGACAAATCGTTGGTTCACAAAAAGTTATTTTAGAAGCTGAAAAGGCTGAACGTGATGCTATTAAGGCTCAAAAGGAAGCAGAATTTTTCGGTAGTATTCAAGAAGGTGACGTTGTTTTAGGCACACCTGTTAGATTTGCTGCTTTCGGTGCATTCATTGACGTTAACGGTTTTGATTGTTTAGCACACATTTCTGACCTTTCTTGGACAGGTTGCAAAGATTGTGCTGAAGTTTTAGAACTTGGCAAAAATTATGAATTCATTATCTTGAAAATTGACCAAGAAAACAAGAGAGTTTCAATTGGTTATAAGCAATTACAACCTAAACCATGGGATTTGGTTGCTGAAAAATACCAAGTTGGCGATGTTGTTAAAGGCAACGTTGTAAGATTAGTAAACTTTGGTGCTTTCGTTGAAATTGAAAAAGGTGTTGACGGTTTAGTTCACGTTTCACAAATTTCAAATCAATGGCTAGAAAACCCAGTTGCTGCTTTACAAGTTGGTCAAGAAGTTGAAGCAAAGATTATCGACATCAACATTGAAAAAGAAAAAATGACACTTTCTATTAAAGCATTGCTTCCTGAAATTGAAAAACCTGCTGATGAAGAAGAAAAACCTTCTAAATCTAAAAAACGTAAGGAAAAGGAAGTTGCTAGCGAGGAAGAAGAACTCCGTGAGTGGAAAGATGATGCTGATGCTGGCGTTTCAATCGCTGAAATGATTGCTAATAGCGAAAACTAATTCATTAAAAATTGATTAAAAGAGTAGATAGAAATATCTGCTCTTTTTTTTGTTCTATTTTAATTTTTAATACATAAATATAAATAAATGGATTTATCTTTTTTGCCTATTAAATACACTAATGCTATTAAAAACATAGATATTAACTACTTATATGAAATTAGATTAAGGACAGGCTATGCTGTTAAGGTAAACTATAATAATAAAAACGCATATTTGTCGTTTTATGGCTTAACACAAAACTGCAAGGACGCTATAATTTGTTCAAGCTTTGATATAAGCGAGATTATAAAAAACGTGACTGAACACTCGCTTTATGCTTTTAACGATAGGATAAAAGAAGGGTTTATTACTACAAAACACGGTGTTAGAATAGGTATAGCAGGCGAGTGTGTCTTTTGTGAAAACAAAATTCAAACGATTAAAAACTTTTCATCATTAAACATAAGAATTCCGCATCAAATAAATGGTTGTTCTAGTGGTGTTATTAAAGAAATTATTAATCAAGGAAAAGTTAATAATACGCTAATAATTTCGCCACCGTTTTTGGGCAAGACAACCTTATTAAAAGATATAGCAACAGAACTTAATAAAGTTGTGAACTTGCCTATTTTAATTATTGATGAGCGTGGCGAATTTAACAATATTGAAGGCGAAAACATTGATAAAATAACATATTCTAATAAAAATTATGCGTTTAATTATGGTTTAAGGAGCCTTTCGCCCAGCGTTGTTATAACTGATGAACTTTCAAATAGTGAAGATTGGCTTTGTGTAAAAAATGCCGTAAACAGTGGCATAAAAATTATTGCAAGTTGCCACAGTGATTGTTTGGAAAATCTGGCTAGCAAAAACTGTTTTATAAAAAACTTGTTTGATAGATATATAGTTTTATCAAACAATGGCGAGTTTGGAAAAGTTGAAAAAGTATTTAATAAGGAACTAAACGAGGTATGAGGCTTTTTTTGGGTGTAGTTTTATTAATTATTTGCACTTTTATAGGCTACATAAAATCTAACAAATATTATTTTAGAAGATTGTTTTATGATGATTTTTTGCAGTTTAATAGTAGGCTGAAAAATGAAGTTGCTTTTAAGCAAAGCACAATAAAAAATTTGCTTGAAAATGAAAAAAGTGAAACCGATTTTATTAAAGTTCTTAAAACAAATATAATTTTTAATCAAGACTTACCCTTTAATATTAATTACTTAAATGAAACGGAATTAAAACAGTATAAAGATTATGTTTTAGACATTGGGACGGGGGACAAGGTTTTACAAATGGAATTTTTACAACGTGTTGATGAAGAGGTGAGCAAAAAGCAAAAACAATGCCGAGAAGATGAAGAAAAATATAAAAAATTATATGTTAAACTTGGCTTTTTTATAGGGTTAATATTGCTAATTTTAGTTTTGTAAGGTAAAAGTATGGAAATAAATATAATTTTTAAAATTGCAGCTATTGGAATTGCAATCACGGTTATAACGCAAATTTTGAAAAAAAGCGATAGAGATGATATAGCAACGCTTGTTGCACTTGCTGGGCTTATTATAGTTTTAACCTTGGTTATTAACATGATAAGTGAACTTTTTGAAAATATTAAAAACATTTTTTATCTATATTGATGTTAAAAATAATTTCTATTGCTATTATTTGTGCAATTATAATTTTATATTTAAGAAATATAAACGCTGAACTTGCTTTACTTGCGAGTATAGGTGCGGGAATAATAATAATTTTTTATGCAACCGAATATTTGTACACAACATTTTCTTTTATAAATAAAATAATTAATTTAAGTGGAATTGATAAAGAGTATTATACAATAATTTTTAAGATTACTGCAATCGGATATATAGTTGAGTTTGCATCAAGCACGGTTAATGATTTTGGATTAAAAAGTTTATCAGATAAAATTACTTTTGCTGGGAAATTAATAATTTTAACAACTTCGTTGCCAATATTTTATGCAATTTTCAATCTAATAACAGGTTTATTATTATGAAAAAAATTTTAATAATAACTATTATAATTTGTATTTTCGCTAATTGTTGGTGCGATTTTACAGTTTCATATGCCGATGAACTATCAGACAATATAAACGAGCAGTTAGAAAATATAGACTTTTCACAATTTGAGCAGTATTTTAATTCGTTAAAAAACTTGCCAAATGATAAAAGTTTTTTTACATACATAAAAGGTATGTTAAATGGAGAATTTGATTTAGATTTTAATAGCGTTTTAACTTACGTGTTAAATAGTTTGTTTTTATCTTTTAAAGGCTTTCTACCGGTTTTTTTAGCAATAATTGCAATTGCACTTTTATGTGGTGTTTTAGAAAAGTTAAAGAGTTCTTTTTTAGATGAAAGCATAAGTGAGGTAGTTTCTTTTGTCTGTTTATTAAGTATTATTTTACTGCTATCAGGGCAAATATTTTCATTTTACGAAACAACCGAAAACATTATAAAAAATATAGCGAATTTAACTGAAATTATGTCACCCATAATATTAACTTTAATGGTTGCATCAGGCGGGAACGTGTCGGCAAGCATATATAAGCCAGCCGTTGCTTTTTTATCAAATGGAATTATCAGCATATTCTTATATTTGATAATGCCGTTAATTGCCTTAACCATAATTTTTAATATAATTTCTAATTTTTCATCATCTATAAAACTTGAAAAATTTAGTGCTGTTGCAACAAGTTTAATTAAGTGGATAATTGGCTTTGTTATAACGATTTTTACAGTTTTTTTATCAATACAAGGAATAACAAGTGCTACGTTTGATGGTATTTCAATTAAAGCGACAAAGTATGCGATTTCAAATTCCGTGCCAATTGTCGGCGGGCTTATTAGAGATGGTTTTGATTTAATAATTGCTGGAAGCGTGTTAATAAAAAACGTTGTGGGTATTACTGGCGTTTTTGCATTATTTTATACCTTAATTTCGCCACTAATAACAATTTTTATTTTTTCGTTAATGCTAAAACTTGTTTGTGCCCTTGTACAACCTTTAACTGATAGCAAAATAACAAATTTTTGTGAAACAACTTCAAAAGCTTTGTCGTATTTATCGGTTGTGTTAATTTCGGTTGGGTTTATGTTGTTTATCACCATTTTGCTTACCATAATTTCGGCAAACGCATTTATATAAGAAAATGAAAACGTGGATTATAAGTATTAGTTCAATAACAATTTTAACATCAATTTTTTCAATAATAATACCAAACAGCAAGATAGGAAAGTTTATAAAAAGCATATTTTCCGTGCTTGTAATTTTTGTGGTTATAAGCCCATTATCTGCGATCAAAAATCAAGACGTTTCATTTGAAGAAATTATAAATTCATCAGAAATTGTGGTTCAAAACGATTATCTGGACTATATTGCAAGTAAAAAATCGAGTGAATTACAAAATGGCAGTATAAAAATTCTAAAAAATATGGGGGTAGAAAACGTTTTTGTCAATATTTGTTATAAATATAGCAAATCCAACAATTTTGTTATAGAAAGTGCTGAAATCAATTTGAAAAATGCAGTTATTATTTCGGACAAGACGCATATAGATATTAAAGAAGAAATAAAAAATCAGATTTCAAACTATTTGCAAATTGATAAAAATTGTGTATATGTAAATGAATAGTCAATTTAGTAAAAGCAGAATAAATAAAATTATTTACAAGATTAAAAACAATAAAAAAATTCAATATTTTATCTTGATTTGCCTAGTTGCAATTGCCTTAATGGTGTTTGTCTTCGGGTTTAGTAAAGAACAAACGGAAAAATCGGTAAGCACAGATTTTGTCACAAATTACGTGGATAATCTTGAAAACAAGTTGTCAAATGTTTTAAGTAAAGTTAATGGTGCAGGCAAAGTTTCGGTTATTATAACCGTTGAATCGGGTATGGAAACAGTGCTTGCGATGAAAACAACGACAAAAGAGAATTTAAACGGAAAAATTGAAAGCGAAACAACGCCCATTGTGATAAATGGAAAAACAGTTGTCGTTAAAGAACTGTACCCTAAAATTGTGGGCGTGCTAATTGTTGCAGATGGTGCAAAAAATATCAGTGTTATGACAAGGCTTCAACAAGCCACCGTTTCACTGTTAAATATAAATATAAATCAAATTGAAATTTTAGCAACTTAAATTATGGAGGTTTTCTAATGGGTAAGAAAAGAAAAATTATTGTTTTATCGTGTATGATTGCATTGCTTGCAGTGACGGCTGTGTTCAACTTTGTTATGACTACAGGAACAACTGATATTGACCAATCGCTTACAGTAAGTTCTGCAAACTACTTTGCACAATATCGTTCTGAAAGAATTACAACTAGAAATGAAGAACTGTTGCAATTAGACGCAATTATTGCTAGTGCAGAAGATGGCAGTGAAGAAAGGGCCAATGCTTTAGCAATGAAGATTGAGTTAACCGAGTTGACTGAAAAAGAACTTTTGCTTGAAAGTTTAATTAAAGCTTATGGCTTTGAAGATGCTGTTGTTGTGATTGGTTTAGAGTCAAATAATGTAAACGTTATTGCAAAATCAGAGTCGCTTTCTGCTGACGATGCAATTTTAATTTACTCAATTGTGTCAGAAGAAGCAAATGTTTCACCAGAAAATGTAAAAATTATACCGATTTCATAAAAAACACTATGCAAATTAAATATTTTGTGGTACAATAAATATGTAAAATATTTATTAGAGGGTAATTATGGCTCGTTTTATTAAAATACCACAAGTGAACGAAGGCAAAATCGTGTATAGTGACGATATTATTAACGGCATTGTTTTTTTGGCTGTTCAAGAAATTCCACACATTGAATTAGACACAAAAGATGGTAATTCCATCTCAAAAAACAACGCAATCAAGGTTAAAAGAGAAAAGGATGGAATCCATATCGATATAACCGTTAAAATTCGTTATAACCAAAACGTTTCTGACATTGCGTTTAAAATTCAAGAATCGGTTAGACATAATCTTGAAGCGATGACCGAATATCGTGCTGCTTGTGTCAACGTTCATATTTCAGGCGTTGATTTTGAAGAACACGAAGAAAAAATGGAAGAAAAAGCAGAAGAAAAAACTTTTACGACAGAAAATAAGTAGGTACCATATGAGAAGTGAAGTTAGAGAAAACGTTTATAAGTATATATTTGCACGGCTCTTCAATCCGAGTGATGAAGGGCTTTTTGCTGTTTTGTGCAAGAATTTAAGTGAAGATGACCAAAAATTTGCTAATGATTTGCTTACCGCAATCGACAAGGGGCAAGAAAAATATCTTAAGGCAATCGAAGAACTTTCTATCGGATTTAAACTTGAAAGGTTATATAACACTGATAAGTGTGCGTTAATTATGGGAATGGCAGAACTTGATAATTTTAAGAGTACACCTGTTCCTGTGGTTATAAATGAAACGGTTAATATTGTTGCAAAATATTCAACCGAAAGTAGCACTAATTTTGTAAATGGAATTCTTGCTGAATTTGTTAAGGAGTATATAAATGGCTAAAATTATCGATGGCAAACAAATTGCACAAAACGTTAAAGATGAATTAAAGGTTAAAGTTCAAGAATTTTTTGTAAAAAACAATCGCCAAATCACTTTGGCAGTTATTTTGGTTGGCGATAACCCTGCTTCGCAAGTTTACGTTAAAAATAAAATTAAAGCAACAGAATATGTTGGTATGAAGTCGCTTTCTTTTTATATGCCAGCAACGTCAACACAAGAACAAGTTGAAGAAACTGTAAAAAGCCTTGCAAATGATGATACTGTTGACGGTATTTTGGTTCAATTACCATTGCCAAAACATTTATATGAAAATAAAATTTTATCACAAATCCCAGCAGGAAAGGACGTTGACGGGTTTTTGGCTGAAAACGTTGGCAACCTTATGTTAGGCCAAGACACAACTGTTGCTTGCACGCCTTTTGGTGTTTTGAAAATGCTAAAAAGTTCTGGCGTTGAACTTTCTGGCAAAAATGCCGTTGTTTTAGGCAGAAGCAATATTGTTGGTAAGCCAATGGCAATGCTCTTATTAAAAGAAAACTGCACTGTGACAATTTGCCATAGTAAAACCCAAAATTTAGAGCAAGTTTGCAAAAATGCCGATATTTTAGTTGCAGCAATTGGCAAACCTGAATTTGTTAAAGCAAACATGGTAAAAGAGGGTGCAGTCGTTATAGACGTTGGCATCAATAGAACTGAAAACGGTTTGGTTGGCGACGTTGATTTTAATGCTGTTAAAGGTGTTGCATCACAAATTTCGCCTGTTCCAGGTGGGGTTGGGCCAATGACAATCGCTATGCTTCTTGAGAACACATATCTTTGTGCTTGTAGGAGAAATAATGCAAAATAACTATCAAAAGCAATACGAAAACTATGTTATCCGTTTTGAAAAACAGTTAAAAATTGCATTAGCAAACTTATCGAATACACCACAATATTTACGTGAAGCAATGGAATATGCCGTTTGTGATGGCGGAAAAAGGGTTAGACCAGTTTTGTGTTATGCTACGGCAGATATGCTTGGTGTTCAACTAGAAAAGGTTGATGCTTTTGCCGTTGCACTTGAATTGATTCACTCATATTCGCTTGTTCATGATGATTTGCCTTGTATGGATAATGACGATTATAGAAGGGGCAAACTTTCAACACATAAAAAGTTTGGTGAAGCGTTTGGTGTTTTGGCGGGCGATGGACTTTTAAATTTTGCTTTTGAACACGTTTTAAGCAAGAAAACGTTTACAAATGAGGACGCAAAGGCTCTTAAATTTTTGTCTTATTGTTCGGGCTCTTCTGGTATGATTGGCGGACAAACGTTAGATTTGATTAATGAAAAAAGCGATAAGGTTAGCGAAGAAGTTTTATATGAAATTTATATCAACAAAACTTCAAAATTGCTTATTGCTCCAATTATAATCGCATCGATATTTTCTGGCAAAGATTATAGCGATAAGCTTGGCGAATTTGGGCTTAATTTAGGCGTTATGTTTCAAATTTCTGACGATTTTATGGATGCAAAAGGTGATAAGTCCAATATAGGAAAAACACCGGGTAAAGACGAAATTCAGGATAAGTTGACTTCGATTAAAGTGTTTGGTTTTGATGGTGCATTAAGTAGATTGCAATATCATTTTGACAAATGCTTGAATATATTAAAAGAATTTGAAAACAACGAATTTTTATTAGAATTTACTAAAAAAATGTTTGAACGCACTAAATAAAATGAGATTAGATTTTTACTTAACTGAAAATGGATATTTTGATTCTCGAACAAAAGCAAAACAAGCGATTGAACGGGGAGAGATATTTCTTAACGGCAAAAAAATAGAAAAACCTGCCTTTGAAGTTTTGGACACACCGAAGATAGAACACGTTTACGTAAGTAAATATGTTTCGTTGGGTGGTTTTAAACTTGAAAAAGCATTAAACGATTTTAATTTTTCTGTCAATGATTTAGTTGTTGCTGACATTGGTGCAAGTACGGGTGGATTCACCGATTGCTTAATCCAAAACGGTGCAAAAAAGGTATATGCAGTCGATTTGAATGATAAACTTTTGCACGACAATTTAGTTGGCAATGAAAAAGTTGATTTACTTATTAAAAATGCAAAAGAATTAAGCAAACAAGATTTTAATGAAAAACTTGATTTAATTGTTGCCGATTTAAGTTTTATTTCTATAACACAAGTTATTCCAACCTTTTCAAATTTGCTTGACGCTGGGGATAAGTTGTTGATTTTAATTAAGCCTCAATTTGAAATTGGCAAGTATAAAAAGTTCAAAAACGGCATTGTCAGAGACGAAAAAATACATTTAGCCGTTTGTGAAAAAGTTATAGAAAGTGCAAAGCAGTTTAAGTTTAATAAAATTAATCTTACAACTGCACCGATTAATAAAGATAAAAATGTTGAATTTTTAATTTTGTTTGAAAAAGTAATATAAATTACCTTTTATGGGGGAAATATGAAAGTTTTAGTATATGATAACAAGGAAAAAGATGCTGGTGGTTGTTGCAAAAATGAACTTATCAACTATTTAATCGACAATCAGATTGAATACCTTTTACTTGAAGATGAAATGCTTAACGACGCAATTTCAGCCGATGCATTATTTGCAATCGGTGGCGATGGAACTATTTTGTGTTTAGCAGAATTTGCAAACAAAAATGATATTCCTATCATTGGTATAAATGCTGGCAAACTTGGTTTTTTGTGCGAGTTTGAAAGGCACGAAATAAAATCGGCTGTTTTGGCATTAAAAAATAGTGAATTAATTAATGATGAACGGACTATGATTTCAATTAAGCATAATAACACCACTTATTATGCCTTAAACGAAGTTTACGTTCAAAGAACTTATGATAAATCGGTTGGCAACACTGTGGCTGAAATCCAAATTGAGATTGATAATTCATATTTAACAAAGTACTCTGGCGATGGTGCGATTATCAGCACGCCAACAGGTTCAACTGCATATTCATTTTCATTAGGGGCACCAATTTTGTCGCCTAATGCAGACGTTTTTACAATGACGCCGATTGCAGCCCATACTTTTAATCAAAGACCGATTGTTTATTCAGATGAATCAATTTGTTGCATAAAAGTTTCAGGCAAGGCACAAGTAGGGGTATTTATTGACGGCAGACACGTTGAATTTATAAACCAAAACGACTGTATTGAAATTTCAAAGGTTGATAAAAAACTTGTATTTTTAAGAAAAAAAGACTATAATTTTTTCAAAAAATTAGTGTATAAACTAAACAAAACGGCAGGGGAAATTATTAATGATTAAACAATCAAGACACCAAGCAATAATCAATTTAATAAATTCGGTTGACGTTTCAACGCAAGAAGAATTAACCGAAAAATTAATTGAGCAAGGTTTTGCCGTTTCGCAAGCAACTATTTCACGTGATATAAAAGACCTTAATTTGGTTAAGGTGGAAGGTGCGAATAAAAAGACAAAATACGTTAAGGTTGACCTTGTGCAAAGCAAATTGTCGCCACAACGCATCAGTTTGTTTAAGCAAATAACCATATCAATAGAAAGTGCAAATAATCTTATTGTTTTAAAGACTATAAGTGGAAACGCAAGTGCTGCGGGTTTAGCAGTTGATGAAATAAATTTTCCACAAGTTTTAGGCACTGTTGCAGGTGATGACACCTTGCTTATTATTACAAAGACGGCATCTGATGCTGAAATAGTTGTTAAAGGGTTAAAATCGTTATAAATGCTACAAAAACTCGTTATAAAAAATATTGCACTTATAGATAGTGCAGAAATATGCTTTGAAAAAGGCTTAAACGTTTTATCGGGCGAAACAGGTGCCGGCAAATCGGTTATTATTGAGTCGCTTAATTTTGTGCTGGGTGCAAAGGCTGATAAAAGTTTAATCCGCAGTGGGCAAGCCGAATGTGCGGTTGTTGCCGAGTTTGACGTTGCAAATAATTCTGCTATCAATGAAGTTTATAACCAGTTAGACATTGAACAAGACGATACCTTATTAATATCAAGAAAGTTTACCATTGACGGTAAAAGTTCTATTAAAATCAACGGTGAAAGTGCAACTGCGACTATGCTTAAAAAGTTCACTTCAATTTTGGTGGACGTGCATGGCCAAAGCGAGCATTTTAATCTGCTTAAAACATCAAATCAACTTGCGTTATTAGATAGTTTTGGCGGGCAAAAAATAGCCGATATAAAGGCTGAATTAAGCCAAAAATACTCTGATTATAAGCAAGTAATTAGCGAGTTAAACGAGTTTGGTGGTGATGAAAGCCAACGTTTAATCAGACTTGACGTTTTAGATTTTCAAATTAATGAAATCAGCAAAGCAAATTTACAAGATGGCGAAGATGAAAAACTTGTTTTGATTAAACAAAAACTTTCTAACCAAGAAAAAATTGTGGGTGCTTTAAGGGCTTTATCTGAAGGCATAAGTTCTGAAGGTGGCGTTGAGGACATATTAGGCAATATAAATAGAGTTGTGAATACAATATCCGATTTTGATGGGGCATATGCTGACCTTTACGATAGGATTGAAAACGTTTATGCTGAAATAAGCGATATTTCAAGCACGGCAAATAATTTGCTTGATAATTTTGACCAATCTGAATATAACCCATATGAAATTGAAGCACGCCTTGACCTTATTAAATCATTAAAAAACAAATATGGCAGTTCTATTTGTGAAATAAACGAATTTTTAGATAACGCTATTAATGAAAAAGAAAAATTAGAAAATTTTGCTATAAGGGTTGAAGAGTTAGAAAGAGAAAAGTTAAGTTTATGTAATGAAATTTACCTTTTATATCAAAATTTAAGTCAAGAAAGACGGTTGACTGCAAAGATTTTTGAAAAAAATATCTTAAACGAATTGGTTGAACTTGGTATGAAAAAATCAAGTTTTCAAATTGCTTTTGCAGAATTCCCAACGTTTGAAGGTTGCAAGTTTAATAGTGCAAACGGTGCAGATGAAATCGAGTTTTTATTTTCAGCAAACCTTGGTGAGCCACTTAAAAATCTTTCAATGGTTATAAGTGGTGGAGAAATGAGCAGGTTTATGCTATCTATAAAAGCCCAAACAGCCAAGTTTAATGACGTTTCAACCTTTATTTTTGATGAAATTGACACGGGCATTAGTGGCAACGTTGCAAAAATTGTTGCTGAAAAGTTTGCAAAAATTGCATATTCAACGCAAATAATTGCCATAACACATTTACCACAAATTTCAGCGATGGCAGACAATAACTTATTAATAGAAAAAAATGAAGATGGCGAAAAAACTTTGACTTCGGTTAAGAAACTTACTCCTCAAGAAAAAGTTAACGAAATTGTAAGGCTTGTTGGTGGCGATAAAAATAATCAAACGGCAATCAGCCTTGCAACTGATTTAATTGAAAACGCAAAACAATATAAAAAAGCATTGTAAAACTTAAAAAACCTTTAATTTGCTAGGGCAAATTAAAGGTTTTTATTATTTATAATATGTTTGTATAATGTTTTATAATTTACACACTATAAAGAGGGTGGAGTAAATATGAAAAAAAGTCTTAAATTTTTAAATTTAATTTTAATTATTATATTTTGTTTTTCGTTTAACTTATTTAAAGTTGGTTATGCTGATGAAAACCTTTATATTGGTGGTATGCCAGCCGGTTTTTCCTTAAATACAAAAGGTGTAGAAGTTGTTGGGATTTGTGACGTTATTACTGAAAATGGGCTTGTTTCACCATTAAAAAACAGTGGTATTCAAGAAGGTGACGTTATATTGTCGATTAATGGCTACGAAATTAACAATGCATGTGATATAAAAAATGCAATCTCAAACGATGGTAAAGCCTTGATTGAATTTGTGCGTTGCGACCAAAAATTTATTAAAGAAATTAATTCGGCAAAAGATATTAATGGACAATTTAAATTAGGCGTATATATAAAAGATTGTATAAGTGGCATTGGCACCATAACTTATATCAAAGGCAATCGTTTCGCATCGTTAGGTCACCCTGTTATAAATTCTGATGGAAAACTTGTAAAAATAAGTGGTGGCAACCTTTATGAAAGCAAAATTACGGGCTATGTTAAGGGTGTTAGAGGTCGTGCAGGCGAATTAAAAGGGGTATTCGTTAAGCAAAACGCTATCGCAAAAATTGATAAAAACCTAGAAAGCGGTGTTTACGGCAATATTACTGAAAATTTTGATACAAGTTCGTTAATAAAAACAAGTATTGGAAAAGCAAGCGTTGGCGATGCTTATATCTATTCAACTATTGACGATGCAACGCCAAAAAAATATTCCATTTCAATTATAAAAATTGACGAGGGGGACAGTAAGAACTTTGTTGTTAAAATTACTGATAAAGACTTGCTAAATCATACAGGTGGTATTGTTCAAGGAATGAGTGGAAGCCCGATTATACAAAAAAATAAACTCGTTGGTGCGATTACACACGTTTTTATAAACGACCCAACCCGTGGTTTTGGTATCAAAATTGACAATATGATTAACAACTGATAATATCTATATTTTTTAATATGCATTATGTCTAACATAATGTATAAAATTTAACTAATTACAGAGAATATTTTTATAAAGGAGAACGTTATGAAAAAAATATACTCTGTAATTTTTGTTTTATTAGCATTTATTTTATCAGTGGGCTGTTTTAATGGTTTTTATAATACTTTTGCTTATTATGAAAAAGATAAAAATATTTCAATAAATGCTAAATCTGGAATTTTACTTGACTATCAAACAAATACTGTTATTTATTCAAAAAATGAATTAGAGCATTTGCCTATTGCAAGCATGTGCAAGATTATGACGCTTGTTTTATGCTTTGAGGCTATTGAAAACAACCAAATTTCATTGTCGGACACTGTTGTTGTTAGTGATAATGCATCAGGAATGGGTGGTTCGCAAGTGTTTTTAGAGACTAATGGTGAGTATTTGGTTGGTGAACTTATAAAAAGTATAGTAGTTGCATCTGCAAACGATGCTTGCGTTGCTATGGCCGAAAAAATTTATGGCAGTGAAAGTGCTTTTATTAAAAAAATGAATGAAAAAGCACAAGAATTAGGTATGAATGACACTGTTTTTGTAAACTGCACGGGTTTGCCACAAGCAGGGCAATATTCGTGTGCAAAAGACGTTTCAATTATGTTTAAAGAACTATTAAATTATCAAGATTATTATAAGTTTTCTCGCATTTGGACAGACGTTGTAAAACACCCAAACGATAGGACAACTGAAATAAGTAATACAAACAAATTAATTCGTTTTTATAAAGGCTGTGATAGTGGTAAAACAGGTTATACAAGCGAAGCAGGGCATTGTTTAAGTGCTTCGGCTATTAGAAACGATATGCGTTTAATTTGCGTTGTAATTGGCTCGCCAACTAGTAAAGAGCGTTTTAGCAATGTTTCTGAAATGTTTAATTATGCTTTTGCGAACTTTGAAAACAGAAAAATTGTTGATGATTCTAAACCTTTAGACGTTGAAGTTAATGTTTTAGATGGTAAAAAAGACTCTTTATCAGTTGTTGCTGAAAAACCACTTTATTTGTTTTGCGAAAAGCATGCTAAAAAAGGCATAGAATTATCATTTGAACCGTTAAAGAAAATTTTTGCACCAATTAAGAAGGGGCAAGTTGTTGGAAAATTAATTGCATATGAAAATGGCGTTGAAATTGCAAACGTAAACGTTTTAGCAAACGAAACGATACTAGAAAAAACTTATTTTGATAACGTTAAAAACATTGTAAATAATTGGGCTGTAATTTAGACCTATAATTATTAATTAAGATAAAAATAATTTATTATTAGACCATAACTATTGACTTTTAAGTTGAAAATTTGTTAAAATTATTAAAAACAAACAAATTCAGGTGAAATAATGAACCAAAGAGAAACTTTAAAGGTAAATGAACTTGGGCATCTTGAAATTGGTGGTGTTGACTGTAATTGTTTAAGAGAACAATATGGCACGCCACTTTACGTTATGGACCAAGACTATATTGAAAACATTTGCAAGGTTTATGCTGATACACTTAACGCTGAATATGGCGAAGGTATGATTGCTTATGCGTCAAAAGCGTTCAGTTGCCTTGAAATTTACCGTATTGTAAACAAAATGGGTATAGGTGCAGACTCGGTTTCTGCTGGTGAACTTTTTACAGCAAATAAGGCTGGGTTTCCTATGCAAAAAATTTGTTTTCACGGGAATAACAAGTCTAAAAGCGAACTTAAACTTGCATTAGACTATGGCGTTGGATATATTGTTATAGATTCTTATACAGAGGCAGACGACCTTGAAACTTTATGTGAACAAAAGAATATTACACAAAAGGTTTTGATTAGAACTAACCCTGGTGTTGAAGCACATACACACCACTTTGTTCAAACTGCAAAAATTGATTCAAAGTTTGGCTTTTCGATTGAAAGTGGCGATGCTGAAAATATTGTTAAGTATGTAAATAGTAAGGAACGCTTAAACTTGGTGGGCTTGCATTGCCATATTGGTTCACAAATTTTTGAAGAAAAATCATTTATTCTTGCAATTGAAAAGATGACCGATTTTTACAAGCATTTAAGCGATAAATATGGTATAAAGTTTAGTGTGTTAAATCTTGGTGGTGGCTTTGGTATTTGGTATGCAGATGGCGATGCTAAAAAAACTTGCAATCAGTATGCCGATTATATTAAAACTATTGCTAATTCATTAAAAGATTGTATAGCAAAAAAAGGTTTAAACAAACCATATCTTATTTTAGAGCCAGGAAGGTCAATTGTCGGTGAGGCGGGAATAACCTTATACACTGCTGGAAGAATTAAAGAAATAAAAGGTATTAAGAACTATATTTCAATTGACGGTGGTATGTTTGATAACCCAAGATACGCACTTTATCAAGCAAAATATTCTGTTGAAAGTGCATTAAAAATGAACGCACCAAAAACCGTTAAATATTCTATTGCAGGAAAGTGTTGTGAAAGTGGAGATATTATTGCTGAAGACGTTATGTTGCCACAAGTAAATGAAGGTGATTTGATTGCCGTTTTATCAACCGGTGCATATAATTACTCTATGGCAAGCAATTATAACAGAAACTTTATACCGCCAGTCGTTATGGTAAAAGATGGTGCGTCACGTTATATTGTTAAACCACAAACATTTGAAGATTTGATTAGAAATGATATCTAAAACTAAAAAATGCTTAATTCGTTAAGCATTTTTTTCTTGCAATTTTTAAGATTTTATTATATAATATAATAAAAATTTACTTGGAAGTGTTATGGTAGAAAAGATTTTAGAGTATATTTCAATATTTCTTGCATTGATGTTGGTATTGCCATTGCACGAATTCGCACACGGTTTTGCTGCGGTAAAAAGTGGGGACTATACACCAAAAATGTATAATAGATATACGCTTAACCCACTTGCACACTTTGACGTGGTGGGGTTAGTATGTTTTGCTGTTTTTGGATTTGGTTGGGCAAGACCAATGCCTGTTAATCCAAGAAATTTTAAAAATTATAAACAAGGTTGTTTTTTTGTTTCAATCGCTGGCGTTGTTGCAAATTATCTTTTGGCATTTGTTGCCTTTCCGTTATTAGTTCTTGCTATAATGTATGTGCCAACGTTTGGGTATTTTACAGACGTTTTGTGTAGTACGCTTTATTATACTTTTAGATTTAGTTTAGTTTTCTTTGTTTTTAATCTTCTTCCATTTTATCCGCTAGATGGGTTTAGGCTAGTTGATTCATTGAATAAAACACGTGGAAAAGTTTATATGTTTTTAAGGAATTACGGAATTTATCTTTTATATGCGTTATTCTTTTTGGGGATTTTTGCTGATGCAACGGGGCTTTACCAAATAGATATACTTGGAAACATAATTAATTACGTTGTTTCAATAATACAAAAACCAATATTAATGTTTTGGGGGTTAATTTTACCATAATGGCAGAGTTTGAATCAGTCGTTGAATATTCTACAAAACTTGATAATTTTGAAGGGCCGTTGGACTTGTTGTTGCACTTAATAAAAGAAGCAGAAATTCAAATTCAAGACATTTTTGTTTCGCAAGTCACAGAGCAATATTTAGCATATATTGATGGGCTTGTAAATCTTGACGTGGATAAAGCAAGCGAATATCTTAATATGGCGGCAACATTACTTGAAATTAAGTCTAAATCAATATTGCCAAAAGTTGATGAGTACCTTGATGATATTGAAGATGAAGGAAAGGCTCTTATCAGACAACTTGAAGAGTATAAGTTATTTAAAGAGGCAAGTGCTAAACTAAAAGAACAAGAAAACGTTTCAAGGTTTTATAAAGAGCCTGATAAATCTGTTGGCGAAGTTAAAATTGTTTATAACGACTTTAACTTGGACGGACTTATAAATGCTTTTTCAAAACTTTTAATGAGGGTTGATGATAAAAAAAGGCAAGAAAACGTCTTAAAAGAAATACCAAAAGAAGTTTTCACTGTTAAGGATAAGGTTGACCATATCAGAACAACGCTTTTAGAAAAGCAAGAAATGAGTTTTTTTGAGTTGTTTACAAAATATTACACAAAAAATGAACTTATAACAACCTTTCAAGCGATGCTTGAATTGTTAAAATTACAATATATTACCGTTGAACAAAATGGTATATTTGATGACATAACTATAACTTTAAGGGAAGATAGAAATGAAGAACTTGGAGAAATTGACGAATATAATTGAATCTATATTATTTGTTTCAGGAACGCAAGTTTCGGTTGCGGATATTGCTGAAAAATTAGAAGTTTCACAAAACGACGTTGTAAAATGTGCTGAAAAGTTAAAAGAAAAGTACTCTAAAGACAGTGGTATTCAACTTTTAATTTTTAACAAAAAATTACAGTTTTGTTCTAACCCTGAAAATGCAGATGCTGTTTCTGCAGTTCTCAATCCAATTAAGGAAAAAGAACTTTCTAAAAGCATGCTTGAAGTTGCGGCTATTATTGCATATAAACAACCTGTCACTCGTATTGACCTAGAAGAATTAAGGGGAAACAGTGAATATGCCGTTCAAAAACTTTTAGAATTAGGCGTTATTGAGCCGGTTGGAAGGAAAGACGCTGTTGGTAAACCTGTTTTATTTGGCACAACTGACAAGTTCTTAAAACGTTTTCAAATCGAATCGCTGGACCAATTACCAGATTATGATGAACTTATTAATAAAATTAGTTTACTTCATCATGATAACGAAAACGATTATTTATATCATAAAGATACATACGTTGAAGAAGTTGCAACTACCGCTGATAAGAATGCTGAAAAAGGCAATTTGGATGATGATTTTGATTTGCCAGACTTATCTGAAGAGGTAGTGCCAGATTTTCTTAAAGACGAAGAAATAGAAAAGTTTTAAAATTTAACATTATTTATTAAAGCCATACGCACTGCGTATGGCTTTTTAATTATAAAAAAGTATATTAATTATTTTAATGCAAATATTAAAATAGTGTTAATAGCAATAGTAATAATTTTTAGCCTTTTAATTTTTCCTATATTTATAAGGTTTGAGGGGGAAATTGATAAAAAAACTCAAAATTTAAGGTATAGGGTAAAACTGTTCAAAATTTTACCAATATTATTTGGTTATGCAGAAATTATTGATGAGGGTATTGCTGTTCACGTTAACAATATTAAAGCGTTTATAATCTATTATAAAGATTTTTTTTCTATAAGAAAAAAGATTGAACCGTTAAAAGATTACCATTTTTATAAGTTTAACTCAACAATTTATATTGGGTCAAAGGATAATTATGATTTAGTGTTGACTATCTCGATAATATACAATGCGATTATAAATTTAATCGGCTTTGCTTTTACAAATGTAAAACCATATTTAAAAATAAAAAATGATATAAATTTATATAACGATAAAAATGAATTTATATTAAATGTTAATTTTGTAATTGTGTTAAATTTACTAATGATTGCTTTAAGTTTTATAAAAATAATTTTGGAGAAGTTTATATATGCAGTCAAAAAGCAACCGAATTAATCAAACAATAGAAACAACCTTAAAAAATATAAGTGAAATAATTGACGTAAACACGGCCATCGGTAAGCCAATTAATACTAAAGATGGCGTTATTATCCCAATATCAAAAATTACAGTTGGTTTAATTGCTGGTGGTGGAGAATATGGAAAGGTGAGCGTTTTTAAGGGAAGCAATGATTTGCCTTTCTCTGGTGGTAATGGAAGTATAATTTCAATTAAGCCGTGTGGCTTTTTAACTTATGATAAAAACGGATTTAAAATTGTGGGGGTTTTAGATACTCCGTATGAAAAAATTATAGACAAGGCAACGGATTTTTTTGAAAAATTAAACAAAAACGATTATGAAAAAAAGAATTAGTATATATTTAATTATTGCTTGTAATTTAATAATGTTTTTAAGTGTTATTATGTGTGACATAATGACAGTTGAAGCGTCAAATACTGCAGAAATTGTGATGGAAATGAATTCAAACAGAGTTGTTCATGCTATAAATGAAAATGATAAAAAATATATGGCAAGCACAACAAAAATTTTAACTGCAATTTGTGTGATTGAGAATTGCGATTTAGATGAAATAGTTGTTGTAAAAAAGGAAACAACTGGAGTTGAAGGTTCAAGCATTTATTTGCAAGCGGGTGAAAAACTTTCGGTTAAAGATTTATTGTATGGATTAATGCTTCGCTCTGGAAACGATTGTGCATTAACACTTGCCGTGCATTGTAGTGGTTCAACAGAAAATTTTGCAATCCTTATGAATCAAATGGCAGAAAAAATTGGTGCAAAAAATAGTAATTTTGTTAATCCACACGGTTTACACAATGATAATCATTATACAACAGCGTATGATTTAGCACTTATTTCGTGCTATGCGATGAAAAATCAAGCATTTAGAGAGATTGTTTCTACGAAAACTGTTGAAATTCCTTTTACAACTCAAAATTATAATAGACGTTTAGTTAATAAGAACAAAATGTTAAAAGAATTTGAAGGTTCAACAGGAATTAAGACGGGTTTTACTAAAAAAGCCGGAAGGTGTTTGGTTAGCAGTTGCACTAGAAACGGAATTGAGTTTGTTTGTGTCGTGTTAAATTGCCCCGACATGTTCAATAGGTCTAAAAATCTTTTGACAAATGCTTTTACAAATTATAAAAAATATAAGTTAGTCGATAAAAACAATATAATATTTATTAATAATAATACAAAATATCCTGCGTATATTAAAAATGACGTTATATTACCGCTAACAAATTATGAAAAAGAAAACCTTGAGATTTTATATAAGTTTAACGATATTGATAAAAAAACATTAAAAAAAGATGAACAAGTTGGTATAATTGAGATTTATTGCAAAAATAAGTTGCTTTTTACTGAAAAAATCTATACTATATTAGATATAAGATAATTTAGTTAGGTGTTTTATGAGAATAAACAAATATTTGGCAACTTGTGGCGTTGCTTCAAGAAGAAATGCAGATAAAATGATTCAAGACGGCTTGGTTAAAATTAACGGCAGGATTTGCTCTATGGGCGACGACGTTAACGTTGGCGAAGATACTGTTGTGGTAAACGGCAAAGTGGTTAGCGTGGTTAAACATTTTGACTATTATATAATGAATAAGCCAAAAGGATATGTTTGCACGGTTAAGGACGATAAAGGCAGAAAAACGGTTATTGATTTGTTGCCACCAAGTGCAAAAAGACTTTTTCCTGTCGGCAGGCTTGACTATGACACCGAAGGTTTGTTAATTTTAACAAATGACGGAGATTTAACGTTTAGGCTAACTCATCCAAAAAATGAAGTGCCAAAAACATACTTGGTTAAAACTGAAAAGCCTGTTTCAGATGAAGATGTGCAAAAATTGCGTTCTGGTGTGTATATTGACGGTGTTAAAACTAAAAAATGTAATATTAGACTAATCGAATCAACAAAAACCGGTTCTAAATTACATATAACAATCACCGAAGGCAGAAACAGGCAAGTTCGTAAAATGTTTGAAGCCGTTAATAATAACGTTGACTTCTTAAAACGTATTAAAATTGGCGATTTAACGCTTACAGGACTTGACCGTGGCCAAGTTAGGCAGTTATCTGCAAGAGAAGTTGATTATTTGCTTAATTTATAATTTTATATTAAAAAGACTTCCAAAAATGGAAGTCTTTTTTTAGATTTTATATTTTATTTTCTTATTAAGTTAAGCCCTTTAGTTTTTGCAAGAAAATATCTAATCAATGAATAAACGAATATATCAATATATATTGTAAACGGTATTGCTATAAAAGTTATAACGTCTTTTAATATTGAAAAATTAACGTTTAATAACAAAACTAATGCAAAATTGATAATTAGCAAGTTGAACACGATTATTGCCGTTGTTAAAATTGAATCGGCATTTATTGTTTTGCTTGTCGTTAAAATCGGATTTTTTCTATATTTTGCAATATTTACTATTGGATAAATTACTAAAACTGCCGTTAAAGCCAAAACAACGATAGGTGAAAGGTTTAAAACGCTTTTATATGTTGTTGAAAAAAATAAAATTTCTGTTATAAAGAGTAAAAACATCGCTAAAGACGTGAACAAGTTTAATTTATTTTTTAACAACGTGCCGTTATCGTTTGACGAATATTTTGATGAAACTTTAAGTTTATAACCTTCCTTAAGAGCCTGAATTTTTAAGTCAGAAAAATCAATTTCTGCAATATCTCTTTTAACAGAAGATATTTCTTTTTCATTGATGGTTTGGTTAAGTTTTTTAACTTCTTTAACTTCTTCAACAGTTTCAGACTTTTCTAATGCCGTTAATTTAACAGTTTCTTGCTCGCTTTTTTTGCTTACGCCACAAGTTTGTATTAACCCGCTTAAAACGCTTCTAAAATTGACTTCAACAGCATCGTTTGGCTTGTCTGCGACAACTTGTGTTGAAACATCAGTGTTTGGCGTTGAAACAGCGTTTTTTGCAGAAGTTTGTTCAATTTCAACAGGTTTTTCCACAACTTTTTCAACAATAACTTGTTTTTCAACCGGAATTTGAACAATTTTTTCTATATATTCGGTTTTAACAATCGGTTGAGTTTCGCAACCAATCAATTTGTCAATAATAGCACGTGAAAAAGACCAACTTGATAAATTTTCATTTATGCAATTTCTGCCACTTTCAGTTAAGGTGAAGAATTTTCTTCTTCCACCGCCAGCAACGTCTTTTTGATATGATGATAAATATTTCAAATTTTCAAGGCGTTTTAACGCACTGTATAGAGTAGCCTGATTAATTTTATAAGCATTTTGGCTTTTTTCTTCAATCGAAAGGCTAATTTGTTCAGCAAATTTATCTTCATCAACAAGGGTATATAATATTATTGTATCAATATGCCCACGAATTAAATCACTGCTAATTTGTTGTTGTTCCATATTTTTGCTCCAATATTTTATAAATAAATTATACTATGAAATGAATTTTTAGTCAAGAAAAAACCAAAAATTACTTTTATTTTATTATATCAGATAAAATAACAATTAAAATCGCTAGTAAAAACCTAACGATTTTAGATTTGATAAATAATAAAATTATACGCTGATTTTAATATGGTAAAACTAATAATTCAAATATAATAAGAAAATCGATGTAAAAATTGAAAAAAATTATTTTAAATAAATTTTATAAAATACTTGACATATTGCCTTTTATAATCTATAATATACTTAATCTATTCGCAAAAGTCGTGTTTTGCGAATAGATATATGTGTATGTGTAGTAAGGGTAAAATGTTAAAAACGCTTGTTCCCTACGAATGATTTTATTTATGCATTATAAAAAATGGTGAAAAAAATGAAAGAAAAAAGTTATTATGAACAAAGAGAAATTAATTGTATCGAAAGGCTTGATAAAATTATTGATACTTTACCCTATTACGTTCAGGAATTTTTTGTGGGCGTTCAACTAACAACCTCTGCTTTGACAAGATTAAATTACGGATATGATTTAAGGGTGTTTTTTGATTTTTTAACAAAAAAGATTTTTAGGCATAAACAAATTGAAGATATAACTTTATCCGATTTAGCAAGGCTTGATACTTCTGATATTGAATATTTTTTAGCATATTTAAGTCATTATAACATTAACGGAAAAGATGAACGTTGCACAGAAACGGGAAAAGCAAGGAAATTGTCAACTTTGCGTGCTTTTTATAAATACTTTTTCAATAGAAACAAATTGCCAGCCAACACCCCTACTAAAGTTTCTATGCCTAAAATACATGAAAAAGAAATAATTAGGCTTGATTCCAATAGCCAAGTTGATGAAATTGGAGATATGCTTTATACTGTTGAAACAGGTTCTGGCTTATCCAAACAGCAAAGAGCCTTTCATAACGCAACAAAATTACGTGATACGGCTATTATCACCTTATTTTTAGGCACAGGCATTCGTATAAGTGAATTAGTTGGGTTAAATTGTGGCGATATAGACCTAAAAACTAACAGTTTTGTGGTCACAAGAAAAGGCGGAAATCGTGCTGTGTTATATTTTAATAATCAAGTTTCCCTTGCCCTAAATGAATATTTAGAAACAAGGCAGAGCGATAAAGAAAAACTTGATGAGCAACCTTTGTTTTTATCATTACAAAACAAGCGAATTTGTGCAAGGCAAGTTCAAGAATTGGTTAAAAAATACGCAAAAATCGTTTCTCCCCTCAAAAAAATTACGCCACATAAACTTCGAAGCACTTTTGGCACAAATTTATATAGACAAACGGGCGATATTTACGTTGTTGCAGATTGTTTAGGTCATAAAGACGTTAATACCACCAAAAAACACTATGCAGCGATAACTGAAGATATTAGAAAAAGTGCAGGTATGAATTTGAATTTAACAAAAAAATCCGATTAAATCGGATTTTTTCTTTTTATAAGTTTACTCCTCTTCTATTAATAATTGTTGAGAAAATTATTTGAGTTCTGGTTTTGCCATAATATTGAATTTTGTTGATAAATTTATCCATTTCAATAGTGTTTTTAAATATAACTTTTGTAATTAAGGAATATTCCCCTGTGACACGCTCACACTCAACAACGTTAGGAGATTCAATCAAGATTTTATAAAGTTCATCTTTTTTGGTTGGCGAAACTTCAATTTCAACAAAACATTTAATAACGTTTTCATACACCGAATTGTCAATTTCAACATAATACCCTTTAATAACCCCTTTTTCTTTTAAGGTATCCATTCTTGACTTAACTGTTGGTGCAGATAAAAACAATTTTTCAGCAATCGATTTTACTGAAATTCTTGCATCGTCTTGTAAAAGTTTTAATATTTTTAAGTCTATTTCATCAATAATAGTATTTTTCATCTTCATTCCTATCCACTATTGTTTTTAAGTATTATAATTCATAATGTAAAAAAATGCAACTATAAATTTTATAAAATTAAATATTTTTTAGGCAAAATTTTATTTTATTAAAAAAATATTTTTAAAGTTAAAATTTTATTTGGTATAAAAATAAGTGTGATATAATCAAATTACACTAAAAGAGGATGGCTAATATGAGTTATAGAAACGAGTCTGATTCAATAGGAATGCTTGAAATTCCCGCATCTGCATATTATGGGGTTCAATCATCAAGGGGTGCTAAAAACTTTAACATAAGTGGCAACCTTATGAACATTAATTTTATCTACAATATAGTTAAAATTAAAAAGGCTGCGTCAATTGCAAATAAAAATGCGGACAATTTAGATGCAAAAATTTCAGATGCAATCGTGAGTGCTTGTGATGAAATTTTGCAAGGAAAATTTGATAAAGAATTCATTACTGACGCTATCCAAGGCGGTGCTGGTACTTCTGTTAATATGAACGTGAACGAAGTTATTGCTAACCGTGCGACTGAAATTTTAGGTGGAAAACTTGGTGAATATATTTGCCACCCAAATGACCACGTTAATAAGTCACAATCAACTAACGACGTTGTGCCAACGGCTGGTAAGTTAACGGTTTTAGACTTGTCCGCCCTACTTTTTGAACAATTAGACCAATTGATTGCTAATTTAGAAAATAAGGCTGAAGAATTCCACGATATAATAAAAATGGGCAGAACCCAACTTGAAGATGCTGTGCCAATTCGTTTAGGCCAAGAATTTTCTGCATATGCATCTGCTATTAAAAGATGTTATAGATTAGTTAAACAATCTATAAATGAAATGTATTCAGTTAATATTGGTGGAACAGCAATCGGAACATCAATAAACGCTAATAAAGAATATCTAACAAACATTACCAAGGAATTATCAAAAGTTTCTGGGTATGATTTAATACAAGCAAAGGACTTAATCGATAGCACACAAAATTTAGACGGGTTTGTTTACGTTTCAGGTACATTAAAAACTTGTGCAGTCACCTTATCTAAAATGTGCAACGACTTGCGTTTAATGGCAAGTGGTCCAAAAACGGGTATTTCCGAAATTGTTTTACCAGCAATGCAAAACGGCTCTTCTATTATGCCGGGTAAAGTAAACCCTGTTATTCCAGAAGTTGTTTCACAAGTTGCTTTTGCGGTTATTGGAAACGACGTGACAATTTCTATGGCGGCTGAAGCCGGACAACTTGAACTTAATGCTTTTGAACCTGTTATTTTCTATAAATTGTTTGAATCAATTGTATGCTTAACAAACGCAGTAAACACTTTAACGGAAAATTGTATTAAAGGAATTATTGCGAATAAGACAAAGTGTTCAGAGTTGTTAAATAACAGTCTTGGCATAGTCACTGCCCTCTGCCCTTATATCGGCTATAAAAAGTCAGCCGAAATTGCCAAGGAAGCACTTAAAACTAATCTTTCAATTAAAGAGGTTGTGTTAAAGCATAACATCTTAAGCGAAAATGAGTTAAAAGATATTTTAGATCCTTCTCACATGACATAATATATATAAAGGCGTTCCCATTAACTTGGGAACGCCTTTATATATTAATTTTCATCAGTAATAATTTTAGTAATTTTAATTATTTTATAGTTTTTATCACACTCTATACATTTGCCACAACTGTCGCAAATTTTGTTTGGATCAAGGTCGCACCTGTCGCATTCCCCACAATTAATACAGTCTCTATCATAAATTTCACATTTTTTTGTATCCATTTTATTTTTCTCCTTAAAATATACAAACATATGTTTGACTTTTGTTTTAATTTATGTTAAAATTGTGCTATGAAAAAAATTGAAGTAAAATTAAAAGAAGTTTATTCCTACACGTCAAATTTCATTAACCAATTTGGTTATCCACCATCGGTTAGAGAAATTTGTGAAAAATTGAGTATTAAATCGACGGCGACTGCATCGTATTATCTCGACAAATTGGTTGAGCGTGGGCTTTTAGAAAAGTCCCCTTCAAAAAACAGGGCTTTAACACTACCTAATAGGCCAAGTCAATTCAAAAGCGTGCCAATTGTCGGAACTATTAATGCTGGTATGCCAATTTTTGCTGTTGAAAACTTGGAAGGATATTGCCCTATCCCTGAAGAATTTAATGCAACCGGCACCGAATTCGCACTTAAAGTTAAGGGCGACAGTATGATTAATGCCGGAATTTATGATAAAGACATTATCATAGTTAAACAGCAAAGCGATGCTTTTAACGGTCAAATCGTTGTCGCTCTTATCGATGACAGTGCAACTGTTAAAAGGTTTTACAAAAAAGCCGGTAAAATAATCTTACATCCTGAAAATGACGCTATGGAAGATATGATTTTTGATGACGTTATCATTTTAGGCGTTGTAAAAGGCTTAATGCGTAAATTTTAATCCGCTAGTTAAAAATTGATAGAAGAACGTTTCTGTTCTTCTATTTTTTTTTATAGTTTTACGTTTTTAAGCACGATTTTAGCGTGTTCATACGTTAACCCACCTTGCATATAAGCAATATAAGGCGGTCTTATTGGAGCGTCTGCAGATAACTCAATTGAAGAACCTTGAACAAAACAACCTGCAGCCATTATAACCTCATCTTCATAGCCAGGCATTGCCCAAGGCAATGCATCAACAAAACTATCGATTGGTGAATTTTTTTGTATGGTTTGAATAAATGAAATTAATTGCTCGCTATTATTAAACTTTATTGCCCTTATAATATCTTTTGGTAAATCGGTTATTTTAGGTGAAGTTTCATAACCTAATTCTTCTAAAACTGCACCGAACAACAAAGAACTTTTAACCGCTTGTAAAACGACGTGTGGTGCCATAAATAAGCCTTGGAAGTAATATTGATAGCCATTGCTATATGAGCCAACTTCACCACCTATTGACGGTGCAGTTAGGCGATTTTGAACCATATTAACGTATTCTTCACTTCCAACAACGTACCCGCCTGTTGGTGCAATTCCACCGCCAGGGTTTTTAATCATAGAGCCAGCCATAAGATTAACGCCAACTTCGGTTGGTTCTATTTTATCCAAAAATTCGCCATAACAGTTGTCTAACATAATACAACCGTTAAAACCCAATGATTTAACAAGGTTTACTGCATTTTCTATGTCGGATATTGATAAAGCATCACGCCAAGCATAACCCCTTGAGCGTTGCATATAAATCATTTTTGGCTTGCCGTTTTTAGTAAAATAATCTTTAATTTTTTCTATATCGATTTTGCCTTCGTTTAATTCAATGCATGAAAATTCAACGTTGTAATCGGCGAGTGAGCCTATATTTTTTCCGTAAATAACGTCGTTTAAGGTATCATATGGCTTACCTGTGATGCATAACGCTTTATCACCAGGCATTAAAACGCCAAAAAGACAAAGAGAAAGTGCATGTGTGCCAGAAACTATGTTTGGAGAACATATTGCCTTTTCTGCATTAAAAACATCAGCAAAAACAGCGTTTAACATATCACGCCCTTCATCGCCATAACCATATCCGGTTGTGCCTACAAAATGCCTTAACGCTAAATGATTTTTCTTAAACGAATTTAACACCTTTTCTTGATTAAAAAGTGCAACGTCTTCAAAATGCTTAAATACACTATTTAGTTTTTCTTCGCATTTATTAATTAAACTATTGTCTATCATTATAAAAATCCTTGTAAATAATTTGTGCTAACTTTTGTGGTCCGTCGGGTTTTAAGCGTATTAAATCAAACTTCTTAAAATAAGTGATTTGACGCTTTGCATAATGCCTTGTGTTTAACTTTATATCTTCGATGGCCTTGTCTAAACTGCAATTTCCTTGCAAATATTCTATAATTTCTTTATAGCCAATCGCTTGCATACATTGATTATCTTTTTTTATACCTGATTTTAATAAACTTTCAACTTCATCAACCAATCCATTTTGAACCATAATATCAACACGTTTGTTTATGCGTTCATATAAATATTCTCTTTGGTGGTCAATTGAATATGCCCTATAATCATATTTTGCAATTAATTGGTCGTTAATTTCAGATTTTTTTATGCCACTATCACATATTTCAAGTGCTCGTATAACCCTTTTTACGTCGTTATAGTGAAGTTTTTCAGCACTTTCGGGATCTTTTTCTTTTAATATATTATAAACGTATTCCTTGCCGTGTTCTTCTGCTAAAACTTTGTATTTTTCCCTAATT